>NZ_CAXAUM010000006.1:0-209513 GCF_963972555.1 uncultured Roseovarius sp.
GTACCGCCCCCGGGTCCGATCCGCTTATTACGAGCGCGTTTATGTCCATAGTCCGCTTGCGCGGACAGCCTATACATAGGCGCTCTGATGCTGCTTGCAAAGGGGTGTCGGATCAGCGCGGCAAAAGTTTCAGCCAGATTCCATCGCGCCCGCGCACCGTCAGATGCGCCACCGGCATGGGCGGGCGCCCCTCGACCGGGCTCAGGCGATAGGCCCGCACCAGCATCGCAAGCAAGAGCGGACCCTCGATCATCGCAAACCCCGCCCCGGTGCAGACCCGCTGACCGGCAGAAAACGGAATGAACGCATCGCGCAGACAGGTCTTGCCATTCTCGGTGCCGTAACGCGCCGGATCAAACCCGTCGGGATTGTCCCAGAGCCGCTCGTGCCGGTGCAGATGCCAGGGGCTGATCACCACCTGCGCGCCGGGTGCGATGTCTCGGTCGCGGAACCGTTCGGGACAGGCCGTCTCGCGCACCATCATCGGCACCGGCGGATAGAGGCGCAGCGTCTCGCGGAACACATCGCGGGTGATGCGCAACTGCGCCATATCGGCAAATTCCGGCGCGCGGGCGCTAAAGACTGCCTCGGCCTCTGCGGCGACCTTGTCCTGCCACTCCGGGTAAAGCGCCAGCAGGTAGAGCGCCCAGGCCAGCGCAGACGCACTCGTTTCATGCCCGGCCAGAAAGAAAATCGCGACTTGATCGACCATCTCCTCGGTCTCGAACCGCGCGCCGGTTTCGGGATCGGCGGTGGTCATGATCTTGGTCGCCAGATCATCCGGCGCGGTCCCCGCCGCAATCTCGGCCTGCCGCCGCGCGGTCAGTTCCGTGATCAACCCCCGGATGGTCCGCGCCGTCACCCGCGTCTGACGGCGGTGAAAGCGTGGAAACCAACGCGGCAAGGGAATGAACGCGGCAAGGTTCAGCACCGGTTGCGTGCGTTGATGCGCCTTGAAGGCGTCAAACACCTGCGCGGCAGTGCGATCCTCGATCGGCAGCGAAAACAGCGTGCGAAAGATCACATCGGCGGCAGCATGGCTGGTGTGGCCCTCAATATCAAACCCTCTGCCATCAGCCAGCGGGGCCAGCCGTGCAACCGCCCCCTGCCCGGCCGTGACCATCGCCCCAAACGTATCCCGCAACCGCCCTCCCTCGAACGCAGGGTCAATGATGCGCCTCTGCCGCCTCCATGTGGCGCCATTGGTGACAAAGACTGATTGCCCCAGCAGGGGCCGCAACCCCTCGGATACACGGGTGGATTTCGGGAAATCATCGGGGCGTTGTTTCAGCACCAAATCAACCAAGGCCGTGTCATTGCAAAGGTAAGAGCGAAAGAACGGCGTGCGAAATTCAGCCATCCACGCGCGATAGAGACGGACAGGCTGCGCCGAGAGGATATCGGCCCGAAACAGCCGCAGATAGCGCCAGAGCGATACAGCATCAGGGCGCGCGGGCGGCTTGGGCGGGATCATGGCACAACGCTCGTGTAGCCCGACGTGGCGCACACGATCCGGCTTTTCGAAGGGGTGCGTCCGCGGAACCGATCCGCCAGCGTCAACGGACCTGCCGTGACACGGAAATAGTCATAGTCACCGGGCCGATCAAAGGCGCAGAGATATTGGAAATGCAGCCGAAAAAATCGCCACCGCAGGGCGCGCCAGCGCTCCGGGCTCAACGTCTGGGTAAACGCCGCCGAGATCACCAGCGGCCAACGCTTGTCCTGCGGGGCCACGCCCGACACGGCCACCGGATCACAAAGCGCAAAGGCGCAGCCATCGCCGGGGGCGGTGACATCGACCCAAGTCACCTCGTCCCGCGCACTCAGATAGGCCAGGTCCGCCCGCAAGCGGCGCGCGCGCGGCAGAAAGGATACCATCGGCACCACCTGCCCAAGGCTCAGGAACGACAACACCGGGCCACGGTCCGGCGCCTGCCCGCCCCGGATCAGATCCGCCAGAATCGAAACCCCCAGATGCGCCCCCGAGGAATGACCGACCACCAGCACCTCGTCGCAATCCCCCCGCATGGCCTGCGCAATCTCGGCGGTAAACTCTGCCATTCGTGCTTCCAACTCAGGCGGGTTGGCCCCCAGATAGCGCGCCGAATAGGCATAATCATGCATCAGGTAATAGGCAAAGAACCGGCCATCCAATCGCCGGAACCATTCGAGGATGAAGGGCACGACCAACAGGCCACCCCAGGCTGCCCACGGCTGCCATAGGGCCAGAACGCGCCCCAATCCCCATGCCGCCAAGAGGGCTATCCCAAGCTGCACCAGCAAGAACCCCACCGGGTAAAGCGCCGCGATCACCGGCCCCTTGCGCAATCGCATCAACCGAAAGAGCGCGCCGGTGCCGATATAAATCGTCGCCGTGCGGATCAGTTGTGCATAGGTGGCCCAAATCCCCTGATCCATGCTGCCCTTGACGATATCGGACCAGACCAGCACTTCGAACGCGCTCTCGACCTCTGCCCCCTCAAGCCGCGCGGAGACATTCCAGCCAAAACGCGCCTGAGCTTTGGCTTGCAATACCTTGATTTCATAGCCTGAAATTGTCGCTTGCGCCGCGCTTTCCTTGCGATAGAGCTCGCGATACCGGCGCGGCGGGATCGGGTCATACCCTGGAATATAAAACACGCGCCTGCGGCGCACTGTGGGCTCGCTGCTCATGTCCAACCTCGCGTTGAACAGAACCTAGCGTGAAAATCTGGCAAGCGTAAGGCGTTATCCAAGCACCGCAAGGGCGGGGAAGGTTTCCAGCAGCCAGAAGGAAAACGCAGAGAAGCCACCTGTCAGCATCAAGAGACCGATGGTCCAGAGCAACAGGCCCATCACCCGTTCGATCTGCTCCATATGGCGTTTCATCCAGCCCATCAACCCTTGCAGGCGCGGCAGGAACGCCGCCACCAGCAGGAAGGGCACGCCCAACCCGATGGCATAAATCGCCAAGAGCGTCGTTCCCCGCGCAACCGACCCTTCGGACGCCGCCAGAGACAGGATCGCACCCAGTTGCGGGCCGATGCAGGGCGTCCAGCCAAAGGCAAAGGCCAGCCCGAGGATATAGGCGCCAAGGGATGACCCCCCCCGGTCGCCCGCATCAATCCGCGCCTCGCGGTCAAGGAACTTGATACGATAGACCCCAACGAAATGCGCGCCGAAAACCATCACCAGAACGCCCGCTATCGTGTTGAAATAGCTCTGGTATTGCAGGAATACCGTGCCAATCGCCGAGGCCGTGAACCCAAGAAAGATAAAGACCGTGGACAGACCCAGCACGAAAAAGAGCGCAGGCACAACGGCGCGCGCCCGGCTCTGCCCGCTCTCGGAGAGATCATTCAGGCTCACGCCGCTCATATAGGCCAGATAGGGCGGCACGATGGGCAGCACGCAGGGGCTGAGAAAGGATATGATCCCTGCGGCCAAGGCCACGAACATGGCGGGCAACAGCGCTGCATCTATGATTTCGATTCCGAACATGCGCCAGACATAGCCTGCCCCGTGGGCCGCGTCACCCGACAATCGGTCACATCCCTGTGGACAGGCTGTAACAAGCCCGCTATCTCACGTTTCATGACCCCTGATGAGACCCTTGATGCCTGCGGCCTGCTGTGTCCGCTGCCCGTGCTCAAGCTGCGCAAGCGCTTGAAATCCATGACGATTGGCTCGGTGATTACGATGCAGGCGGATGATCCGGCGGCCGTGATCGACGTGCCGCATTTCTGCGCCGAATCCGGGCATGATCTCATTTCCGCGACCGATGCGAATGGCGTCCAGACCTACCTGATCCGCAAGACCCGCTAAGGCGTCCTGCGCCCCATGCAAAACACTCGTCCCGGGCTTGACCCGGGACCGCGCTGCAGCAGCGTCGAGGCCCCCGCTCGGGGGTCGGGGCGATGCGAAATCGATCAGACGCGACGCGCTGCCCCCACACAACGAAAAATGCCGCACCCGAGGGCGCGGCATCCTTGATTTTCGTCTCGACTCCGCTCAGCCCAGCGACCACCAGCCGCGGCGCTTCGGCTTGGGCTCTTCCTGGGGTGCCGGAGTTTCGGCCACAGGTTCCGGCGCAGGCTCGGCTTCCGGGGTTTCTGCGTCTGCCACCGGCTCTGGTGTTACCTCTACCACCGGCTCTGGTGTCACCTCTGCCACAGGCTCCGGTGCCGCCTCTGCAACGGGTTCAGCCTCTACCACAGCCGCTGCCGCCTCTGGCTCCGTCGGCATACTGGTTTCATCCACAGCCACGGCTTCGGGCGCTTTCTTCTTGCGCGGGGTTGGGGTGCGCTTGGGCTTTTCTGCCGCTTTGGGTTTGGCGGCCTCGTCAGAGGTCGCTTCCTCTGCCGCCGCTGGCTCTTTCTTCTTGCGCGGCGCACGGGTGCGCTTGGGCTTGGGCTTCTCCTCCGAGACAGCCTCTTCTCCCGCATCAACAGACACCTGGGTTGCTGTTTCGGTTGCGGGCGCGGTCACGACCTCTGCGACAGAGCCCTCGCGCGTCTGCTCGGCCGCATCGGCGCCCTCCGCCTCGTCGTCCTCGTGGCCCTCTTCGGACCCCTCGCCATTGCGCTCCGCCCCGTTGCCATTCTTGGGCTTGCGGCGGCGGCTGCGGCGACGGCGGCTCTTCTTGGGCTTGTCGCCCCCCTCGCCGCCCGTGCCCGGCGCGCTCTTGGCCTCGTCACCGGTTTCGGTTTCGGCCTCCTCTTCGATCTCGTCCTCAACCTCGTCGTCGATGTCATCCATCAGCGCCGATGTGCCTGAAACGAACTGCGCCATCGGCACTTCGGGCACATTGCGGGTCGCGGTCTTGAACTTTTCCATCGTGAAATCGGGGCTGACCAGACGCGGATCGCCTTCGATCCGCACCGACAGGCCATAGCGCCCTTCGATCTGAGCCACATGGTCCCGCTTCTGGTTCATCAGATAGTTGGCGATGCCCACCGGGCATTTCACCAATACCTCACGCGAGCGGCGGCGCACGCCCTCTTCCTCGATCTGGCGCAGGATCGACAGCGCAAGGCTGTCATCCGATCGGATAAGGCCGGTGCCATGGCAGGCCTGACAGGGCTGGGTCGTGGCCTCGATCATGCCCGGACGCAGACGCTGGCGCGACATTTCCAACAGGCCAAAGCCGGAAATCCGGCCCACCTGAATCCGCGCGCGGTCGGTCTTGAGCTTGTCCTTGAGCCGCTTTTCCACCGAGGCGTTGTTGCGCCGCTCGTCCATGTCGATAAAGTCGATCACGATCAGACCGGCAAGGTCGCGCAAGCGCAACTGGCGCGCCACTTCTTCGGCAGCCTCAAGATTGGTCTTGAGTGCGGTTTCTTCGATCGAGCCTTCCTTGGTGGCGCGGCCGGAGTTGACGTCGATGGCAACCAGCGCCTCGGTCACGCCGATCACGATATAGCCGCCGGATTTGAGCTGCACCGTGGGATTGAACATGCCCGAGAGATAGCTTTCGACCTGGAACCGCGCAAAGAGCGGCTGTTGATCGACGTAATGCTTCACGTTCTTGGCATGGGACGGCATGATCATCTTCATGAAGTCCTTGGCTATACGATAGCCGCGCTCGCCCTCGACCAGAACCTCGTCGATGTCGCGATTGTAGAGGTCGCGGATCGAACGTTTGATCAGATCGCCCTCTTCATAGATTTTCGCCGGCGCCATCGAGCGCAGGGTCAATTCGCGGATCTGCTCCCAGAGGCGCTGCAGATATTCGTAATCGCGCTTGATCTCGGCCTTGGTGCGTTTCGCCCCGGCGGTGCGCACGATCAGGCCCGCGCCGCGCGGCACGTCGATTTCGGTCGCGATTTCCTTGAGCTTCTTGCGGTCCACGGCATTGGTGATCTTGCGGCTGATACCACCCCCGCGCGCGGTATTGGGCATGAGCACGCAGTAGCGACCTGCAAGGCTCAGATAGGTGGTCAGCGCCGCACCCTTGTTGCCGCGCTCTTCCTTGACGACCTGCACCAGCATGATCTGGCGGACCTTGACGACCTCCTGGATCTTGTAGCGCCGTGCGCGGGGCTTGCGCACCGGGCGAATATCCTCACTGTCATCCTCTTCGGCAACGGATTCGATCTCGTCATCCTGTGCCGCATGATCGCGGGTGTCGGTCTCGGGCTCATCCTCGGCCGCCTCGTCGGTGCCGTTATCCTCGGGCTCTTCGACCGGGGTCTCGGCCACGCGCTCCATAGGCGATGTCGCCTCAGGCACATCGCTGGTGGCGGTGGTCTCGTCCTCTAGATCGATGGTCTCCATCCCCGAGATTTCAGAGGTCGCGACAGCATCGTCGGATTGGGTCTTTTCGGCACGCGAACGCGACCGGGACCGCGACCGCGAGCGGCTATTTCGCCCGTCACTGCGCCCGTCCCCACCGCTGCTGCGACGCGGACGATCTTCGTCCTCGTCATTCTGCGCGTTGGCCAGCGCCTCTTCCTCGGCCATCAAGGCCTCGCGGTCGGCGACCGGGATCTGATAGTAATCGGGATGAATTTCAGAGAACGCCAGAAATCCGTGCCGATTTCCGCCGTAATCGACAAAAGCCGCCTGCAGCGAGGGTTCAACCCGCGTCACCTTGGCCAGATAGATATTGCCAGCTAGCTGGCGCTTGTTTTCAGACTCAAAATCGAATTCCTCGACCTTGTTTCCGTCGACCACCACAACCCGAGTTTCCTCGGCGTGGGTGGCATCAATGAGCATTTTCGTAGCCATGTTTTCCGTTTGCATCGCGGCGCGGCCGCCTGCCCCGGTGGGGCGGCGCGTTGCGGCAGATGTCTGATAAGGGCGATGGCGGACGCGCAGCCAAGGGTGCCGGTATCGGCCCCTACACTGACAAAGTGATGTCTCGCGCGCTTCATCGCGGTTCTTCTTCTCCGGCCCCTTGCGGAGCCAATTCAGGGCCTGTCCACCGTTTTCAAGGGTCAGGCTTGTATGTGGCCCCCGTGAACGGGGCCCAATCGGTCTGCTCAATCATGTCGGACTGATCCGGACGGAGGACTGAAACAGCGAATCTCTCGTGGCGGCGGGGCGGATTACGCCCGTCACCATAGTGTCACAGTAAAGCGACCCACACGCCAATGACAATGGACAAAATGAAAAGCAGCGCCGACCGGCCTCAAAGATAGTCGGACCGTTGCAGATTATACTTGGCCATTTTTTCATTCAAAGTGCGGCGCGGCAGGCAAAGTTCGTCCATCACAGCCGCGATACTGCCCTTGTGGCGGCGCATCGTGTTGTCGATCAACATGCGTTCGAAGGCTTCGACATATTCCTTGAGCGGCTTGCCCTCGGTGGTCATCACCGGCTGCATGTCCTGATGATCCGACATGAGCAGCGAGGTGATCGTCCCCGACCCGCGCCGCGCCTGCAACACCGCACGCTCGGCCACGTTGAAGAGCTGGCGCACGTTTCCGGGCCAGGGTGCCTGCAAGAGCTGCGTGGCCTCCTGCGCACTGACCTGCGGCGCGTCACAGCCGTAATCTTCGGCGAATTGCTCGGCAAAACGCGTGAACAGCGTCAGAATATCCTCGCCCCGCTGCCGCAGCGGCGGCACGGTGATCCGCAGGCTCGCGAGCCGGTAAAAGAGATCGGGCCGCAACGCGTCCTCGCAGGTATGCCCCTCGTCCTGCATGTTCGAAATGGCGACGACGCGCGTTTCGGGTGGGGTGCCTTCCGCGTTGATATGGGTCAGCAGCTTGGCCTGCGCCGCCTCGCTCAACGCCTCGATATCCTCCAGCACCAGGGTGCCACCGCGCGCCTCTTCAAAGGCCGGAAGCCGTGCATCCTCGGGCTGCACCGGACCAAAGAGGCGCTTGATCAGCCCCTCATCGTCAAACGCGGCACAGGCCACCGAGACAAACTTGCGCCCCGCGCGCGCGCCCACCGCATGCAGCGCATGCGCCACCAGCGTCTTGCCCGTGCCGGTTTCGCCTTCGATCAGCACATGGCCATCCGCCTGCCCCAGATCCAGAATATCCTCACGCAGACGCTCCATGGCATTGCTGGTGCCGATCAGCTTTTTCATCAACTGGCCACCATCCGACAGATCCTTGCGCAGCGCGCGCGCGTCCAGCGTCATGCGGCGGGCATTGGTGGCCTTCTTGGCCAGTTCGGTCATGCGGTCCGGGTTGAAGGGCTTTTCCAGAAAATCGAACGCACCGATGCGCATCGCCTCAACCGCCATCGGCACATCGCCATGCCCGGTGATCATGATCACCGGCAGCGAACTGTCGGATCCCATCAGCTTCTTGAGAAACTGCATCCCGTCCATGCCGGGCATCCGCACATCGGTCACTACGATCCCCGGATAATCCGGCCCCAGCGATTTCAGTGCCTCTTCCGCCGAGGCAAAGGCCTCGGTGTCATAACCCGACAAGGCAAGCCACTGGCTAATGGACTGGCGCATGTCCTTTTCATCATCGACGATGGCGATTTTCATGGCTGCTGGCATTTCACATCACTCCGCTGCTCGGGTCTCATCCGCCAATATGGGTAGCTGCATCTCGAATACAGCCCCTCCGTCGGGCGCATTGCGCGCCACAAGACGTCCGCCAAGGTCGTTGACGATCCCCGAGGAAATAGCAAGCCCAAGCCCGACCCCATCGCCGGGTTGCTTGGTGGTGTAGAACGGCTCGAAAAGGTTCTTGAAATCACCGATCCCCTCGCCGTTGTCACGCACCGTCAGCACCGCCGTTTCTCCCGCCGCGAGCAGAATGTCGATGGTGGCATCAGGCACCGCGTTGGTCGCATCGATGGCGTTGCGCAAGAGGTTGATGATCACCTGCTCCACCCGCACCCGGTCACCCATGATTATGACCGGCTGATCCGGCAGGGTGCGGGTGATGGTGATCTTGCGCTGGCGCAACTGCGGCTCCATCATCGAGAGCGCCGAGGCCACGGCATCCGCCATATTTACAGGGGAAAACTGCGTTCCCGACTGGCGTGCATAGGATTTGAGCTGCTTGGTGATCGCCCCCATCCGCTCGATCAGATCGTCAATCCGCTGAAAGGCCGAGAGCGCCTCGTCAGGCCGGTTGCGCGACAGCAAGAGCCGCGCGCCCGCAAGATAGGTTTTCATCGCCGCAAGAGGTTGGTTCAACTCGTGGCTGACCGCCGCCGACATCTCACCCAGCACCGCCAGTTTCGAGCTTTGCTGGATGGTCTGTTCGGCCTGTGCAAGGTTCTCTTGCGCTCGCCTGCGCTCGGCGATTTCCCGCTGTAGGCGGGCATTCAATGCGCGAAGCTCTGCCGATTCCCGCTGAAACAGCGCCATCCGCAGCGCCGCCTTGCGGTTCAGAAAGTAGAACGCGAGCGCCAGGAGAATCGCGAATCCCATGATCTCGAGCGCGAGATAGCCGTTCACCTTGTCGCGCACCGCCGTGTAGGTGGTGAACCCGGCGATCCTCCAGCCACGAAAGGCCACGCGCCCCTCGACCCGCATCACCGCCTCGCCGCGCACATAGGCATCCGCCGGCAAAGCGGTCCAATCCGAGGTCGCCTGAATGGCGCGCTGAATGGCGCTGTTGACCGGCTCGCGGCGCAACGCCTCGGCCTCTGTCAACCCGCGCCAGCGTGGTTCGGTCGCCAGAATGATCCGCCCCTCGGTATCCGTCACCATCACGGCATCGGAAATCCCCGCCCAGGCGCGCTCGTATTTGCGCAGATCCACCTCGACCACGATCACGCCCAATGTGCCATTCTGGGTCTCGATCCGACGCGAGTAGTAAAAGTTGAATTGCCCGGTTTCCTGGCGCAAAACATGGAAAATCGTATCGCGCGAGCGCATCGCATCCACGAAATAGGCCGCCGACTTGTGGCTCTCTCCCAATCGCAGGCGGTCGGTTGCCGCCACCGCGCGCCCGTCCTTGTCGAGCAGGGTCAGGCTTGCCGCGCCGATTTCCTCAAGAAACGAAATCAGGCGTTGCGTGGATTGCGCATAGTCCTGCGTATTCAGCGCCGCAATCAGCGCCGGATCCCGCGCCAAAAGCTGTGGAACAATCGCATTCTGGCGCAACTCCGACAGCAGGTTGCCGGAATAGAGGACAAGGCGTAGCTCGGCACGGTTGCGCGTGTTCTCGGTAAAGCGATCCGTCAACAGCCGGTTCGTGGTCAGCACCACCGCCACTGCAACGATGAAAAGTGCAAAAAGCACCGCGCGTGCGCGCCAGGAAATGGTACGCATCCGATGACGTGCGGTCGAAGAGGCGGCTTTGCTCATGCTCTCAGATTATGCCGCGCGGCGCCGCTTCTCAAGCGCAAGCGTTCAGGCGCGCTCCAGCGCTCCCATCACGCCGGTGAAGAGAGCGGCCCCATCGGTGCCCCCCTGCAAGGGCTCTGCCATGCGCTCAGGATGCGGCATCATTCCCAGAACCCTACGATTCTCGGACAGGATACCCGCGATGTCGCGCGCCGACCCGTTGGGGTTCTCGGTATAGGTAAATGCCACCCGATCCTCGGCGTGCAGCCGGTCCAGCGTGGCGGCATCGGCATAGTAATTGCCGTCGTGATGGGCAATCGGCACGGTGATCGTGCTGCCCGCCGCATAGCCATGGGTAAAGGCGCTGTCCGAGGTCGCAACCCGCAGGCCAACGGGCTTGCAAACATATTTCAGCCCTGCATTCCGCAACAAGGCACCCGGCAGAATTCCGGTCTCGGTCAGGATCTGGAAACCGTTGCAGACACCCAGCACATAACCGCCCTTGTCCGCATGGGCGATGACCGACCGGCAAATGGGCGAATTGGCGGCAATCGCGCCGCAGCGCAGGTAATCGCCATAGGAAAACCCGCCCGGCACGCCGACCACATCGACACCCTGCGGCAGGTCCGTGTCCTTGTGCCAGACCATCGACACCCGCGCGCCCGCGCGCTCAAAGGCCACCGCCAGATCGCGGTCGCAGTTAGAGCCGGGAAAGACGATGACGGCGGCATGCATCAGGCCAACTCCACCGAATAGCTCTCGATCACGGTGTTCGCGAGCAGCTTTTCGCACATCTCGGTCACAGTCGCCTTGGCCTTGGCCGCGTCGGTCTCGGCCAGATCAAGCTCGATCACCTTGCCCTGCCGCACCGCTTCGACCCCGTCGAACCCCATCGAGCCGAGGGCATGGCGCACCGCCTCGCCCTGCGGATCAAGAACGCCGGATTTCAGCATGACATGCACGCGCGCTTTCATGGGATACCTCTTCAGTTGATCAGTTTTGGCCGCGCCATCGGCGTGCTGCCCTTGGGCATGACCCCCAGACGGGTGGCTACCTCGGTATAGGCATCCGTCAGGCTGCCCAGATCACGGCGGAACACGTCCTTGTCCAGCTTGCGGCCCGTGGCGATATCCCACAACCGGCAACTGTCGGGGCTGATTTCATCGGCCACGATCAGCCGCTGGAAATCGCCGTCATAGACGCGACCGATCTCGATCTTGAAATCAATCAGCTTGATTCCGACGCCATACATCACGCCCGCCATGAAATCGTTGACGCGCAGCGCGAGGCTGAGGATGTCGTCCATATCCTGCTGGCTGGCCCAGCCAAAGGCGGCGATATGTTCCTCGGTGACCAGCGGATCGCCCAGCTTGTCATCCTTGAGGCAATATTCCACGATGGGGCGCGGCAATTGCGTGCCCTCTTCGATGCCCAAACGCTTGGCCATGGTGCCGGCGGCATAGTTGCGAACGATCACTTCCAGCGGGATGATCTCAACCGCGCGCACCAGTTGTTCGCGCATGTTCAACCGCTTGATGAAATGCGTGGGCACGCCGATGGTGTTCAGGCCGGTCATGAAATACTCGGACAGCATGTTGTTAAGCACGCCCTTGCCCTCGATCACGGCCTTTTTCTCGGCGTTAAAGGCTGTGGCGTCATCCTTGAAATACTGGATGATCGTGCCCGGCTCCGGCCCTTCATAAAGGGTCTTGGCCTTGCCTTCATAGATTTTCTTGCGCCGCGCCATGGGAACTCCATCGTTGAGGGTGGGGGGCGTGAGTCCCCTCATGCCGATGCGCTCTCATAGTGCATGGGCCAACACGTCGCAAGATGGCGTTGGCCCCTTGCCCTTTTGCGTGCCAGATTGCATATCGGGGGCAACAGCAACGCATGCAAGGGGACCGGCCCAATGACCACCTTTGACGATCGCGAAAGCGCATTCGAAAACAAATTCGCCCATGACGAGGAAATGGCCTTTCGTGCCGTGGCCCGCCGCAACAAGCTTCTGGGCCTCTGGGCCGCGGAACTGATGGGCAAGACTGGCGATGACGCCAATGCTTACGCCCTCGAAGTGGTCAAGGCCGATTTCGAAGAGGCAGGCCACGAAGACGTGGTGCGCAAGGTCGCGGCCGATCTGGGCGACATCGCCGATGTCGACACCATCCGCGCCAAGATGGACGAGCTGCTCAAGATCGCCAAGGGCCAACTGGCCAAAGAGGCCTGAGCAGACCCACCCGACACCACCAAGGGGCGTGTCATACCATGGCGCGCCCCTTGTGCTTGGTCAGGCAATACAAACGCGCCTCACCATTTACATGAAATAAATGCATTTGCGCGCAGAGCCCGTTTGGTGGCACATCTGCGTGCTCACGAAGAATTGGACAGCCCAGATGACAAACGCCTTCACCAAGATGCTTGCCACCCGCGATTGGATTCTCGCCGATGGGGCCACCGGCACCAATCTCTTCAACATGGGCCTGCAATCGGGCGATGCCCCCGAAATGTGGAACGATCAGCATCCCGACCGGATCAAACGCCTTTATACCGAGGCGGTGGATGCGGGCAGCGACCTGTTCCTGACCAACTCCTTTGGCGGCAATGCGGCACGTCTGAAACTGCACGGCGCACAGGGGCGCGCACGTGAGTTGTCCCGCATCTCCGCCGAGATTGGCCGCGACGTGGCCGACCGCTATGACCGGCCTGTGATCGTGGCCGGTTCTGTCGGCCCGACGGGCGAGATCATGGCGCCGATGGGCGCGCTCACCCATGAATTGGCGGTCGAGATTTTCCATGAACAGGCCGAGGGGCTCAAGGAAGGCGGGGCCGATGTGCTCTGGCTCGAAACCATCTCCGCCCCCGAGGAATACAAGGCCGCCGCCGAAGCGTTCAAGCTGGCCGACATGCCGTGGTGCGGCACCATGAGCTTTGACACCGCCGGGCGCACCATGATGGGTGTCACCTCTTCCGACATGGCCGCCATGGTCGAAAAGCTGGGCAATCCGCCGCTCGCCTATGGGGCCAATTGTGGCGTCGGGGCGTCGGACCTTCTGCGCACCATTCTCGGTTTCGTGGCCCAAGGCTCGGAGCGGCCCATCATCGCCAAGGGCAATGCCGGCATCCCGAAATACCATGACGGCCATATCCATTATGACGGCACCCCGGACCTCATGGCCGATTATGCCGTGCTTGCCCGCGACGCAGGGGCCACCATCATCGGCGGGTGCTGCGGCACCATGCCCGAACACCTCTCAAAAATGCGCGCGGCACTGGAAAGCCGCCCACGCGGCCCCCGCCCCACGCTGGACCAGATCACCGAGGCGCTCGGCGGTTTTTCCTCAGGTGGGGATGGCACCGGCGACGATACCGCGGCCCCTCGCCGCCCCCGCCGCAGGCGCGCCTGAGCAAAGGGGCAGGAAGATGCTGCGCGTCATCTTCCTCGCTGCGGCCCTGCTAACCACCCTCGCATGGGGCATAGGTTATGTCTGGATTTCCGGCCTCGCCTGCGCCTTTGGGTCGCCCAGCGGAAACTGTTCCATCCCGCTCCCCTGGTCCCTGCGCGGCGAGGATCTAACGCTCCTTGTCCTCATGCCCGGTGGCGTGGTCGCGAGCCTTTTGGCGCTGGCCTGGCTCAGCGGGCGACGCGCTCAAAAAAGCGAGAGCTGATTCCCCCGCTCCAGCGGCACCTCGAACAGGTCCGTGCGTAACGCTGCCTGCGCTTGATCCAACCCCAGCCGCCGCGCCGCCAGATCGAACCGGCGCGCGATCATGCGCGCATGCACCCCCTCGCCGCGCATCCGTTTATGCCACTCGGCGCTATACTCTTGGCCACCGTGCATTTCGCGCAGCCGGTTCATCACCTTGCGCGCCCTGTCGGGATAATGCGTCGCCAACCACTCCTGAAAGAGCGGTGACACCTCACGTGGCAGGCGCAGCATGATCCAGCTTGCGGCCCCTGCCCCGGCGTCGCGCCCCGCGGCCAGAATCGCCTCGATCTCCGGGTCGGTCAGGCCCGGAATAACCGGCGACACCATAAGGCGCACAGGGATGCCTGCCGCTGCCAATCGCCGGATCACCTCCAACCGCCGCGCAGGTGTGGGCGCGCGCGGCTCCAACCGCCGCGCCAAAACCTCGTCGAGCGTTGTCACGGAAATCCCCACCCGCGCCAGCCCGCGCGCGGCCATTTCGCCCAGAATATCAATATCCCGCTCGATCAGCGCCCCCTTGGTCACAACCGCCACCGGATGGTGAAACCGCTGCAAGACTTCGAGGCAGGCACGGGTAATGCCGAATTCCGCCTCGATCGGTTGATAGGGGTCGGTATTGGTGCCGATTGCCATCGGCGCCACGCCATAGCTGCGCGCCCGCAATTCCGCCTCCAGCCGCGCAGGGGCCTCAGGCCGTGCAATTAGCCGTGTCTCGAAATCAAGCCCCGGTGACAGCCCCAGATAGGCATGGCTTGGCCGCGCGAAACAATAGATGCACCCATGCTCACAGCCGCGATACGGGTTGATCGAGCGGTCAAACGGCAGGTCGGGCGAGCGGTTGTAGGTGATCACCCGGCGCGGGTGCTCTGTCGTGACCTGCGTGCGCAAGAGCCGCGCCTCCTCCGCGCTCGCCTCTGCGTCGTACTGCACGCCATATGCCTCGAACCGGCCCGCCGCATTGCTCAGCGCGCCCCGCGCCCGCAGACGCACATCAGGGGAAAGGGTTTGATCCGGTTTCATGCCCCACAAATGGAACATAAAGTGAACATTTGCAAGAAACCGATAATCATCATGCCGATAATTCAGTCACATCCCCCGCGATTCCAAGCTATAGGTCGGTTGCGGCGCGGGCAGCGTCGCAATTCGGAAAGTGGCCGCGCCGCAAATTGACGAAAGCTGCGCCCAGTCAACCCAGATGCGCGCGCGCAGAGAACTCAAGGATTCCCCCAATGTCCGATCAAGACGACGACATCATCCTCGCCGACCTCGACGATGACGAGCTTGTCCAACAGATGTTCGACGACCTCTACGACGGCCTCAAGGAAGAGATCGAAGAGAGCGTGCACATCCTGCTCGAGCGCGGCTGGGCACCCTATCGCATCCTGACCGAGGCGCTGGTTGGTGGCATGACCATCGTCGGCAAGGATTTCCGCGATGGCATCCTCTTTGTTCCCGAGGTGCTGCTGGCGGCCAACGCCATGAAGGGCGGCATGGCCATCCTCAAGCCGCTTCTGGCCGAAACCGGCGCCCCGCGCGTGGGCAAGATGGTGATCGGCACCGTCAAGGGCGACATCCACGACATCGGCAAGAACCTCGTCGGCATGATGATGGAAGGCGCAGGCTTTGAAGTTGTCGATCTCGGCATCAACAACGCCGTCGAAAAGTATCTCGAAGCGCTGGAAGCCGAACAGCCTGACATCCTCGGCATGTCGGCGCTGCTGACAACCACCATGCCCTACATGAAGGTCGTGATCGACACGCTGGTGGAACAGGGCAAGCGCGATGAATATATCGTGTTGGTGGGCGGCGCGCCGCTCAACGAGGAATTCGGCAAGGCCATCGGTGCCGATGCCTATTGCCGCGATGCCGCCGTGGCCGTGGAAACCGCCAAGGATTTCATGGCGCGCAAGCACAATCGGCTGGCCGCAGGCTGAGCAACGGAAACGCTCAAGAACGGCCCGCCCCCGCGCGGGCCGTTTGCATTTGAGAGGACCGGCAATGGATCCGAGCGACGATCACCTGACCACACAGGGGCTTGAGGCCGAGGGACGAGGCCGCCTTCTGCTCATTGCCTGCGGGGCCTTGGCGCATGAGATCCTGGCGCTGAAACGCCTGAACGGCTGGGATCACATGGATCTGCAATGCCTTCCGGCCAAGCTGCACCTCTACCCCGACCAGATCACCGAAGAGGTGGAAAAATCCGTCCTCGCCCATCGCCACGATTATGACCGCATTTTCGTGGTCTATGCCGATTGCGGCACCGGCGGCTTGCTCCAGGCAAAATGCACCGAACTGGGCGTAGAGATGGTGGCAGGCCCGCATTGCTATGCCTTTTACGAAGGTCTCGACCGTTTTGCCGCCCATGAGGATGAAATCAGCGCCTTCTACCTCACCGATTTCCTCGTGCGGCAATTCGATGCCTTTGTCTGGAAACCCATGGGGCTCGACCGCCACCCGCAGCTGCGCGACATGATCTTTGGCAATTACACCAAGCTGGTCTATCAGGCGCAAACTGACGATCCCGCCCTGCGTGCCAAGGCAGAGGACTGCGCCGCGCGCCTTGGCCTCGCCTATGAATACCGCTTCACGGGCTATGGTGATCTTAAGGTATCACTTGAGATTCAAGCCGCAAGGCACTGATTTAAATATCATATGGTCTTAAATACCTCGGGGGTGCGGGGGCAGAGCCCCCACGCGGCTGCCTTACGCGGCCTCCGCCGCCACCAGCCTGATCCGCTCGATCATCGCCCGCACCCCGTTCGAGCGTTGCGCCGACAGATGGGCATCCAGCCCCAACCGCGCCAGTTCCGCAGGCGCATCCACCCGCGCCACCTCTCCCACCGGCACGCCGTTATAAAGCGCGCGCAGCACCGCGATCAGGCCACGCACGATCATCGCGTCACTATCGCCATCAAAGCTGAAGACACCCGCCTCGATCCGTGGATGCAGCCAGACCTGACTTGCACAGCCCTCGACCTTGGTCGTGGGCACCTTGAGCGCGTCATCCAGAGGGTCCATCGCCCGGCCCCGGTCGATCACATAGCGATAGCGATCCTCCCAATCTTCCAGAAACTCGAAATCATCGACAATCTCTTCAAAGGCGGCAGCGGCCATGACACTCTCCTTGCGCTTTGCCTCAGACCTAGGGCCGGGTCGGAAAAAGGTCCAGACCTCGCTTGCACCTTTTCAAGCCGGACGCGATAGGATAGTCGAAAGGAAAAGATGACAGGGGCGGATGGCATGCAACGGCGGGTCTTTCTATCATTGGTGGCAATGTCGGTTCTGGCGGGTTGCGGCGGATATCGCCAGTCGCGCGCCAATCCGCGCAATTGGTTCGGGCGCAGCACACCGCGCCGCCGTGCCGCAGAACCGGCCCCCGCGAACACCAACCCCCTCATCCCCGAACGCGAAGACACGATTTTTCGTCGTCGCCGCGACAAGGTCTATGAGGGCACGCCCGTGGATCAGATCACGCGCATGGTGATCGAACGCACCAGCGACGGCGGCATCATCAGGGTCGAGGGCGTGACCCTGCAACAGGGGGCCTTCGACGTGCGACTGGTTTCCGAAACAGACGACAAACCCGTGAACGGCCGGCTGGACTATCGCCTGATGGCCATTCAGCCCGAGGATCAACCCGAGGGCCCAGAGCGCGCGCGCACTGTGATGGCCGCGGTGTTTGTTTCAAACCAGGTGCTTGAGCGCTCAGATGAAATCCGCGTGATCGGTGCCCGCAACGAGCAGGTCAGCCGCCGCTAAAGGCGGGGCACTGCCTTGGCTCAGAGATCCACTGTCTCTACGCTGCTGCCCTTGACCGCCAGCGCCACCTCGCCCCTGCAGAGCCGCAGCGCATCAGTGCCGAAAACATCAAGCCGCCAGCCACGCAGCGCCGGCAGATCGCGCGCACCCGCCGCGATGGCGTCAAGATCACTCGCACTGGCAATCAGCTTGGCCGCAACGCCGTAACTCTCGCTTTTGGCCTTGAGCAGCACCCGCAAGAGATCGGCCAACGCCGGGTTGACTTGCGCGCGGTCGTCCAAGGCCTCCGCACGTGGCATGCGGTCCGCCGGGCACTCCAGCCCCGCCTTGACCGCCGCCAGAATCCCGTCGGCAATGTCCCCCTTGCGCGCCTCGCGCAGCAAGAGCCGCGACCGCCCCAGATCCTGCGGCGTCACCGGTTTGGTCGAGGCCAGTTCGACCAGCGCATCATCCTTGTAGACACGGCTGCGCGGCACGTCGTGCGATTGCGCATACTCTTCACGAAACCGCGCCAGTTCGCGCAGAATCGCCAGAAACTTGGGCGAGGTGTTGCGCGTCTTGACCCGCTGCCACGCGTCGGCCGGATCGGTGCGATAGGTCGCGGGATCGGTCAGCACGCTCAATTCCTCGGCCACCCATTTGTCGCGCCCGGAACTCGCCAGCTTCTTGGCCAGATATTCGTAAATCACCCGCAGATGCGTCACATCCGCCAGCGCATAATGCTTTTGCGCCTCGGTCAGAGGACGCCGCGACCAATCGGTGAACCGAGAGCTTTTGTCGACGCTCTGCTTGGCGATCCGCTTGACGAGCGTCTCATAGCCCACCTGCTCGCCAAAGCCACAGACCATGGCCGCCACCTGCGTATCGAACAGCGGATCGGGAATCACCCCGGCGTCAACGTGGAAAATTTCCAGATCCTGCCGTGCGGCATGGAACACCTTGACCACCGATGTATCGCGAAACAGCTCGTAGAGCGGCTCCATTGACATCTCCGACCCCTCGATCGGATCGACCAGAACGGCGCTCTCGTCATCCCCGCCGGGCACGGCCATTTGCAAGAGGCAGAGCTTGGAATAATAGGTGCGCTCGCGCAGAAACTCGGTGTCGAGGGTCACATAAGGATGCTTGCGCGCCATGGCGCAAAACGCCGCCAGTTCTTCAGTCGTGGTGATGGTTTTCATATGGGGTGATCTTTGCTCTTGTCTCAGGTGCCCGGTTCTATCCCCCACCCCAAGCTATAGTGAAGAACGGCGGAAATGCAACCGCCGCGCTCAGGGCAGATAGAGCGGCGCGCGATTGCCCTCGGCAAAGCGCCGCAGCACCATGGGGTAAAGGATATGTTCCTGCGCCAGCACCCGCGCCGCGAGGCTGTCTGGCGTATCGCCTGCCAGAACCGGCACCCGCGCCTGTCCCAGAACGGGTCCCTCGTCCAGTTCCGCCGTTACCTCATGCACGGTGCAGCCCGCCTCCTGTTCGCCTGCCTCCAGCGCGCGGGCATGGGTGTGCAAACCACGGTACTTCGGCAAGAGCGAGGGGTGGATATTGATCATCCGCCCTTGCCAAGGCGTTACGAACCCGGCCGTGAGCACGCGCATGAACCCGGCCAGACAGATGATGTCGATGCCATAGGGCACCAGCCGCTCGGTCAACTCGGCCTCGAACGCAGCGCGATTGGCCCCGTAGGGGCGGTGATCCACCACCTCGGTCGAAATCCCGCGCTCGCCGGCCCAGGCGATACCTCCCGCATCGGCCCGGTTCGACAGCACCACCGCCGGACGCGCCGGATGGTCGCCGGTCATGCACGCGACAAGCGCGCGCATGTTCGAACCGCCCCCCGAGAGCAGGATCGCGACCCGCTTGCTCACAAAAGACGGCCCCGATAGGCCACGCCCTTGCCCGCCACCACCTGTCCCAGCCGGCAAACCGTTTCACCGGCCTTGCTGAGCGCCGCGCTCACCGCGTCGGCCTCATCGGCCGCCACCACTGCGATCATCCCGATGCCGGAATTGAATGTCTTGAGCAATTCCGGCTCTGCCATGTTTCCGGTCTCGGCGAGCCAGCGGAACACGCCCGGCAACTCCCACGCGCCAAGGTCGATCTCCGCCCCCAGCCCTTCGGGCAAGACGCGCGGCAGGTTCTCGGTCAAACCGCCGCCGGTGATATGCGCCAGGCCGTGGATGCCCCCCGCCCGCAGTGCCGCCAGCACGGGGCGCACATAGAGCCGCGTGGGCATGAGCAGAACCTCTCCCAGACTGCCCTCGGCCCAGGGGCAGGCATCCTCCCATGTCAGCCCCGACATCTCGACAATCCGCCGCACGAGGCTATAGCCGTTGGAATGCACCCCGTCCGAGGCAAGGCCAAGCAGCACATCGCCCTCAGCCACATGCGCAGGCAGCTCCGTGCCCCGCTCCATGGCCCCCACGGCAAACCCCGCCAGATCGAAATCGCCCTTGGGATACATGCCCGGCATTTCCGCTGTCTCGCCACCGATGAGCGCACAGCCCGATCCTTCACAGCCCCGCGCGATCCCTTCTATGATCCGCGTCGCCTGCTCCAGCTCCAACTTGCCCGTGGCGAAATAGTCGAGGAAAAACAGCGGCTCCGCCCCCTGACAGATCAGGTCATTGACGCACATCGCCACCAGGTCGACCCCCACGCCATCGACATGGCCCGTGTCAATCGCGATGCGCAGCTTGGTGCCCACCCCATCGGTCGCCGCCACCAGCACCGGATCGCTAAAGCCTGCCGCCTTGAGATCAAAGAGCCCGCCAAAGCCGCCCAGCCCCGACATGACGCCCGAACGGTTGGTCCGCTTGGCCGCGGGTTTAATCCGCTCGACCAGCGCATTGCCCGCGTCAATATCGACGCCTGCATCGGCATAGGTGATCCCGTTCTGTCGCTCGGTCATGGCCTCAAGTCCCCATCGCTAGAATGCGCCACCCGTTAGCCGATTGACCGCCGCTGCGCAATCTCAAAGCCTTGACCCCGCCCCGCCCCCGGCTTACCAGTTGCCGCAGGTGGGGCCTGTAGCTCAATTGGTTAGAGCAGAGCGCTCATAACGCTTTGGTTGGGGGTTCGAGTCCCTCCGGGCCTACCAGATCAACGGATTGCTACCCATGCCTGCCCCCGTTTCCTCGATCCGCAATCTCGGCCCGGCCTCGGACGCAGGCTTTGCGCGCGCCGGCATTCACGACGCCGACAGCCTGCGCGCCATGGGGGCCGATGCCGCCTATGAGGCGCTCTTGCGCAACGGCACGTCCCCGCATTTCATCGGCTACTATGCCCTTGTCATGGGCTTGCAGGGGCGGCCCTGGAACGATTGCCAAGGGGCTGAGAAAACAGCCCTCCGCGCCCGGTTCGATGCGATCAAGGCGCGGGTGGCAGGGGAAGGTGACGCACCTGACGCCGCCATCGAGGCCATCCTGAACCAGATCGGCACAGGCTTGCGCCGCTAGGGCACAGTGCGTCTCATCGGAAGTGACACCGCCCCGGACCTCAGACCGAGGGTACCGGCAGATTGCCCTTGACCCGCGTCAGGTTGATCCGCTGCCGATCCTCACGCGGCGAAATGCCGAATGCATCGCGGTAATGCCGCACCAGCACCTTGGAACTGGCATAGCCCACCGCTTCGGCAATCTGCGCCATGGTGTCGTTGGAATACATCACGATCTGCCGCGCTGCCTTCATCCGCATGGCACGGAAATAATTGGTCGGGTTCTGCCCTGTCGCCCGCTTGAAGCTGCGCTCCAGATGCCGAGGGGTGATGCCCAGCTCCTCGGCCACCTCCGCCATCGACAAGGGCGCCGACATATGCCGCGCCATCAGGTCAATCGCCTTTGCAACCATTGGTGGCAGATCGGTCGCCCGCGCCCCCTCGCCCAGCACGGGCACCATTTGCTGCACGCCAGCCTTGCGCATCATCGGATGCTGGAACCAACAGGCGACCTCGGTTGCGATTCCCGCGCCAAGTGCTGTCTCGACCATATGCAGCGCCAGATCAAAGGCCGCCGCCGCCCCCGATGCGGTCACGCAGCGCGGGTCGATCTCGATCACCTGATCGGACGCGGGCACGCCCGGAAACTCGGCCAGAAACGCCGCCTGATAGCACCAATGCACCGATAGCGCCACATCCGCCACCGCCCCGCTGCGCAAGAGCGGGAATACCCCGCCGCTGATCGCGCCCAGAACCGTGCCATGCCGCGCAACGCGCCGCAAATGTGCGGCAGAACGCGCATCGGCAAAGCGGCTGGTGGGGGCCGACAAGAGCAGCAGGTAATCGCAATCGTCGGTCTCTGACAGACGCCGGCCCGGTTCAAACCCGATGCCCGCGCTCGACATCACCCGCTCCGCCCCTTCGGCCACCAGATCCCAGGCGAAGGTGCGATGCCCTGAAATCTCGTTGGCCGCGCGCAGCGGCTCGATCACCGAGGTCAGGCATGACATCGGAAATCCCGGAAAGATCAGGAACCCTATTCGGATCACGCGCTGTGTCATCTCGGTCGGCCTCTTGTCGGAACTGCCTGTGCCTCTACGTAACATTTTCCACTTGGGAAAAATTTATGCAATATGGTGAAGACGATAAGTCTGAACAGACATTCTGGCCTTTTCGACGCATTCGCCCTAAAGCTGAGAGGAAAACAATGAGCATCATGGAAGCCGCAAAATTGGTCAAACTGACTCAGGACCCTCACAAGCTGCGCGAAGAACGCGAGAAAGTGCTTGAAGTCGCGATCGGTCGCGAAGTGCGCGCCTATCGCAAGAAACAGAATATCACCGTGGCCGAACTGTCGAACATGACGGATCTGTCCATCGGCATGCTCTCCAAGATCGAAAACGGCAATACCTCACCCTCACTGACCACCTTGCAAACCTTGGCGCGCGCACTCTCGGTGCCGCTGACCGCCTTTTTCAAGGAATACGAAGAACGCCGCGAAGCCGTGCATACCAAGGCCGGCCAAGGGGTCGAGATCGAGCGCGCCGGCACCCGTGCGGGCCATCAATACAATCTCCTCGGCCATATCGGATCGAACAGCAGCGGCGTCATGGTCGAACCCTATCTCATCGTGCTCAACTCAGAATCCGACACGTTCCAGACCTTTCAGCATGAAGGGATCGAAATGATCTACATGCTCGACGGTGAGGTCGGCTATCGCCACGGCAACGAGACCTATCACCTCACTCCCGGTGACACGCTGTTTTTCGATGCCGACGCCCCGCATGGGCCGGATCAATTGATCCGCTTCCCGATCCGCTACCTGTCGATCATCAGCTATCCGCAAAAGAGCTGATGTTTAGGGGGAACGGTCGCGCCCGCTCCCCCTAACCACAGGACATTCAAGCACGCTTGGGCCACCCTCAACGATAGGCCCCCTCGTGCTTCACTTCTGCAACGGCGGTTCCGTCTCCAGATCGGGCCAAACACCGGGGCTGGTGGGCAGCCCGTCGTCAAACCGGCTCAGATACTCGATCATCAACGGGCGATTGGCGATAAACCCTTTATACGTCGCCAGTTCCTCAGGCAGATCGCGCACCACTCGGTGCAACCGGCGGCCCCATTTCGGCACGCTCACCACATCCTGAAACGCGATCAGATAGCAGCGGATCGGGAAAAGCAGCGCATTCGAGCGCGGCAACCGGAAAAAGGTCTGCAACTCTACCCGCAGATGCTGTTTTGCGCCGATATTCTCGGGCGTGAGCGTGGTCTTTTGCACGCCCCATTTGTGGTAGTTCTCGGGGCTGGTGTCCAAGAGCGGATTGACCGTCATGGTCCAGTTCAGCCGCCGCGCCGGCGCGCCCTGCTGCACATTGAGCAGGAATTTCAGCGCGCGCTGGAAAATCCCCATCTCATGCGCCAGAGGCACCGGCGCGTGCCACTCAAAGAAGTTCATGCCGATGTCGAAGTCGAGCGACCAGTCCGCCTGCGTCGTGACCATCCCCGCATCCATCCACAGCATCTCGTCGCGCTGATCGAGCACGGCGAAATCGCCCTGCGTCTGCCGCGTGATATATTCCAACGGCCCACAAGGCAGCGTGGTCGGATCGAGAAAGGTGAAACTCTGGTCGATCCCCATCGGCTTGTTGATCCACCGCCAGCGGTTGCCATCGCGGTGCAATTCAAAGAGGTCGGGGTAATCCTCGGCCTTGCAGGTCATGATCAGCTCGAGTGTATCCCACCCCGCCAGCGTCATATGCGGCAAGGATTGGCACCGCAGCGGATCATCGGCCAGCACCAGCGCCCGGTCGCGCATTTCCGACAGGTAATGCTCGTCTACATCGAACCGCTTTTCATAGACCGAGCCCTCTGGCCCGCCACGATGCTGCTCCATATTCACCGAATACATATAGCTGTCTTCGTGGAACGGGAACGGGAACCGCTTGATCGCCCAAGGCGAGTTGCGGAACGAGTAATCGTCGCGGAAGGTCTCGTTATTGAACTGAATGGTCATCGCAGATGGCTCCTTACCGGTCCAGAACCAGCGTCTTGCCGATAAAGCGGCTGACGCAGGGCATTATTTTCTTGCCGCTGGCATGTTCGGCCTCGTCCAGCCAGTGATCGCGGTGGACGATCTCACCGTCCAACTCGACCACGTCGGTCTCGCATTGCCCGCAGGCACCGCCCCGACAGAGGAAGGGCGCATCGACCCCGGCCCGCTCAATGGCTTCCAGCAGGCTCTCATGCTCGCCCACCTGGATCACCAGGTCGGATTTGCAGAGCCGCACTTCGAACGGCGCGCCGGGTTGAGGTGCAAGGAACTCTTCGGAATGCACCGCCTCATCCGGCCAGCCAAGCGATGCGGCGCGGGCCTTGACCCATCCGATCATCCCCTTGGGACCGCAGACATAGATATGCGTGCCCAGAGGTTGCCCGCTCAAGAGATCATCGAGCGGGATCGCCTGCTCTTGATCGTCATAATAGATATGCGCCTTGTTGGGATACTTGCCCCGCAGCTCATCCGCATAGGAACCAAGCGCTGCACTCCGGCAGGCGTAATGCAATTCCCAATTGCCGTTGGATTGCTCCAACTGCGCGATCATCGCCATAAAGGGCGTAATGCCGATCCCGCCGGCAAAGAACACATGCTTGCGCGCCCGCAAATCCAGCGGAAATAGGTTGACCGGATAGGTGATGGTCATCGCATCGCCCGGTTTCACATGGCGATGCATATAGAGCGATCCACCCCGCCCTTCGTCATCGCGCCGCACGGAAATGGCATAGAGCGAGCGATCACCGGGGTCCGACATCAACGAATAGGGGTTGAGCCGCGTGCGCCCGTCGTCGTGCATCTCCACAACCGTATGCGCACCCGCCGAAAACGGCGGAAACTCCGCCCCATCCGGGCGGCGGAATTCGAACCGTGTCACCAATTCGTTCACCGGCACAACGGCAGCCACAACCACCTCGATCTTTTCAGCCCCGGCGCGGGCCTTCTGGGGGGCGGCGCTCATGAATATATCTCCTTCGCAGGGGGGACATTTCCGGGGTCCTCCGCGTCGATGCAAACCCCCTGAAACGCCGCCAGACGGCGCGAATAGTGGTCACGCACGAATAGGTTCAGGCCGCAATGCGAACAGACAAAGGGATCGGTGGTCACATCCTCGGTGATCCCCTTGCAATGCACGCATTGCATCCGACGCGCAGTCGAACCGCGATGCTCGGTCTGGATGGCGCTATGCGGAATGCCCGCGCTCACCGCCTCGTTCATCGCCTGCCCCATCAGCCCTTCGGTCCCCGCAAGATAGACCTGCAAGCCCATATGCGCATCCGACAGCACCCGCCGCAGCCGCTGCACCGAGGCCGCATAACTCGGCCCGATATAGAGCTGCGCCGGACCCGCCGCGCGCAGCTTCTCCACATAGGTCTCGCCGGTCCCCTTGGGGATATAGAGGATATGGGCCTTGGCCATCAGCCCCGCATCCTGCGCGGCCAGATCCAACAGCGCCTCGGCCCCCTCGGCATCGGCGATCATCAGATGCGCCTTGCCCGGTCGCGGGGCCAATGTGCCATAGACCGGGCGGCTGGCGATACTCTCCGGAAACTGGAATTTCGACATCTTCGCGTCTGCTCCCTTTCGCGTCATTAGGGCCAAAGGCCCGAAGGCCAAGGGTTACCCCTTGGCCGCCCGGATCAGTTTGTCCTTGTCATAGAATGGCATCTCTTCGGCCACGCAAGCGACCTCGGTGCCATCCGCATAGCGCACGCTCATCTTGGTGCCCGGCACCGCGCAGTCAACCGGCATCCGCGCGATGCCGACGTTATAGCCGTTGAGGTTGGAATTCAGACCAAAGGTCACGACGCCCACGACCTCGCCATCCTTGAGCAGCGGCGCGCCCATATCGGCCGCGCGCTTGCCCTCAAGCCGCACGCCGTAGATCTTGAACCGTTCCTTGCCCTTGAGCGCATAGTGGTTCTCCGAGCCGCGGAACCCGGTCTTGCCAGGCGACACGGTGAAATCCAGGCCCAATTCCCAGAGCGTATCGCCGCACAGATCGTCCTTGAACGGGAAGGTTTCGGAATTGTCGCCGGGATAGAACAGCAGATAGCTTTCGGTGCGCAAGAGATCGAGCGTCGAGAACTGCACCGGCACGATGCCCATGTCCTTGCCGTCCTCCAGGATGCGATCCCAGATCTGGATCGCGTGGCGACCCTGACAGAAAATCTCATAGCCGCGCTCGCCGGTGTATCCGGTACGAGAGATCATCACCGGCAAATCAAAGAGCTTGGTTTGCAGGATGCCGAAATAGGCCAGATTACGAATCCCCGGCACATGCTTTTCGAGGAAATCCACGGCCACCGGCCCTTGCAGCGACATATCGTGCAGATCGTCATCAAAGATCATCGCGACGTTCTTGCCATAGGCGGCCATCGCCAGCGATTCGTGGCCGGTGCCGGTGCCATGCACCACCATCCAGTGATTGACCGAGAGGCGGTAGATCACGCAATCGTCGATGAACTTGCCCGCGTCATTCAACATGCAGGCATAGACGGCGCGGCCCGGCATGATCTTGTCCACATTGCGCGTGGTGGCGCGGTCGATCACGGCGGCGGCATGCGGGCCCACAATGTGAATTTTCTTGAGGCCGGACACATCCATCAGGCCCGCCTTGGTGCGGACCGCCAGATAATCCGCCTCGGCGCGTTCGTCGGTATGGTCATAGAACCATGCCGTGCCCATGCCATTCCAATCGGTCAGCTCACCGCCGATTTCGGCATGCCGCGGTGCAAGGGCAGAAGTTCTGTAGATAATGGCCATGTAAGCCTCCCTGTCGGTGTTATGTTTGACGATATTCAGACGCAGATCGCAGCAAAAATCAATACTTTCATGCAGATTTTTTTCCTGATGGGAATATCGCCATTCCTCCCGCCCGAAATCCGGGCAGCAACAGAAATGATCACCGTTTCGATTCAAATTTCTTGACAGGCAGGAAAATCTTTGCCCCCCTTAGAAGAAAAAGTTTTTACCACCAATAAAACAACACAGCACAACAGGGAGAGTGCGATGAACGGCAACCTTGATGCGTTGACGACCATATTCACCGAATTTTACTACTGGGTGACGGTCGTCTTCATGTTTCTGATCCATGTCGGCTTTTGCATGTATGAGGTGGGCGCGAGCCGCCGCCGCAACCACATGCACACGCTGATGAAAAACGTGATGGTGATTCCTCTTGTCACCGTGACCTTCTTCTTCTTCGGCTGGTGGATCTATTGGGCCTTCCCAATGTTCCCCTTCTTTGGCGGACTCAATCACGAATTGGGCGATGCCAACCTGCCTTGGTCCCCGACCATGGGTACCAATCTTGGCGACCGGATCACCGGCGTGTTCTGGGCGGCCTTCCTGCTCTTCTCGTGGACGGCAGCCTCGATCGTTTCCGGCTCCGTGATCGAGCGGATTCGCTCCTCCGCCCTCTGGGTTCATGCGGTGCTGATCGGATCGGTCTGGTGGATCATCGACGCCGCCTGGGGCTGGCACTATGACGGCTGGATGGTCAAGTTCCTGGGCTACCACGATGCCTATGCCTCTGGCGTGATCCACGCCATCGCGGGTGGTTACGCCCTCGGCGTGATCATGGTTCTGGGGCCGCGGATCGGCAAATTCGCCGCTGACGGCACCCCGCGGGACATCCCGCCGCATAACCCCTGGATGCTCACCATCGGGATTTTCCTGATCTATACCGGCTTCTGGGGCTTTTATGCCGCCTGCAACGTGCCGCTCATCGCGCCCGAGGTTATCGGCGGTCAGATCACCGGCACCACCTGGACGGCCACAAACATCTATCTCGCGCCCACCTCGTTGTCGGCCATCACCTTCAACTTCCTGATGTCGCTCTCGGGCGGTCTCATGGCGGCCTATGTCGTGTCCAAGGGCGATGCCTTCTGGACATTCTCCGGCGGTCTTGCCGGGGTGATCACCGCGTCAGCGGGCAATGACCTCTACCACCCGATTCAGGCCATGTTGGTCGGCGCGGTCGGTGTCGTGATCGTCTACAAGCTCCACTACTGGGTCGAGCGCCGGTTCAAACTGGACGATGCCGTGGGCGCAGTTGCGGTGCATGGCTATTCCGGCGTGGTCGGCCTCATCATCGCAGGCTTCATGCTCTGGGGCGCGCCCTCCTCACCCTTCGAGGGCTATGCCACGATCAACCCGCTGGGTCAGACCCTTGGTGCGGTGATCATGTTCTTCGTCCTGGGCTTCCTGCCCGCCTTCATCGTGTCCAAGATGCAGGCCGCCGCCGGCGTGCTGCGCATCCCGGTCGAGGTGGAATTGCAGGGTCTCGATTACGCAGAACACCATGCCTACGAGGATGCCATCGTTCAGGTCATCGAGGCCGACAAGGCCTATCTCGCAGCCAAAGCAACCCCAGCAGAATAAGGAAAAGGCACATGTCTACAATCGGATACGAATCCTGGGCCGTTGATCTGGCCGAAGTCGGCGCCGTCTATCCCTTCCAAGGCTGGGAAATGGCCATGACCGTGGTCGGTGTGATCTTCTGGCTCGCGTGGCACCGCATCCAGTTCGTCCGCGAGGGCGAGCACCTGGAACAGGCGCGCCGGATGGGCGATCCCGAAAAGGTGCGCAAGCATCTCGAACGCTACTGATCCTGCCGTGATTTGCGCGGGCCACACCGGTCCGCGCAAATTACCCACAGGAAACTTTTATTCATTTGAGTTGCAGCACCTTCAGTCCGATGCTAGGCTCGGACTCAGGGAGCCCCCCGGGGCAGAATCACCAAAGTGGAGCAAACGCGAATGTGCGGGATTGTCGGACTTTTCCTGAAAGACAAAGCACTTGAACCCCAGCTTGGCAGCTTGCTGACCGATATGCTGATCACGATGACCGACCGTGGCCCCGACAGTGCCGGGATCGCCGTTTACGGCGCACCACAGGCGGGCCATGCCAAACTGACGATCCAGTCAGATAACGCCGCCCAGGACTTCGACGGTCTGGCCGAGCGCCTCTCGTCCGAACTGGGCGCACCCGTCACCCTCACCCGCAAGGATACCCACGCGGTGCTGGATTTCCCCGCCGACAAGGCCTCCGAGACCCGCGCCACGCTCGAGCGAATCGCCCCCGGCGTTCGCGTCATGTCCGCAGGCGAGAGCATCGAGATTTACAAGGAAGTGGGCCTGCCCAAGGACGTGGCCGCCCGGTTCGAGATTTCCAAGATGAGCGGCACCCATGGCATCGGCCATACCCGCATGGCCACCGAATCGGCCGTGACCACCATGGGCGCGCATCCGTTCAACACGGGTTCCGACCAGTGCCTCGTGCACAATGGCTCGCTCTCCAACCACAACTCCTTGCGCCGCAAGCTGCTGCGTGAAGGCGTGCGCATCGAAACCCAGAACGATACCGAAGTGGCCGCCGCCTACCTCACCTGGAAGATGCGCGAAGGCGCCACCCTGGGCGAGGCACTCGAAAGCTCGCTGGTCGATCTCGACGGTTTCTTCACCTTCGTTGTCGGCACCGAGGACGGCTTTGGCGTGGTGCGCGATCCCATCGCCTGCAAACCCGCCGTCATGGCCGAAACCGATCAATACGTGGCCTTCGGCAGCGAATACCGCGCCCTCGTCAACCTGCCGGGCATCGAACAGGCCCGCGTCTGGGAACCCGAGCCCGCAACCGTCTATTTCTGGAAGCACTGATATGCAGACATTTGACCTCGCCGCCGAAGGGCTGCGCAGCCTCAATGCCACCCTTCAGGCACAGGCTAATGAGACCAACCAAACCGGTTGGGACATCATCAATCCGCGCGGCAGCCATGCCATCGCCGTCGGGCTCGACGCTCCCATCGAGGTGCATGTCATGGGCTCGACCGGCTATTACTGCGCCGGCATGAACAAACAGGCCACCGTGCATGTGCACGGCTCCGCCGGCCCCGGCGTCGCCGAGAACATGATGAGCGGCACCGTGATCGTCGAAGGCGACGCCAGCCAATACGCCGGGGCAACCGGCAATGGCGGCACGCTCATCATCAAGGGCAATGCCTCGTCGCGCTGCGGCATCTCGATGAAGGGCATCGACATCATCGTGCATGGCAACATCGGCCATATGTCCGCCTTCATGGCGCAATCGGGCAACCTTGTTGTCTGTGGCAACGCCGGGGACGCCCTCGGCGACAGCCTCTACGAGGCGCGGCTCTTCGTGCGCGGCAGCGTGAAATCCCTCGGGGCCGATTGCATCGAAAAAGAGATGCGCCCCGAACATCTGGAGCTCCTTGCCGAGTTGCTCGAACGTGGCGGCTGTGACGCCAAACCCGAAGAGTTCCGCCGCTATGGCTCGGCGCGCCAGCTTTATAACTTCAAACCTGACAACGCATACTGAGGGCTCAGACCATGAAAGACGAGACCCACGGCGCTCCGCGCACCATGCCGATCCAGTCGGCAACCTTCTCGCAGTCGATCAACGCGGAAATCCGCCGCGCGGCGGCCACCGGCATCTATGACATTCGCGGTGGCGGGGCCAAACGCAAGGTGCCGCATTTCGACGACCTGCTGTTTCTTGGCGCGTCGATCTCGCGCTACCCGCTCGAAGGCTACCGCGAGCGCTGCGACACCTCGGTGACGCTGGGCACCCGGTTTGCCAAGAACCCGATCCAGCTCGACATCCCGATCACCATCGCGGGCATGAGCTTTGGCGCGCTCTCTGGCCCCGCCAAAGAGGCGCTGGGGCGCGGTGCCACGCTGGCGGGCACCTCGACCACGACCGGTGACGGCGGCATGACCCCCGAGGAACGCGGCCATTCCAAGAAACTGGTCTATCAATATCTGCCCTCGCGCTATGGCATGAACCCCGATGACCTGCGCCGCGCTGACGCCATCGAAGTGGTGGTCGGTCAGGGCGCCAAGCCCGGCGGCGGCGGCATGCTTCTGGGTCAGAAGATCTCGGACCGCGTGGCGCAGATGCGCAACCTGCCCAAGGGGATTGACCAGCGTTCGGCCTGCCGTCACCCCGACTGGACCGGCCCCGACGATCTGGAAATCAAACTGCTGGAGCTGCGCGAAATCACCGGTTGGCGGGTTCCGATCTATATCAAGGTTGGCGGCGCACGCCCCTATTTCGACACCACGCTGGCGGTCAAGGCCGGGGCCGATGTGGTCGTGCTCGACGGGATGCAGGGCGGCACGGCCGCGACACAGGACGTGTTCATCGAACACGTGGGCCAGCCCATCCTCGCCTGTATCCGCGAAGCAGTGCGCGCGCTTCAGGATCTGGGCATGCACCGCGAAGTGCAACTCATTGTCTCGGGCGGCATCCGCACCGGCGCGGACGTGGCCAAATGCATGGCGCTTGGCGCGGATGCGGTGGCCATCGGCACGGCAGCCCTGATCGCCCTTGGCGACAATGACCCCAAGTGGGAATCCGAGTATAACAAGCTTGGCACCACCGCGGGCGCCTATGACGACTGGCATGAGGGCAAAGACCCCGCGGGCATCACCACCCAGGATCCCGAGCTGATGAAGCGGTTTGACCCCATCGAAGGGGGTCGTCGCCTCAACAACTACCTCAAGGTGATGACGCTCGAAGCGCAGACCATAGCGCGCGCCTGCGGCAAGAGCCACCTGCACAATCTCGAACCAGAGGATCTCTGCGCCGTGACGATGGAGGCCGCCGCCATGGCCAAGGTTCCGCTTGCCGGAACCGATTGGTGGCCCGGCAAACCCGGCACCGGCTTCTGATCCCCGATCCGGCGTGGCCTCTTGGGCCACGCCCACCACTTTCCGAAAACACATGACAACAGGGACCGAGAAAATGACCAGTGATCTGGCGAAATTTGCCAAGGACAAGGGCGTAAAATACTTCATGATTTCCTACACCGACCTGTTCGGTGGACAGCGCGCCAAGCTGGTGCCGGCAGAGGCGATTGCCGACATGCAAGAGGACGGCGCCGGTTTCGCGGGCTTTGCCACTTGGCTTGATCTGACGCCCGCGCATCCCGACATGCTGGCCGTGCCGGATCCCGCATCGGTGATCCAGCTGCCCTGGCAGCGCGATGTCGCCTGGGTCGCGGCCAATTGCGTGATGGATGGCCAGGATCTGGCTCAGGCCCCGCGCAACGTGCTGCGCCGCCTCATCGGCGAGGCCGCCGCCGAAGGGTTGCATGTCAAGACCGGCATCGAGGCCGAGTTCTTCCTGCTGACCCCCGAGGGCGACAAGATCAGCGATCCTCATGACACCAGTGGCAAGCCCTGCTATGACCAGCAGGCCGTGATGCGCCGCTATGACGTGGTGCGCGAGATTTGCGACTACATGCTCGAACTGGGCTGGGAACCCTATCAGAACGACCACGAGGACGCGAATGGCCAGTTCGAGATGAACTGGAAATACGACGACGCGCTGGTCACCGCTGACAAGCATTCGTTCTTCAAGTTCATGACAAAATCCGTCGCGGAAAAGCATGGCTTCCGCGCCACCTTCATGCCCAAACCGATCGAAGGCCTGACCGGCAACGGGTGTCACGCGCATATTTCGGTCTGGGATGGCCCCGGTGCCAAGGCCAAGACCAACGTCTTTGCCGGCAAGGGCGAAGGCCAGACCGGCGAAGTGGGCCTGTCGGAGCGCGGCAAGCACTTCCTCGGCGGCATCATGAAGCACGCAAGCGCGCTTGCGGCCATCACCAACCCGACCGTCAACAGCTACAAGCGCATCAACGCGCCCCGCACCATCTCGGGTGCCACATGGGCGCCCAACTCGGTGACATGGACAGGCAATAACCGCACCCACATGGTGCGCGTCCCCGGCCCCGGCCGGTTCGAGCTGCGCCTGCCCGATGGCGCGGTCAACCCCTATCTCCTGCAGGCCGTGATCATCGCGGCGGGTCTCTCGGGCATCCGCTCCAAGGCCGATCCGGGCAAGCGTCACGACATCGACATGTACGCCGAGGGCCACAAGGTGCGCGGCGCGCCCAAGCTGCCGCTCAACATGCTCGACGCCCTGCGCGAATACGACAAGGACAAGGAACTCAAGGCCACGATGGGCGATGATTTCTCGGCCGCCTATCTCAAGCTGAAACGGCAGGAATGGAATTCCTTTGTCAGCCATTTCACCAAATGGGAACGCGACAACACGCTCGACATCTGAGTGTGCATCATATCGGACAATTGGCCCGTGCGAGCATTCGCGCGGGCTTTCTTTTTTAAGATAGGTAAGGGTGCGTTTATCACTGGGTTCTATCGGATCGTTGAACCCGAGGCATGAGCCGCGCGGAACGCTGGGCCGGGGACTAGCGAAGCAACGGCACTGTCTGGCAGTTTATGCCTGCCAAGCCCGTGTGACCCGACAGAATAGCGATCCCTCTCCAAATCGCTAGGCCGCGGGACGGCCCAGCGATCCGCGCGGCGGCGCGTGCCGCGCCTTGTTCCGCGCGGGGATATACCCAACGTCGGCTCTCACCCCTCCGACACCGGGCACCCCTGCCCCGTCCGGTCCGCCTCGACGCGCCAATCCGGCACCTCGTTGATCAGCATATGCGCTGCCCGGTTCAGCACCGCGCGAAACCGCTCCACCACCGGCCCCTCCATCCCCTCATCGCGCAGGGCCGCGTCGAAGGTCTCGAGCCACATGGTCACATCCGCCTGGCGGATGGGCACATGCGCATGGATCTCGCGCAGGTCCATATGCCCGAACCGCTCGCGATAATAGGCGCGCCCGCCCAGAAACCCGGACAGGAATTCAAACTGCGTCTGGCGCGTATGCTCCAGCCCATGACCGCGAAAATGCAGCCGGTGCAGCGGATAGACGGCGGGGTCCCCTTCCATCCGGTCGTAGAACGTCCGAACCAGGTCCCGCAGCCGCTCTTCGCCGCCCATATCTTCGAGTGCCGTGCTCATACCTGCCAGTTTCTCAGCCGGACACAGCCCTCGCCTTGACGCAAGTCAAGAGCGCGGCTTGGTCTTTTGCGGATCGTAATGGGCAAAGGGCACGATCGTCGCGGGCAGGCGCTTTTGCTGCCCGTCGAGCTTGCCGATCTCAACGGCGGTGCCCACCGCATGATGCGCCACATCAACCCGTGCCAGCGCGATATTCTTGCCCAAGAGCGGCGAGCGCATCGAGGATGTCACCTCACCAATCTGCGCGCGCCCGATATGGACACAGTCGCCATGGCCAACGGCCACGTTGCTGTCGATGTCGAGGCCCACCAACACCCGCGCCGGATGCTCCTTGCGCCGGATGAGCGCCTCTCGCCCGATAAAATCATCCGGCTTCGACTTCAAGGGCACGGTAAAGCCAATCCCGGCCTCGAACGGATCGGTTTGATCGCTGAAATCATAGCCCGCAAAGATCAGCCCCGCCTCGATCCGCACCATATCCAGCGCCTCAAGGCCCATGGGCGTCAGCCCGTGATCCTTGCCCGCCGCCCAGACCGCATCGAACACCTCGACCGCGTGCTTGGGGTGACAGAAAATCTCATAACCCAACTCGCCGGTGTAGCCGGTGCGCGACACCACCACCGGAATTCCGTCGTGATCGCCGATGCGCGCGGGCGTGAACCGGAACCAGCCCAGCTCTTCAAACTTGGGCTGATGCGGCGCGGTCCAGATCACCTTTTTCAGCAGATCGCGGCTCTCCGGTCCCTGCACGGCGATATTGTGCTGCATATCGGTCGAGGACCGCACCAGCACCTTGAGCCCCAGTTCCTCGGCCTTCTCGCGCAGCCATTCGCCGCCGTAATCACTCCCGCCGATCCAGCGGAAATTGTCCTGCCCCAGGCGGAACACCGTGCCGTCGTCGATCATGCCGCCATGCGGATAGCACATCGCGGTATAGACCACGCCGCCCACCGGCAGTTTCTTGATGTCGCGGGTAAAGACATACTGGCAGAGCGCCTCGCTATCCGGCCCTGTGATCTCGAACTTGCGCAGCGCACTCAGGTCCAGCACCACGGATTTCTTACGGCAGGCGTGATACTCCACAATCGGCCCCGCGCTTGACATGGCACTGGCCAGCCAGAAACCGTTATACTCGATGAAATTCTCGGTAAACCGCGCGAAACACGGGTGAAATCCTGTCTGTTTGGTCATCTTTGGCTCCGCGTCGGGGGTGGGCCGATAGGCCACCGATCTTTGAAAGGTTTCCTTGCCGCTATAGGTGCGAACGTGAATATCCGTGGGGTTCCAGCCATTTGCGGCGGTGGTGTCATCCGGGCAGGCCGAACTCACACAGACCAGATCCGTCAGCGCCCGCAAGAGCACATAGTCCCCCGGTCGCGTCCAGGGCTCGTCTGTATACATCACCCCATGCGCATCTATGCCGGTGTTGAAGAAGAAATTGATCGCCATCCAGCCCGCGCGCGCCGTCACCCCATGCGGGGCAAGGGCGGCGTTGAAATTGTCGGAACAGTTCACATGCCCCGGATAGCCGATGTCGTCGTAATATTTCGCGGCACAGGCCAGCGCAAAGGCATCGTGCCGCCCGACCGTATCCTGCACCACCTCGACCAGCGGCAGCATGTCCTGATCATAGTATTTCGCATGCAGACCGGGCATCGGATAGGCATGGCCCATCAGCGTGCGCGTCGTGGTCACATCCAGCGCATGCTCGATCCCCTTGTCCAGCTTGCGCGCGGCGAAACACTGGAAATCCGTGCATTGCCGCCCATCCACGTCGAGGATCTGGATATAATCCCCCGCCTTGACGAAATAGGACTCGGCCGTCGCCGAATGGACGCGCAAATCCGTCACCGGATCGGCCAGCGGATCGGGCAATTCGAACCGCGCGGCGGATTTGAGCGTGGCACGCGTGACCCAGACCGTGAGCGGCGTCGCGGTATCCTGCGCCGTGAAATCCATGATGCCCCCCGGCGCGGCAACCACCGCCACCCCGTCGCGCTGCACGGTGAATTCCGCCTCGTCCCCCGCCGGGCTGCCCGAATCGAAAACATCCACCGACCGCGCCCGCGCCAGATCGATCCCCCGCGCCTCCAGCCCCATGCGCAATCCGCGCAACGAGGTCTCTGACCCCGCCAAGAGCGCCCTGAGCCCCGTCGCCTCGCCCGTGCCCGCTTCACCCAGAATGCCCGGATCAATCGCCCCGTCCGGTCGCGCCGTCACGATCTCGCAGCGCTGCCCGCCTTCGGTATTCACCACCCGCAAGCGATCTCCCGCCTCGACGCGAATGAGGATTGCGCCCGCGCCTTCGACCACATAGCGTTCGGTTCCGGGCGGCAGGGAAAACACCCGCGGCTCGACAATCACACTGGGCCGGGGCGGCCCGGCCTTGACCTCGGGATAGCGCATCTCCAACACTGCGGACCTCCTCTTTCCCTGCAAGATATTTGCATAAGCGGAATATTTATTTAACAATAAGAATATCGCAACCCTGCCTCGCCAGCAACATCAAACCCGAACCAAGCCCGGAATTCTCGGCACAGACCACTGGAGAAAACCCCGCATGACCGCTCTCATCCTTGGCCTTGTCGCGGCACTCGCCTGGGGCACCCATGATGTCTGCGTCCGCTATGTCAGCCAGAATAACGGGATTTTTGCGCCTTTGGTGTGGGTTCTGGCCTTTGGCCTCATGATCGTGACCCCGATCAGCGCCTATGCGGGGCTTCACGCGCCCCAAGGCGGCGACATCGGCCTCGCCCTGCTCGCGGGCGTTTTCTTCGGTATCGGCGGCACGGCGCTCTACCGCGCCTTTTCCATCGGCCCGGTGCGGCTCGTGGCTCCGGTGATCGGGGCCTATCCGATTCTCTCGGTCGGCTGGGCCAGCCTCAATGGCGCGCCCACCACGGCGCTCGAATGGATCATGGTCGGTCACATCATCTGCGGCGTGGCCTATATCGCCCAGAGCGATGCAGGCCATGATACCGCCGAGGCCCCGGCCAGCCCCCTGCCCGCCATCGGCTGGTCGCTGCTCGCCGCTGCGGGCTTTGCGCTCACCTTCGCTATCGGGCATCAGGCCACGGCGACGGGCGGCGAATTGCTGCTCCTGGCTCCCACGCGCGCTGCCGCTCTGGCGGTGGTGGTAGGCTTTGCTCTGGCCCTGCGCGCGCCCCTTTCGCTCAGCCGCCGTCACGCGCCGCTTCTGCTGTTGATGGGCACGCTGGACGCGCTGGCCATCGGCTGCGTGATCGGCGCCGGCCAGACCGCGCGCCCCGAATTCGCCGCCATCGGGGCCTCGACCTTTGGCGTCATTACCGTGCTCTTTGCCGCGATTTTCCTTCGTGAACGCCTGCGCGGCACGCAATGGCTGGCGGTGCTGGGCGTCTTTACCGCCATCGGCATTTTGGGCGGCGGGCACTAGGGCGCGTCCCGTCCCGGACTTGATCCGGGACCTCGCCGAAGCCCCGCCTTTCATCGTTCTTCAAATACTCGAAAAATCTCAGCCCTCGGCGATCAGGAGCGCTGCGGCCAGAAACTTGCGCCCGTCATCGAACACGGGCGGCTTTTCCCCCCGCCAGCGCGCACAGATCGGCCGCTCGGGCCGCGCCCCGACCAGCAATCGCCGCAGCGCCTGATCGCTCTCGGCGGCAATGGCGCGATAGCGTTTGCGCATGTTGTCGTGAAACGTGTCGCGGTGCAGCGCCTCCATCCGCAGATGAAACAGCGACGAGCGGCTGCGCGGCTTGAACACGATCCCGCCCACCATCTCGGGGGCGCGCCGCCAGAGGTTCAGCGCCTGCTTTTGCAAGGCCTCCGCCCGCGCGCCCTGCCCGGCGTCACGCGCCTGAACCGCAAGATTGGCAAGGCTGGTGGCCCGCCGCATATCCTGCGCGCCGAAAAACAGCCGTGCCACCCATCCCGCGCGCCGCAGCATCCGCGCGGCCCCTGCCCGGTCGCCCGCCACATAGGCCGCACAGCCCGCCTCGGTCAGACGTTCCCAGACCAGATCGGCCCGCGACCACCCGGCCTCGCGCGCCACCCGCATTTCGGTGTCGCCGCGATCAAAGCCCCAGATACGCGGCGCGAACATGTTCATTTCCACGTAGCTCATGGGCAGGCCCCTCCATTGCGGTGTTTCCGGTTTCCAGGACATAGGCGTGATGCGCCAGTTCCAGCGCCAGTTCGGCATTCTGCTCCACCAGCACCACCGACAGGCCCTGCGCGTTGATCTCCTCGATGATCCGCGCGATTTCCTCGACGATCACTGGCGCGAGCCCCATTGAAGGCTCGTCCATAAGCAGGAGGCGCGGCTTGGACATCAGCGCGCGGCCAATCGCCAGCATCTGTTGCTCGCCGCCCGACATGGTCTGCGCCCGCTGCACCCGTCGTTCCCGCAAACGCGGAAAACGATCATAGACCTGCTCCAGATCGCGCTCGATCTCGGGCTTGTCACGCCGCAGGAACGCGCCGGTGCGCAGATTTTCCTCGACCGTCATATCCTTGAAGATGCGCCGCCCCTCGGGCACATGCGCGATGCCGTGGGCCACCACCTTATGCGCGGGCAGATGATCAATCCGCTGGCCCTCGAACAGGATCTCCCCCGCCGAAATCGAAATCATTCCCGACATCGCGCGCAGCGTCGTGGTCTTGCCCGCGCCATTGCCACCGATGATCGTGACGATCTTGCCCTCGGGCACGGCAATGGAAATGTCGCGGATCGCGTTGATCTTGCCATAGTTCACGGCAATCTTGCGCATCTCAAGCAACATGGCGTGCGCCTCCCAGATAGGCCTCGATCACCGCCGGGTGATGCCGGATTTCCGCCGGTCCCCCTTCGGCCAGGAACTTGCCGAAACTCATGCAGGTGATGGTATCACAAAGACCCATGATCGCCTGCATGTCATGCTCGACCAGCAGGATGGTGATCCCATCCGCCTTGAGGCGGCGCATCAGCTCCATCATCTGCCGGGTTTCCTCGGGGTTCATGCCGGTAAACGGCTCGTCGAGCAGCATCACATCGGGATGGCTGGCATAGGCCACTGCCAGCCCGAGCGCGCGTTGGTGCCCGTGCGACAGATCCCCGGCGCGCTCGTCCACCAGATCATCCAGCCCGAAGAATTCCAGCGCCTCGCGCGCCCGCGCCTCGGCACCGCGCCGGTCCTCACGGTCCCAGCCGATGATCGCGGCAAAGATATTGGGCCGGAAGGGCATATGCGTGCCCACCAGCGCGTTTTCCAACACCGTCAATTCGGCAAAGAGTGTCGAGTGCTGGAATGTCCGCACCACACCGCGCCGCGCCACCTCATGCATGGCAAGGCCGGATATATCCTCGCCCCTGAGCAGGATTTGACCAGACGTCGGCGTATAGAACCCCGAGATCATGTTGAACGTCGTGGTCTTGCCCGCGCCATTCGGCCCGATCAGCCCATGGATGCTGCCATGCGCCACCTTGAAGGACAGCCCATCGACCGCCATCAGCCCGCCAAACCGCATGGTCAGGTTCCGCATTTCGAGAAAATCGGTCATGCTTCGGCCTTTCTGTCGGATTTTGCGGCGGATTTGCGCGGTATAAACTTCTGAACAATGCTCTCCAACCCATTGGGAAGAAAGAGAATAGACAGGATCATGATGGCCCCGTAGAACAATGGCCGCGCCTGCTCGAACCCCATCCCGCGCAGCACGATCTCATTGATCACAGTCAGCAGAACACAGCCCAGAATTGGCCCGTAGAATGTCGTCGTGCCCCCCACGATGGCCCATGTCAGCACGAACACCATCACCTCGATGTCAAAGGAATTGGGATTCACCGTGCCCACGTAATGCGCCTGCAACGCCCCTGCGATCCCGGCAAAGCCCGAAGCGATGGCAAAGGCCAGCGTCCGATAGGCCCGCAGATTGACCCCCGAGGCCTGTGCCAGCTTGTCCTGCCAATGCACCGCGTGAAAGGTCAGGCCTACCGGAGATTTCTCGATCCGCCACAGCACCCAGAGACAAAAGGCGACGATGGCCCCGGCGAAATAGTAGTAGGATACCGGCTCGAAGAAATCGAAACTGTAAAAGCCAATGGAAAAGTCCGGCATCGGATCAATCCCCGAAATCCCCCGCACCCCGCCAAAGGGCTCGCGGAACCGCTTCCAGATCAGGCGGATGATCTCACCGGCCGCAAAGGACCCGATGAGAAAGTAAAACCCCTTCATCCGGAACAGCGGAAAGGACAAGAGCACCGCCAAAAGCGCCGCCGTGACCCCGCCCAGGATCAACCCGACCGGCACCGGCACGCCGAGGTTTTTCGTCATCAAAGCCGAGGCATAGGCCCCCACCCCCATGATCACCACATGACCGAGGGACCATTCGCCGGTCAGCGTGAGCAAGCGGTAGGACATGACCAACAGGATATTGATCACCATAAAGACCAGAATTTCCTGTTGCGAGAAACTCAGCCCATGCGGCAACGCGATCAGCGCCGCAGCACCCAATAGGAACATCAATGGCTTAAGCACGATCCGCACTCCCGAACAGACCCGTGGGCTTGACGATCAGCACCACCAGCATCAGCATCAGACCCACAATATCGGCCAACACCCCATCCGAGAATGTGGTGACGAAGGTGTGGACAAAGGCATAGACCACCGAGGCGATGATTGCCCCCTCCAGCGATCCGACCCCGCCCACGATGATGACGATAAAGGCCGTGACAATCACCGAATGGCCCATATGCGGGTTGACCGATACCAGCGGCGCGGTCAGCGCCCCCGCCACACCCGCCAATGCGGCACCGATGAACATGGCGATCCGCGCCGTCTGGGTGATCGAAATCCCCTGCAAGGCCGCCGCCTCCGGGTCTTGCGCCGACGCGCGCAGCGCCCAGCCGAACCGCGTCCGCTTGAGGAAATACCACAGCGCGCTCAACAAAACGACCGCCGCCACGATCACATAGATCCGTGCCACCGGCAGACCCACCTTGTCAGAGATACGCCAAACCTCTTGCGTAACGGGGGGGATATGCTCCATCCGCACGCCAAATCCCATCACCGCCAGGGATTGCAAGATCATCAGAAAGCCGATCGAGGCCACCAAACCGCCCAGTGGATTGCCCTTGAGCGGTCGAAACAGCCCCCGCTCCATCACCAGGCCCAAAACGCCCACAAAGACCATGCCAATCGGCACCGCCACAAAGAACGGCAGATGCATGTCGGCATAGAGGGCGACCACCGCATAGGCCCCGGCCATGAACAATTCGCCATGGGCGAAATTGATCACGCCCATCACGCCAAAGATAAGCACAAGGCCAACCGCGACCAAAGAAATATAGCTTGCTGCATAGACGGCGTTCAGGCCGGTCTGCGCCAGGAGTTCCATCATCGGAATGCTCGAATTTTAGAGAGACAGGATAACAGCGCCCGCCAACCGGGCGCTGTCATGAGACTGGGTCAGCCGCGCTGATCCCACATCTGGCCATAGGCCTGCATATGCTTGATCAAGAGATCGCCATGCCGGCTATACCAGTCGGGGATCGAACGGAATTCCTTGATCACGGCCTTGCCGTTCTCGATGGCGACCACGGGCCAATCGCCCACCAGCGCGTTGTCGATACCAAAGAGTTCCTCGCCCCACCATTCCGCCTCGCCAAAGGCATGGTTGCCGGGGCCGTCCTTCATTGCCGCCAGCACCGCTTCGGGGTCGGCAGAGCCTGCCTTTTCGGCCGCAACCTTCCACAGGTCCATGATCGAGGCATATTCCCAGCTCACCGCGCCCCACTGACCGGGATGCCGCGTGTTGTATTCGGCATAGAACCCGTTGGGGTCCTGGAAATTGACGTTCTCGGCATTCAGCGCCGGATCGTCGAAATCCGGGAACTGGAAGATGAACCCTTCCATGAATTCCTTCGAGGTCTTGGCGATCATCTGGTCATAGAAATCCGCCGTGCAGCTGATGATCTGACCCTTGAAATTCTGCTGAAAGAGCTGCTCGGCAATCGGGTGCACATAATCCGAATAGCAGGTGTCCAGACAGATGATGTCGGGGTTCTTGGCCATCAACCGTGTTACGACGGGGGCGAAATCCGTGGTGGCCGGGTCAAAGAGCAGCGGCTCGTCCAGCATCTCGATCCCCGCCGCCTCGAAGGCCGCCAGATAGGTTGCCACCGACGGCAGGCCAAGCGCATCGTCCTGCGCGCACATCACGGCGGTTTTCAGCTCCGGCTTGTTCTGCGCCAGCCACTCGACCCCGGTCACGTTATAGATGGGGTGCACCTCGGCCGGGGCCAACAGCGTCTTGGTATCGGGCGAGAGATCCGAGGGCAGCAGCGTGGAAAAGAGCATCCCCGTGCGTTCCGCCACCGGCTGCACACCCGGCCAGGGATCGCCGCCCAGCATCATGATAAAGCTCACGCCATCCTCGCGGATCAGCTTGGTGGCCCCGGTGCGCGCCTTGGCGGGATCGTATTCCTCGTCATAGGCCACGAATTCGACCGGATGCGCCCCATCCGCCAGCATGATGCCGCCTGCGGCATTGACCCGCTCGGCCCAGATCATACAGCCATCGAGACCGGGTTTACCCCAGGCCGCCACGGCGCCCGTCAGAGGGGCCAGAAATCCGATCTTGATCGGTTCACCCGCCGCCAGCGCCACTTTCGGCAGGCCAAGCGCGGCAGTCGCCGCCGCGGAGGTTTTCAGAAAGGTCCGACGTGTGAACCCCTTAGAGATATATTTGGAAAGCATGCATTCCTCCAACTGTTGGCACCGCGCGATCTCGCGCAGCAGATCGGAGCCAAGGACGACCTGTTTTGGTTCATTGACAACCCCAGAGACTATACCAGTTTCCGAAATTGGTTTCGGCCCACGAGCAAAGGCTAGCAAAGCGATTTGAAACTCACAAGAAAATTTGTTTCTTAGAGTTATAATTTAGCCAGACCAATCGACCAAGATACTAAATTTAAATACAATTTCTAAAAGTTCATTTTAGAGGCACCTCGCAAAACCCCTCTTTTTGTCCGCAAAACTGGTCCGAAAGGGGATCGAAATTGGTTCTCTGGCCCTGAGCTGCGGCTTGTGCCAGTGTTCGGTTCCGCCTAGATTTACCGTAAACGGCCCCCGCGCCACACCAAGGACCCCGCTACGATGGCCAACCAGAGCACCACAGCCCAGCTTGTCACCAGCCACTCGGTCGGGGCCACCGTGCAGGTGGTGATCGACAGCCTCTTTGCCCGGATCAAATCCGAAGAATATCCCGAGGGCGCGCGCCTGCCGTCCGAGCGCACCCTGTCGTCGGAGCTAGGTGTCGCCCGCAATACCGTGCGAGACGCGCTCGACGTGCTCGAAGCACGCAACATCATCCGCCGTCGCGCCGGGTCCGGCAGCTTTGTCACCTACAAGAGCGAACTCACCCGCACTTCCAGCCGCAGTGCCTTGGCCGAAAACACCAGCCCGCTCGATCATCTCGTCGTGCGCGGTATTCTCGAGCCCGAGATGATCCGCCTTGCGGTCATCAACATGACCCCGCGCGACATCATGGAACTCGACGACATCCTCACCCGGATGGAAGGCATCAGCACCGACGCCGCGGAATTCGTCGCCTGCGAAGAGGATTTCTATCGCAAGATCGCGGCGGGCACTGGCAATCCCCTACTCGCCTCCTGTTACGATCTGGCGATCGAGGCCTGCCTGCAGACCCACCGCTCCACCATGATGCGGCGGCATCTGACGCCCAAACGCATCGAGGATTACCAGAAACGCTATAACGCGCTCTTCAACGCCATATCCTCACGCGATGTCGAAACGGCCGTTGAATACATCAAGCTGCACCTGATCGAAGAGCAAAAGACCCTGCTGCAAGAAGATTGAGGGCAAGACGGCTGAGCCGCCTTAGCTCACCACCAGGCGTGCCTCGAGACAGGCCTTGCCAGCCCCCTGCCCATGCCTCTGGTGCCAAAGCTGGCCAAGTGCCGCCATTTCCACCCGCAACAGCGCCTCATGCTGCGCCAGCCAGTCGGGGATCGACCCGAAATCGACGATCCGCGCCTTGCCGCCTTGGATCTGCACGACCGGCCAATCGCCGATCAGCGTATGATCGAGGCCAAACATATCCTGCCCCCACCACTGCGCCGGGCCAAAGGCATGGTTGACCTCGCCCAATTGCCGCATCGCCGCCAGAACCGACACCGAATTGACCGTGCCCGCCCGCTCGACCGCCGATTGCCAGATGTCGAGAATGGCCGCATATTCCCAACTCACCGCTGTCCAACTGCCCGGAAAGCGTGCGTTGTATTCCTCGTAGAACGCCTGAGGCTGGTTAAAGAAGAACGCTTTTTCCGCCAGCGCCGGATCGTCGAAATCGGGGAACTGGAACAGGAACCCTTCCATGAACTCGGGCGAGGTGAGCGCGATCAATTGTTCATAGCAATCCGCCGTGCAACTCAGGATCTGGCCCGCATAGCCCTGATGATAGGCATATTCCGTCATCGCATGGACCATCGGCGTATAGCTCGTACACCAGCACAGCATATCCGGTGCCGCGGCCAGCATCGGGGTCACCACCTCGGGTGCCGTGGCGGTGCCCGGATCATACCGGATTTCCGCGACAATCTCGATGCCCACCGCCTTGAAGGCCGCGCGATAGGCGGCCAGCGCCGGCAGCCCAAGCGCATCGGTCTGCGCACAAAGTGCCACGGTCTTGATCTCGGACCGGTGCTTGGCAATCCATTCCACCGCCGTCACCGTGTAGATGGGCAGCGATTCGCCCGGCGCAATGAGATAGGGCGTGTCCGGCGACAGGTCGCTGGTCAGCAAGGATGAGGTCAGCACCTTATGCCCCATCAGGTAATCGCGCACTTCGGTGAACGAATCGCCCCCCAGCATCATCACCAGCGCCGCGTCATGCTCTTGCACCAGATGCCGCGCCCCCGCCAGCGCATCCGCCCCGTCATACCCGCAATCATAGGCCTCAAGCCGCACAGGGAATCGCCGCCCCCCCATCAGGACGCCCCCCGCACGGTTCAGCCAATCCACCCACAGCCGACACCCCTGCAATCCCGGCAAGCCCCATGATTCGACCGGGCCACTCAGCGGGGCAAGAAATCCGATGGTCAGCGTCTTGCGCATACCCACGGAAAACCGTGGTAGTGCGCTTCTGATGGCCAGACGTTGGGCAAAACTCGAATTGGACATGATCAATTCCTAACAGGTTCCCGGCGCAGCACCAGCCGTCTCGTGGGAAAATATTATTCTTGGAAAGAATATTTATTGACAAGCCCGCCACACCGACTCCAATCTGGCATGAACCAAAGGCACCAATACCTGAATATTGGTCCATACCAGCTTGGAGGGCTACATGACCAAAAAACGAATTGCGATCATCGGCGCGGGACCGTCGGGCTTGGCCCAATTGCGGGCTTTTCAATCCGCCGCCGCCAAGGGCGCGGAGATCCCCGAAATCGTCTGTTTTGAGAAGCAGGACAACTGGGGTGGCCTGTGGAACTACACATGGCGCACCGGCCTCGATGAATATGGCGAGCCGGTCCATGGCTCGATGTATCGCTATCTCTGGTCGAACGGCCCCAAGGAAGGTCTGGAATTCGCCGACTATTCCTTCGAGGAACATTTCGGCAAGCAGATCGCCTCTTACCCGCCCCGCGCCGTGCTCTTCGACTATATCGAAGGCCGCGTGAAAAAGGCTGGTGTACGGGATCTCATCCGCTTTTCCACCGCCGTCCGCTGGGTCGAGAAAGACGGCGACAAGTTCAACGTCACCGTATGTCACCTCCCCGAGGACCACACCTATACGGAGCAATTCGATCACGTCATCGTCTGTTCGGGCCATTTCAGCACGCCCAACGTCCCCTATTTCCCCGGCTTCGAGAATTTCAAGGGCCGCGTCCTGCACGCCCATGATTTCCGCGACGCGCTGGAATTCAAGGACAAGGACATCCTCATCGTCGGCACCAGCTATTCCGCCGAAGACATCGGCTCGCAGTGCTGGAAATACGGCTGCAAGTCCGTGACCGTCAGCCACCGCACCGCGCCCATGGGGTTCAATTGGCCGGACAACTGGCAAGAGGTGCCGCTCCTGCAAAAGGTCGAGGGCAACACCGCGTACTTCAAGGATGGCACCACCAAGGACGTGGATGCCGTGATCCTCTGCACCGGCTACAAGCACCACTTCCCCTTCCTGCCTGACGATCTGCGCCTCAAGACCGCCAATCGCCTCGCCACCGCCGATCTCTACAAAGGCGTGGCCTTTGTGCGCGAACCCGCGCTCTTCTACCTCGGCATGCAGGACCAGTGGTTCACCTTCAACATGTTCGACGCCCAGGCATGGTGGGTGCGCGACGCCATCATGGGCCGCATCTCCCTTCCCGACCGCGCCACGATGGAGGCAGATGTTGCCGACCGTGTCGCCCGCGAGGATGCCGGTCAGGATGACTATGACGCGATCTGGTATCAGGGCGATTACGTCAAGGAACTGATCGACGAGACCGACTATCCCAGCTTCGATGTCGAAGGGGCCTGCCAAGCCTTCAAGGAATGGAAGGGCCACAAGAAGAAAGACATCATGGGCTTCCGCAACAATTCCTATAAATCTGTCATCACCGGCACCATGGCCCCCCTGCACCACACGCCATGGAAAGATGCGCTCGACGACAGCCTCGAAGTTTACCTCCAGAACTGACTTTCCCTACCTGTGGTGGGCGGCCCCGTGCTGCCCACCCTTTTTTTGCCGGTGCAACAGGGCTTGATCTTGCCCGCGGGTCGGCGCATGCACAGGGCCATGTCTCATCCCTGCCCTTATCCCGTTTTTCCCTGATGCCCATTGCCCTCGATAGTCTCGCGGCGCTCGCCGCTCTGCCCTTTGACGAGGTGATCGACGTCCGATCCCCCGCCGAATTCGCAGAGGATCACATCCCCGGCGCGCTCAATCTTCCCGTCCTCTCGAACGAGGAACGCGCCCGCGTGGGCACGATCTATGTGCAACAGGACCGTTTTCTCGCGCGCAAGATCGGCGCAGCCCTCGTCTCGCGCAATGCCGCCGCCCATCTTGAGGGCCCGCTTGCGGATCGTCACGGCGGCTGGCGTCCTCTGGTCTATTGCTGGCGCGGCGGTCAGCGTTCGGGCTCCTTCACCGTCATCCTGCAACAGATCGGCTGGAAGGCCGACACCATCCAGGGCGGCTATCAATCCTACCGCCGCCTCGTCGCCCGCGCGCTTTATGAAGAAGCGTTTCCCGCCCCCATCCGCCTTATCGACGGCGGCACCGGCACCGGCAAGACCCATCTTCTGACCCATCTTGCAGCCCTCGGGGCACAGGTGATCGACCTTGAGGGGCTCGCCGCCCATCGTGGCTCGGTCTTTGGCCCCATGCTCGGCGGTCAGCCTTCGCAAAAATCCTTTGAAAGCGCTCTGGCGGCGCAAATGGCCCGGCTCGATCCCACCCGCCCGGTCTATATCGAGGCCGAGAGCAGTCGCATCGGCCGCATCACCCTGCCCCCGATGCTCACCCGCGCCATGCGCAGCGCGCCTGTGATCCGGCTCGAAGTGCCGCTTGCTGCGCGTGTGTCCAACGTCTGCGCCGATTATGCCGACCTGATCGCCGATCCTGACCGGCTCGACGCGATCCTCTCGCGCCTCGTCCAGTATCACGGCCACGCCCAAGTGGACCAGTGGCGCGCCCTTGCCGCATCGGGCGATTTTCCCACCCTCGTGACGCAGTTGATCGAAACCCATTACGATCCGCGCTATATCCGCAAACCCCGCCCCCAAGGAACGACGCCTCTGGAGTTGCCTGATCTGTCAGAGGCCACATTGGACGCGGCAGCACAGGATTTGATCCACAGCGCGTAGGCTTGGATTATTGCAAACATCGGCCCCAGTTCCCCGCGCGGAATCAAGGCGCGGCACGCGCCGCCGCGCGGATCGCTGGGCCGTCCCGCGGCCTAGCGATTTCGAGAGGGAGCGCAAATCTGATGGGTCATACGGACTTTGCTGGCATAAAGTGGCAGCCATTTCCGTTGCTTCGCTAGTCCCCGGCCCAGCGATCCGCGCGGCTCAGCGCTTTTGGCTCACCCTGATCCCCACCGGCCCTGCCACAACCCGCCCGATCACCGCCGCCTCATGCCCCGCCGCACGCAACCGCTGCACCAAGCCTTCCGCCTCCTTGGACCCAACAGCCGCCAGCATCCCGCCCGCCGTCTGCGGATCGTGCAACAACGCCAGCCGCGCGCCCGTGCCCCCCTCAACCGGCGCTGCCGCAACATTCGCCGCCCAGATCGTCGAGCGCACGCCCGCCTCCGCCAGCGCCTCGGCGCCATCGTAAACCGGCACCGCCGCCAGATCGACCTCGGCCCCAACACCCGAGGCCCGGCACATGGCCATCAGATGCCCCGCCAGACCAAAGCCCGTGACATCCGTCATCGCGTGTGCCTCGCCCAGTATCTCTGCCACATCCACCTGCTGCACCTGCAACGCCGCCATCAAGGCCGCAATATCGCGCCCATCGGCCTGCCCGCGCATCTCCGCCGCCAAGAGAACGCCCGACCCGATAGGCCGCGTCAGGATCAGCGCATCGCCACCCCGCGCGCCCGCGACCGAAATCGCCTCGCGCTCCAATATCCCCATCACCGTAAAGCCGATACTGGCCTCCGCGCCCATGGTCGAATGCCCGCCTACGATCTCGGCCCCCGCCGCGCGCAAGGCGTCGCCCGCCTGCACCATGATCTCGGCCATGGTGCGCGCCTGCAACGCCTCGGCCATGCGCGGCAAGGTGACAGAGACCAGCGCCGCTTGCGGCTTGGCCCCCATCGCCCAGACATCGCCCAAGGCATGCAGCGCCGCAATCCGCGCCATAACGCCCAGATCCTCGGTGAACCCCCGCAAGTGATCCGTGGTCAGCACCTGCTGCACACCGCCCACCCGGATCACCGCGGCATCATCCCCCGGCCCGGTCATTATATCCGCACGCGCGGGGTGCCGTTCTTGCGCCAAGACCGCCGACAACACCCCCGGTGCCACCTTGGCCCCGCACCCGCCACAGAGCGGCTCTTGCCCGAGGCCGCCCAAGGCGCGCAGGCGTGGTGCCTCCGCCGCCGCCATCGCAGGCAAATCGCCAAATTGCAGCATGAATTTCCGGTCGATCCGATCCTTCAACCGCCAGAGCAGCGGCCCACCAAACGCCATGCCCAGCTTCTCGGCCAGGGCCGACTTTTCGCCCAGCGAAATCAGCTTGAGGTAATCGCGCTGCGGATGAAACACCCGTGTCTTGCCCCCGCTCAACACCGCGCGCAGGTTGTCACGCAGCACAGGCGCGGCGCGCACGGCATAGACCCCGGCCTTGGGGCGCGGTGCATGGGTCAGATGGGCGCAATCCCCGGCGGCAAATATCGCCTCTTGCCCCTCAACCCGCAAATCCGCCCCCACGCGCAAAAACCCGTCCTCCGTCACCGGCAACCCGGTCCCGGCCAACCAGCCATGCGCCCGCGCGCCTGCTGCGCCTGCGACAAACCCCGCCGCAATCTTGGTGTCATTGCCCAGAACCACCCCCGCGGCCGTCACTTCAGCCACCTCGACACCCGTCACAATCCGCACCCCCGCGGCCGCGCAGGCGCGGATCAGACGCGGGCGAATGACTGGTGCCCCCGGCGCAATCTCCCCCGCCCGCTCGATCAGCGTGACCTCTGCCTGCCCAGCAACAGCCTTCAACCGATAGGCCATCGCCATCGCCAATTCGATCCCGGCAATGCCGCCGCCGATCACCGCCGCCTGTGGCACAGCCCCCTGCGCCACCCGACCGAGATACCTCTCCCACGCCCCGGCAAAGGGACCAAGCGGTTTCGCTGCAACGCCATGTTCAGCGAACCCCGGCACCCGTGGCATCCCCGAATGAATCCCCACATCGACCGAGGCCACGTCAAATCCGATCTCGCCCCGCCCCGCGACCGTCACACGGCCCGCGCCGGCATCAATCCCCGTCACTGCGCCCACGATCAGCCGCGCCCCCGCGAACCGCGCCAGTCGCACCAGATCTATCTCCAGGTCTTCACGCCGGTAATGCCCTGCGGCCAATCCCGGCAACATGCCCGTATAGGGCGCCACCGGATTGGGGTCGATCACCGTCAATCGCGCCCCCGGCAGCGGGTCCATCCCCCACATCCGCAGCACCAGCGCATGCGCATGGCCGCCCCCGATCAGCACCAGATCACGGGTCAGGGGAACAGAGGCAGGCATCATGGGAAATTCTCCGGTTTTCGGCTACCGGCATAGGCCAAGCCACCGCACAGGAAAAGCGGCGAATGCGCGCGCCTCAGCCACCCTTAAGCCGCTTGAGCAACACAACTTCGCTATCTGGCTGAATCGGCGTGAACCAACTGTCATTGTAGACGCGCCCGTCGATCGACACCGACACGCCACGCTCCAACTCCGCGCGCAGGCCGGGGAAAGTCTCAACCAGCCCGTCAAGTAATTCGCGCAAGGTGGCGGCCTCGACCGCCACCTCGCGTTGGCCTTCCGCGCTCTCGGCCAGAGACCCCCAGAGCACGACCTTGACCATCAGCCCTTCGCCGCCTGAATCGCGGCCAGAACACGCGGCGGCGACATCGGAAGCTGCGTCATTCGCACGCCCGCCGCCGCCGATACCGCATTGGCCACCGCCGCCAAGGGCGGCACAATCGGCGTTTCGCCCACACCGCGCACCCCGTAGGGATGGCCGGGATTGGGGATTTCCAAAATCACCGTGTCGATCATCGGCAGGTCAGAGGCCACGGGAATCCGGTAATCAAGGAATCCTGCGTTTTGCAGGATGCCATCCTCACCATAGATATATTCCTCGTTGAGCGCCCAGCCGATACCCTGCACGGCACCCCCCTGAAACTGCCCCTCGACATAGGCCGGATGCACCGCGCGCCCGGCATCCTGAAACACCGTGTAGCGCAGGATCTTGGTGGCGCCGGTATCGGGATCCACCTCGACATCCACCATATGCGTGCCAAAGCTGACACCCGCCCCCTCGGCTGTCACCTCATGGTGCCCGGCAATCGGCCCGCCCGTGTTGCTGGCGACGGCGGCGATTTCCTTGATGGTCATGGGGGGGAATTTCCCGGCATTGGGGCCAGCAGGACGCGCGGCCCCGTCTTCCCATTCCACCGCCTCTTCGTCGATACCCCAGATCATCGCGGCGCGGCGGCACATCTCGCGCTTGGCGGCGCGCGCCGCCTCGATCGTCGCCAGACCCACGGCAAAGGTCACGCGGCTACCGTCCGTCACCTCGTTCTGGCCCAGCGATCCGGTATCGGCAATAATCGTCCGCACCTGATCATAGGGAATACCCAGCTCTTCGGCGGCCATCATCGTCATCGACGCGCGCGAGCCGCCGATATCGGGATTGCCCTCGGATACCGTCACCGTCCCGTCCGGCGTCACATTGAGGCTGACGCAGGTATCGCCGCCAAAGTTGAACCAGAACCCACAGGCCACACCGCGCCCCTGGTTTTCGCCCAAGGGGGCCGTCCAATGCGGATGCGTATGCGCCGCCTCGAGCGTGGCCATCAGACCAATCGCCGGATAGGTCGGTCCATAAGAGGCGCGCGTGCCCTCCTTTGCCCCGTTCATCAACCGCACCGCCAGCGGATCTAGGCCAAAGCCCTTGGCCAATTCGTCAATCGCACTCTCCACGGCAAAGGCCGCCATCGGCGCGCCGGGGGCGCGATAGGCGGCCGCCTTGGGCCGGTTCGTCACCACGTCCCAGCCCACGGTCTTGACGTTCTCCAGATCATAGGGCGCAAAGGCCGACATCGCGCCCATATCGACCGGCGAGCCCGTATAGGCGCCGCCCTGATAGCGCAACTCGGCAAAGGCCGCCGTGATCCGGCCATCCTTCTTCATCCCGATACGCACATCAATCGAGGTCGAGGCCGTTGGCCCCGTGGCGCGCAGCACTTCGGACCGGCTCATCACCATCTTGACCGGGCGGCCCGATTTCTTGGCCAGCATCAACGCGACCGGCTCAAGGAAAACCACTGTCTTGCCACCAAAGCCACCGCCGATTTCGCTGGCCGTGACCCGCAATTGCCCCTGCTCCAGTCCGAGGATCGCCGCACAGACGTTGCGCACCATGTAGTGCCCTTGGGTGCAAACCCAGAGATCGCCCTGACCATCGGCGCTCATCGTCGCAAGACAGGCATGCGGCTCGATATAGCCCTGATGCGTGGCCCCGGTGCGATAGGTCCGCTCGACCACGCGGTCGGCCTTGGCCAATCCCGCCTCAATATCGCCGTGCCCGAACTCGACGCGCGAGATCACGTTGCCGGAATACCCTTCGGGCACCGTTTCCTGCTGTGCACCCTCATGCAGCACCGGCGCGCCGGGCCGCATGGCCGCGTCCACATCCGTCACATGCGGCAGAACCTCATATTCCACCTCGATGAGCTTCAGCGCCTTGCGCGCCACTGCCGCCGAAGTGGCGGCAATCGCCGCCACCGCATGCCCGTCGTAGAGCGCCTTGTCGCCCGCCATGCAATTGTCGATCACATCGGCCACGTGATCCGGCACATCGTCGAAATCGGCGCGCGTGACCACGGCCTTGACCCCCGGCAATGCCTCGGCCTTGCTCGTGTCGATCCGCAGGATGCGCGCATGGGCATGGGGGCTGCGCAGGATACGGCCCGTGAGCATCCCCGGCGCCACCATGTCGGCCCCGAAACGCGCGCGCCCCGTCACCTTGTCGATGCCGTCAGGGCGGTTAGGCCGGGTGCCCACAACCTTGAAATCCTTGATTTTCTTGGTGTCATCCAGTGCCATCACGACGCCCTCCGCATGTCCGCCGCCGTTTCCATCACAGCGCGGATGATCTTGTCATAGCCGGTGCAGCGGCAGAGATTACCCGCCAGCCAATAGCGCACTTCTTCCTCGGACGGGTCCGGGTTGCGCTCGAGCAGCGATTTTGCCGCCACAAGGATGCCCGGCGTGCAAATGCCACATTGCAGCGCCGCCATCTCGATAAACTTCTGCTGGAGCGGATGCAGCACCTCGCCCGCCGCCATGCCCTCGATCGTGGCAATCTCACGACCCTCGGCCTCGGCTCCCAGCATCAGACAAGAGCAGACCAGCCGCCCATCGACCGTCACCGAACACGCCCCGCAATCGCCGGTGCCGCAGCCCTCCTTGGTGCCCGTCAAGCCCAGTTCGTCGCGCAGCACATCCAGCAGCGTCGCCTCGGCATCGCAGAGAAACTCTGTCTCGTCGCCGTTGATCTTGGTCGTCACATGAATCCGGCTCATGCTTTTTCTCCTTTCGCCCGCGCCTCTGCGATCACCGCCGCGCGACGGGCCAAAACGCCCGCCACATGGCGGCGGAAATCGACCGTGCCGCGCTTGTCCTCGATTGGCGTCGCCGCCGCCGAACAGGCTTCGGCCAGATCGCTCAATGTGGCCTCGTCCAGAACCCGGCGCTTGATCGCCGCCGCCGCCGCCTCGACCAGAATGACCTTGGGCCCGACCGCGCCAAGCGCCACACGCGCCGCCGTCACCCGGCCCTCCGCATCCAGGCTCAGTGAAATCCCGCACCCCACCACCGCAATATCCATCTCGGTGCGCGGGATGAACCGCAGATAGGCATCGCCCGACCGCGCGCCCCGCGCCGGCAAAAATACCGAGGCAATGAACTCGCCCGCCGCCAGCGTCGTCTTGCCCGGCCCCTTGGGAATATCAATCACTGCCACGTCGCGCGTGCCCTGGGGGCCAACCACGCGCGCCACGGCCCCCGCCGCCACCATCGCCGGCACCGAATCCGCCGCAGGCGAGGCGTTGCAGAGATTGCCCGCCAAGGTCGCCCGCCCCTGCACCTGCGTCGAGCCAATGAGACCCGCCGCCTCAACCACACCGGGCCAATCCGCGACCAGCCCCGCATGCTCGCCCATCTCGGCGCCGGAAACCGCAGCCCCGATCCGCCAGCCACCATCCTCGGCGGTGATCGCTTTCATGCCTGCGATGCGCTTGATGTCGACCACCACCTCCGGCTCGACCATCTCAGAGCGCAGTTTGACCAAGAGGTCGGTGCCCCCCGCCAGCACATACGCCCCCTGCTCCGCCGCGAGGATCCGCACTGCGGCCTCGACATCCTGAGGTGCCTCATATCGCATTCCGGCCATCCTTTCCTGTTGCTGCACCGGCCAGACCTCTGCCTGACTCGGCCCTGTTTGCGCCGACTATCCCGCAACTCGCGCCCAGACGCAAATCGCTTGCCGACGCCTCGCCGCCTGCCCGCGCCACGCGTGATCACTTGCGCAAAACGCCTTACCGCCGCACCGATATGGCGCTAAAATCGCCGCAATCCTTTGGCAAGACATTTGCATTCACGTGTTCGAGCGTTCTCACGAGGTAATTCATGTCCCAGTCCGATCCGCGGCCCCGCCCCAAACTCGACCGCGCGCGCCACGCACTCTTGTTCGAATTGATCCGGCAGCGCAGCATGGCGCACCACGTCTCGCGCAGGGTTGCGGACCTCGCCGAAACCGATCCCGCCGACCTGCATCTCTTTGCCGCCGCCGCCGCCCGCTCCATCGCCCCGGATGAGCGCGCACCCCGCTGAGGCGTCAGCCGCGAAAGCCAGTGGCCACCACGAATTTCTCCGAGCTGTCGGCGCGCGACGCAGGCGGCTTGACGTTGGCCACCTTCTCGAACCGTTGCTTCAAGAGCTTTTGCAACTCGCCCTCGGCCCCGCCCGCCAGCACCTTGGACACGAAGGTGCCGCCCACTTCCAGCACGTCAAACGCCAGATAGGCCGCCGCTTCGCAGAGCGCGATGATCCGCAAATGGTCCGTCTGCTTGTGACCAGAGCTTGAGGCCGCCATATCCGACATCACCACATCCGCCTTGCCACCCAGCCAGGCCTTGACCTGCTGATCGGCATCGTCGGACATGAAATCCAGCTGATGAATCTCGCAGCCCATGATCGGCTCCACCTCTTGCAGATCGACCCCCACGATGCGCCCAATCGCCTTGCCCTGCTTCTCGCCCAAGGCATTGACACGCGGCACCGCCACCTGACACCAGCCTCCGGGCGCACAGCCCAGATCGAGCACCCACGCGCCGGGCACCAGAAACCGGAACTTGTCATCCAATTCCATGATCTTGAACGCCGCCCGGCCCCGGTAGCCTTCGATCTGTGCGCGCTTGACATAGGGATCGTTCAACTGCCGCTGCAACCAACGCGTCGAGGAAGACGTGCGCCCGCGCGCCGTCTTGACCTTGACCGTCAGGTCGCGTTGTCCGCGCCCCGAGGTGTTTTTGCCATCCGGTGTCTTGGCCATCTATTCCGTCTCACACGTTTTCAATTGTCAGTCCTTCATGGGCAAACTCAATGGACTCAATCGCCACCTCATTGCCCTCAGCCTTCAGGTCGGTGCCCCTGACCTTCACCGGAAAGGCGTTCTTGACCCTCCAGATCATCGTCGGCGCGCCGCTTTCGTCCATCAAGGAAATCGTCAGCTCTTTGAGCGTGATCCTGTTCATCTCGATCTCGGTGAACCACTCAAACAGTCCGTTATCCTTGGAAAATACCCCCTTTTTCATGGTGATATTGCCCGATTTCAGCATTCCCGGCATTTTCACCCGCGAAAACACAGGCGAATTGCCCGCGCGATATTCAATCGGTTGGGAGTCCGCATCCAGCCCCGAAACCTCTTGAAAATTCAGCTCCGAAGTATCCCATGTCACCCGAAAATAAAACTTCGGCAAAGGCCAGATGTTTTGCGATTGCGCCGATCCGTCATCCACCATTTATCCGTCCTTTTCCGTCAATACGCCATCCGCCGCCATCTGTGCATAGAGCATACCTTCGCGCAGGCCGCGATCCGCCACGCTCAGCCGATCCGTGGGCCAACACCGGAGCAACGCTTGCAAGATCGCGGCCCCCGACATGATCAGCGCCTGCCGGTCCTGCCCGATGCGCGGATCACGCCGCCGCCCCGCCGGCCCAAGCGCCAGATAGGACCGGATCACACGGTCAATCTCGTCGCTCGTCATGGTCAGCCCGTCCACCTTGTTGCGATCATACCGCTTGAGGCCCAAATGGCTGGCCGCCACGGTGGTCACCGTGCCGGACGTGCCCACGATCTGAAACCCCTCGCGTGATTGCTCGTCCTTGTAGGGCGCGAATTCGGCGAGGTTCTCTTCAAAGAACCAACTCATCAACGCAAACCGCGCCGCGTCATCCTCGACATCTCGGAATTGATCACGCAGCGTCGCAACGCCAAGCGGCACGCTGATCCAGTCCACGACCTTCGGCGCGGGCAGGCCTACGGGGCTGGCATGAAAGCCCATATGCATCCGCATGATCGCGCGCCGCCGCTCGTCATGCGGAACCGCCGTCAGGTCGATCCAGACCAATTCCGTCGACCCACCGCCAATATCCACCACCAACAATTGATCGGTGCGCTGACTGACTAACGGCGCACAGGACACGACCGCCAATTGCGCCTCTTCCTGCGGTGCGATGATATCCAGCTTGAGCCCGGTTTCGCGCTCTACCCGCAGCATGAAATCGGCCCCATTACTGGCGCGCCTGCAGGCTTCGGTCGCGACCAGACGCATCCGCGTCACCCCGTGCCGCTTCAACTTCTGCTTGCAAACCCGCAGCGCCTGAATCGTCCGATAAATCGACGCCCGCGACAAACGGCCAGAGCCTTCCAGCCCTGCGCCCAACTGCACTGATTTCGAAAAGCTATCCACGACTTTGAACTGATGGCCCTCGGGTTGGGCAATCAGCATGCGGCAACTGTTTGTTCCCAGATCAAGCGCCGCATAGAGCGGCCCCCGATCCGGACGGGTCAGTGCGGGGCTCTCAACCGGTTTCGGGACCGCGCCCGCACTTTCGGGACGCTTGGGCGTCATCGCAACACGCCCTCCATTTCAAGTTATCCCCAAACTAGTCCGAAGCGCAGGCGCACGCAAGCGTTGCGAGGGGTCATGATGATGATGAGTATTTTTCGCAATTGTGCCCATGGCCCCTGTCCCGGCCCGCGGCTAGGGTGCGCAGGTCGCATGACGCGCCCGTTCTGTCGAAATCCGACCCTGTGCCACGTCGCTCCTGCATTAGGTAGTGACCACGAAGGAAAAAGGAATCAGCCATGGTTGACGTCACCATCGTCTACTGGCGGGACATCCCCGCTCAGGTCATCGTCGGCAAGGGGCGTCGCGGCAGCAAGGTTCAGCTGCCCGAACGGTTCGAGCAGGCCATCGACCGCGCGGCGATGAAATGCGGCGCAGCGGGCACCGATGCCTATCTTGCCGAATGGCGCAAGGCCGATCCCTATTCCATCGAAGGCGAACCCGACGCCGTCGCCCAATCCGAGGCGGCCCGGCTCGACGCAGACTACGATCAGGAGCGCATCAAGGCCCTGATCGCGAATGATGGCTGGGCGTGAATGCGCTCTGGATCTCTATGGGAGGCCGCGATGGCACTGTTCAATTTCAAGAAGCGTGAGAAATTCACCCCCGCCAATGGCCAGCTCGAGGCGTTCCTTGATGGCTATTCCATCGAGGTGATGCCGCGCACCGCCGAAAAGGTCGAGAACTTCCGCGACCTGCTGCCCGCCGGCACCCGCGTCTATATCGCCCACATCGAGGGCACGCCCATCGAGGATATGGTCGCCACCGCCGCACGCCTCAACGCCGAAGGCTATCCCGTGATGCCGCACTTCCCCGCGCGCATCATCAAGGACCGCGCCACGCTCGCCGACTGGATCGCCCGCTATCAGGGCGAGGCCAATGTCGATCAGGCCCTCCTGCTCGCCGGTGGCGTCACCACGCCCCATGGCGATTTCGACAGCTCCATGCAGCTCCTCGAATCCGGTGAATTCGACCGCGCCGGCTTCAAACGCCTGCATGTCGCCGGCCACCCCGAGGGCAACAAGGACATCGACCCCGACGGCAGCATGAAGAACGTCGAGGATGCCCTTCGCTGGAAACAGAAATTCTCAGAAACCACCGATGCGAAAATGGCCCTCGCCACGCAATTCGCCTTCGACGCCAAGCCGATCATCGCCTGGGCCGACAGCCTCAGCGCGGCAGGCATCACCCTGCCCATCCATATCGGCATCGCCGGTCCCGCCAAATTGCAGACCCTGATCAAGTTCGCCATCGCCTGCGGTGTCGGCCCCTCGCTCAAGGTCCTGCAAAAACGCGCCATGGACGTCTCGAAACTGCTCCTGCCCTACGAGCCGACCGACGTTCTGAGCGAACTTGCCGCCCACAAGGCCGCGAACCCGAACTTCAACATCGAGCATGTGCATTTCTTCCCGCTTGGCGGGATCAAGGCCAATGCCGAATGGGCCATCGAAAACGGCGGGGCCTCCGCCACGCCCGCCAACCAGCAAGGATAAGACCAGACCATGACCCGCACCATCGTCGAGAGCAAAACCAAAACCGCCGTCATCGGCTTTGACGAGCCGTTCTGCGTCATTGGCGAACGCATCAACCCCACCGGCCGCAAGAAACTCGCCGCCGAGCTTGAGGCGGGCGATTTCTCCACCGTCGAATCCGATGCGCTGGCTCAGGCCGCCGCCGGGGCCACCGTGCTCGATATCAACGCGGGCGTGGTCTACAACTCCAACCCCAACCCGAACGAGACCGAACCGCCCCTCATGACCAAGATGATCGAGCTGGTTCAGGGTCTCGTCGATCTTCCCCTCTGCATCGACAGCTCGGTGCCCGCCGCGCTCGAGGCCGGTCTCAAGGCCGCCCATGGCCGCCCCCTCCTCAACTCGGTGACGGGTGAGGAAGAGCGTCTCGAATACGTCCTGCCGCTGGTCAAGAAATACAACGTCCCCGTCGTCGCCATCTCCAACGACGACACCGGCATTTCCGAGGATCCCGACGTGCGTTTCGCCGTGGCCAAAAAGATCGTCGAGCGTGCGGCCGATTTCGGCATCCCCGCCCATGACATCGTGGTCGATCCGCTGGTGATGCCTGTGGGCGCCATGGCCACGGCGGGCCGTCAGGTCTTTACCCTGGTGCGCCGCCTGCGCGAGGAACTGGGCGTCAACACCACCTGTGGCGCCTCCAACATCTCCTTCGGTCTGCCCAACCGGCACGGCATCAACAATGCCTTCCTGCCCATGGCGATCGAGGCGGGCATGACCTCCGCCATCATGAACCCCATCGCGCTGCCGGTGAAACAGGCCGAGATTGCCGCGAAAAAGGCCGAAATCACTGCCGCAGGGTTGATCCTGCCCGAAGATATGGATGACGAGACCTTCTGCCAGCTCTTTGGTCTGGGCTCCATGCAGGCCCGCGCAGGCAAGGAAATGGAGGCGATCATGGCCGCCAACTTCCTGATGAACAACGACCCCCACGGTGGCAACTGGATCAAGTTCAACAAGGCCCCCCCCAAGCCCGGTGAAGAAGTCCGCGCCGGCGGCCGCGCCGGCTCCCGCAGCCGCCGCCGCGGCTAATCCCCGCCCCGGGCTCGCCCCGGGGCCTCCCACACCTCCCCGCCCCGGGCTTGACCCGGGGCCTCGCAAACCTCACACGCCCCGGGCTTGACCCGGGGCCTCTCACCCAAAAAAAGCGCGGACTCAAGGCGCGCAGCGCCGCCGCGCAGCGGTCATGCCAAAGGCATGCCTCCGGCATCTCCCGCCCCCAACACCGTTACCCCGGGCTTGACCCGAGGTCTCTTGCCATACCCTCCCCAATCACCAATGCGCGGAGTCAAGGTGCCGCAGGCACCGCCCTCAAAAAAGCACGCCCATAGCCCCCCAGCCACGTCACCGCGGACTTGATCGGGGGCCTTTTGGGGTTTCCTTGGTCAAGGACGGAGCAGCGTAATGCATAATGACTTCCACTCCAAGGTCATGCAAATTACCCCTCAGCTATCACGAAAGGTGCGAAGAAGGTGCGGGTAAAATCTATAGAGTTCCGAGACTACAAAACATTTTCGCGCTTTGTGATATCAGCGCGCTCAAAGAACGTTCTCGTTGGCCCCAACAACGCAGGGAAGTCCACCACCTTAGATGCATTTAGAATTGCATTTGATGCGCTTAGATATGCAGGCCGTCGTTCAGCAACCTTCCGAAGCCAAGAAACAGATGGTGTTTGTTCGACATACGAAGTCCCTCAGTCCGTTATTCAAACAGATTTAAGGTATTGCATTCACAACTTTGGTGATGGTTTCGCTCGCATCGAGATCTCAGCCGATAACGGGAATTCAGTTGTCTTGAAGATTCCCCAAGGTGGCGACATTCAACTTTATCTAAAATCTGACGTATCACCGCAGAAAAACTCGTCTTTTCTAAGAAACCAATTTCCTCTCGATATCGTAATCGTTCCAACACTTAGTCCGCTTGAGCAAAATGAAGAGCTTGTTCAGCAGGCGACAGTAGAGAAGAATAGATACAGCAGACTGGCCAGTCGAAATTTTCGAAACTTCTGGCTTCACAAAACAAATGATGAATTTCAGGATTTTGCCGATTTGGTTGAGATCGGATGGCCTGGAATCAGGCTAATGAAACCTGAGATTGAAAGAGGTGGAGCGCGACCTGTCGTCAGAATGTATTTCCGAGATGGGCCACACGTTCGTGAAGTGCAGTGGGCAGGGTTTGGGTTTCAAGTTTGGATGCAAACTATGATGCACCTACTCCAGGCAGACCATAGGTCAACACTAATTTTAGACGAGCCTGACATTTACCTTCACCCCGATTTGCAACATCGGCTTTTGCGTCTCGTCTCTCAACGTGTAGGCCAATACTTCATCGCTACACACTCAACTGAAATTATTAACGATGTAGACCCTGGTGAAGTTCTCATAGTTCGATCCGGTGCAAGGGGAGCGAAACGTATCCAAAACGAGTCCGACTATCCCGCGATTTATAGCGCAATCGGTAGTTCAGAGAATGCTCAATTTGCCAGACTCGCGAGAACCAAGAAAGTGTTATATTTCGAAGGGCAAGATGCTCGATTTCTATCTCGCATCGCGAGTAATTTAGGAAAAATGGATTTCATATCGAATTCTTCTATAACCGTCATGAAGACAGATGGGTTTTCAAATTGGAGTAGAGTTTCGACATCTTCTTGGGTTTTTAAGAATTTTTTTGGATTCGATGTGCCAGTTGCTGCTCTTTTCGACAGAGACTATCGTTGTGATGATGAGGTTGTCGAGTTCTTAAGCTCAATAAACAACCCGGACACAGCATGCTACGTTCTACCATTCAAAGAGATTGAGAACATTCTGCTGGTTCCCCGAGCAATAAAGGCTGCTGTGCAGCGCCACGCTAGTGAAGAGCTGCCAAGCGGATGGGAAGAGATTGTTGACAACATTTTTAATGCGGCATGTGACGCAACGCAATTGCGTGTGCTTGCTCAACGGATTGGGAGCAAACTTAATTTTTTAGCGCTTCAAAAGTCCCGAGCCGATATGCAAACCGTCTCTGCGGAGGAGGAGAAAGCTATTTCGGAAGGTTGGCCTGATTTTAAGTTCAAGAAAAAGGTTGTTCCCGGAAAGGAAGTCTTCGCAGAAATCGCCAGAAACATTCAAGAAAAGTTCAAAGTTACCGTTACAAGTGCAAGGGTCATAGCAGAGCTTGACTTATCTGAGGTTGATCCAGAGATATTCAAAATTCTCGGAGAAATAAGGTCCCATTTAGGAGAGTGAACTAACTGAGACACCGCAGAAAGCGTAGCTGATAAGATGTCCATGACGCACAGCGTTACATCTGTGCGTGCGCCAATCCAAGCGTCTGCGCGAAGCACAGTAAAAGATCGCTGTTATCCGCACACCTTGATCAGCTTCATGTATTCGCATGACGCGATTAGCATATCCGCTTTGGGCGCCACGGGCCACTTTTCGCCCGCGGTTCCATAAAGAGGACTAAAGGCAACTGTATTGCCCCCCAAACCTTACAAAACCCCCTTACAAACCTTACAGACCTTACACGCGCACTCTCACGACAGCCCCATATCCCGCGCGATCATGGCGGCGTGGGTGCGGTTCTTGGCACCAAGTTTGCGGGACAGCGTCTTGAGGTGCAATTTCACCGTAACCTCTTGAATATCAAGGTCTCTGGCGATCTCCTTGTTTGATTTTCCGTGCAGGATGCCGACCAGCACATCGGTCTCTCTGGGCGTCAGGCGCACCGGTCCCTCCGCCTCATCCTCCCCCGCTTCAAGAAAATCTAGCGGCGCATAGGTCTCCCCCAACAACATATGGTGGACCGCCGCAACCAGAGATTGCGGATCAAGCGTCTTGGGCAAGAACCCCGCCGCCCCGGATCTCAGCGCCCTGCGCCCAATCTCCGCCGTCGCCGTCCCCGACAAAATTGCAACAGGGCATTTCGCCCGCGCTTTCATCACGCCAAGACCGGTCAAGGAATCCATTCCCGGCATCATCAAATCCAGCAGAACCAATTGAAAAGGCCCGCTTTTTTCCTGAACATCTAGCGCCGTTCCAAGGCTCTCGGCGACATGCACCTCGAACCCACCCTGCGCGCGCAGGTAGGCGGCAATCATTTCCCGGACCAGATCATGATCGTCAGCCAACAAGAGTTTGGTCATCGGCGCGTCCTTCCTTCTACTACCTCAAATGTCTTTTTTAACTCATTTTTCAACAACTAAGTCAGCCGTCGAGCCATGACAATCCCAAGACAACCCTAGGTGGGTATCCTCCACCTATTCCCTAAACGGCAAATTCCGTGCCAACCCTCAAATCCCACCTATCTTTAGGGATAGGGGGCTGGTCAAACGATGAAAAAAAGGCAAATGCCAGTGATAATACAATAATTTCGCCAGCGCCGATGACCCCGCGTGACAAGGAACCGCCCCGGTTGATATACTCTACCCAAGCAAGAGCCGAAGATCACTCGGAAACTGTGTCCCCCGCATCACGTCGAGGAACCCGATCAAACCACAACCTCCTTTGTTCAAGTTTTCCAGTGTAAGGTCCGATATGCACGTTCCCTTCCCCCGCAGGTTCCCCGGCCGCAACAAAGTGTTTGTGGTGCTTCTGAGCCTGTTCGCTGCCGGGTGCATGTTGGCTGCCGTCCTGCAAACAAGCCGGGTTTTCGTGCAGTTGGACGACTATCGAAGCGCCAGCCAGGACAACCTCCACTGGACCACCTCGCGTCTTGAAGTGGATCAACTCAAATTTCTCGCCTCGCTCCGGGCGCTCACGGGGCCAGAGCCGGAACTGGTCGACGCGGTGCGCCGCCAGTTCGATATCCTCTACAGCCGCGCGACCGCCCTGCGGGATGGTCGGGTGTACCGCGAGGTTTTGGCCCAGGACATTGCACATGCGGATATGGATCGCGTGACCGAGCTTTTGGCGACCATGGTGCCCATCATCGACGGCGATCAGAGCAATGTGTTCAAGGAGCGGGCGCGGTTGATCCAGCTTGGCACCCGGATGGCTGATCCGATCCGCAACATTGCTGCGCGAGGGCTGGCCGCGGATGCGCAGCGCTCGGATTCGGAACGCGCAGCTCTTACGGCCAAGATTCTGAGCCTCGCCATACTCATCCTGATGATGCTGGCTGCCCTGTCCTCACTCCTGCTTTTGCTTTGGCGCCTCTACCGCAACTATCGCACGGAGGCTGAGCAGAACAAGAGTAAATCCAATAGATTAGCGACCATTCTTAACACATCTCAGGACGCGGTAATGGTGGTCGGCGCCGACGGCCTGATCGGCGACACGAATGCGCGCGCCAATGACCTCTTGGCACTGAGTGATCGGCTGACAACGAAAATCGAGTTGGGCGATGTTCTGTTTTGCAAGGGCGATGATGGGACGTTAAAGCCGCTCTCGGGCGAGATCTTGCGTAACACCTGCGCCACTGGTCCCTCACGGCGCGAGGATGTGATCGTGCGCAATCTCGCAGGTCGAGAGTTTGCGGCAGAGCTTTCCGCCGATCTCGCGCGGCAGGGGGCGGGCAAGATCTGTATTCTTTTCATCCGCGATATTTCGGAACGTCTGGCCGCAGAGTCCGAAATCGAACGCTCTCGCGAAAAGGCCCTTGCCGGAGAGCGGGCCAAAGCGCGGTTCCTGGCCATGATCAGCCACGAAATGCGCACGCCCCTCAACGGCATCCTGGGCGCTCTCGAACTCTTGGGGGACACCGGCCTAACCCCGGAACAAGAGAAATTCACCCGCATCATGCGCTCTTCTGGCCAGCTTTTGCTGACGCAGATCACCGACGCGCTTGACCTCACGCAGGCCGCCGCACGTCAGATCGTGTTGCGCCCTGCGGTCTTTGATCTTGACCAACTTCTTGGGGAATTGGCGGAAACCCAGCAGGGACCTGCGCAGGCACGCGGCAACAGCCTGCGGCTGGTGGCCCCCAAGGATGGGTTCGGGCGTGTGACCGGAGACCGGGCGCGCATCTATCAGGTTCTGCTCAACCTTGTCTCGAACGCGATCAAATTCACCCGGGATGGGGAGATAACGCTCGACGTCACCCGCCTGCCATCAACAGACAATGAGCCGGACATGATCGAGTTTCAGATCATTGACACAGGCATCGGGATCAGTTCTGAAAACTTGCCAAAGGTGTTTGACGATTTCATGCGGGTTCAGGATACCACGGGCGACCGCCCCGAGGGGACCGGATTGGGTCTTGGTATCGCGCGCCAACTGGTCAAGCTGATGAAAGGCACGATCGGCGTCGAAAGCGAAGTTGGCGAAGGAAGCCTGTTTTGGGTGCGCCTGCCCCTGCCCGCCGCAGCCGTCTCAATCGCGCCAGAACCAAAGGCCGTGGCCGACGTTCCTCAGACCCACACCCCGGCGCGCGCGCTCGACATTCTGGTGGTCGAGGACAATGCTACCAATCGCGTCGTGCTGGAGGGGATGCTAAAGGGCGATGGCCACAGGGTGCATCTGACCAGCGACGGGATCGAAGGCGTGGAAGCCGCTCAAAAACAGCGCTTTGACCTAATCCTGATGGATATCAGCATGCCCCGGATGGACGGGCGCGAAGCGACGTTGCACATCCGCGCCAGTCAGGGGCCGAATGCGCGGACCCAGATCGTCGCGCTCACCGCCCATGTGCGCGCCGAGGATCGCGGCGATCTCGAAAAGATGGGCTTTGACCGGGTCGAAACGAAACCCCTGCGCCGCGAGGCGCTGCGCGCCCTCCTGGGGCAGATTGACTCAACCGCCGACGCACCTGCGGACAAACCCTGCCATGTCGATCCGGTTTATATGGAACAACTCCGCGCCGCCTTGCCACAGGACCGCATCGACCGCCTTTTGATAGAGTTCGAAACCGAAGGCGCGGCCATTCTGGGCGATCTGAAGCGGGACGATCCCCTGAGCGGCACAGATCTTGCGGATCGCATCCACAAACTCGCAGGCACGGCAGCGGCCACGGGTGGGCTAGCCTTGCAGGCCCTCTTGGGCCGCGCGGAATCTGCTCTGCGCGGCGGCGATGCGGAAGCCGCGGAAACGGCAATTTCAGCCTTGCCATCCCTTTTGCAAGAGACGCTCCGCCAACTCAACAGTCACAATCGCGCTGGCTGAATCGCGCACAAAGAATTGCCTTTTTGCGGGCTTACTATACGTTTGCACGAAGCTAGATTGCGCCCGTAACCCATGCGCGCTCCATCGCCCTCTGAAAACGGATTGCCGCACCAATGCAGATATGGAAACAACTGCTCTTGCTCTGCCTGATCGGCGGCACAGCCTATGGCGGCTATCTCGGCTATCAGACCTACCTTGTCGACGCGCCCAAAGCTGCGGCAGAAGCACAGACAGAGCGGCCTGTGACGGTAGAGATTGCCGTCGCAGAAGAGCGCATGTTGCAACAAACCATCGAAGCGGTCGGCACGACACGTGCGCTGCAATCCATCGACATCGTGCCCGAGGCGGACGGCAGGCTCACCAGCCTCAGGATCACCCCCGGCGCTCGCGTCGAGCAAGGCGATGTGCTGGCGCGGCTCGATGATACAATCCAGCGGGCGGACCTGACCGAAGCCGAGGCGATACTGGTCGAACAGCGGCAAACCCTCGAGCGCACTCGCCAATTGCGCCAGACAGCCGCGGTGTCGCAGGCGACAGAGGAAGAGGCCGTGGCGCGTCTGGCCGAAGCCGAGGCCGAGGTCGAACGCGCACGCCGCCGGCTTGAGGATCGAACCATTACTGCGCCTTTCGGGGGCGTGGTCGGGCTCACCAATTACGATGTTGGTGCACGCGTGGTCGAGGGTCAAGTGCTCACCAGGCTCGATGATCTGAGCGAGGTGGAGGTGGAGTTTTCCCTGCCTGAAACCGTTTTTGCCCTAGTGCAACCTGGCCAGTCCCTGATCGCTCGCAGCGCTGCCTTTGCGGACCGCGTTTTTGAGGGCACATTGGATGTAGTGGACAGCAGGATTGATCCGGTCGGTCGTGCTTTTCGAACCCGCGGGCGCATTCCGAACGCCGATGGCACGTTGGCTGCGGGGATGTTCTTGTCCTTGACGCTAGTGCTATCCGAGAGCACGCATGTCACCGTTCCGGAAGAGGCGCTGATATTTCAGGCCGCAGAAACCTATGTTTTTGTCGTCGCAGACGGCAAGGCCAGCCGCCGCACCGTCACCTCCGGTCAGCGCAAGGATGGGCGGATTGCGATCCTATCAGGATTAGAGGCCGGCGAAGAGGTGATCATTCGCGGGCTGCAACGGGTCCGTGATGGAAGCGCACTCAAGATCTTGGGCGCGGACAAGGACGCCACGGCGAAAACCGATCTCGCCAAGCCGGAGAGCGCGACGTGACACTGTCGGACATCTCGATCAGACGTCCGGTTCTGGCCGCTGTGGCCAGCCTCCTGATCGTGATCTTCGGTGTCGCGGCGCTGCGGTCTATCCCCGTGCGCGAATTGCCGGATGTGGACAATGCCGTCGTGACCGTGACCACCACCTATCGGGGGGCTGCCCCCGAAGTGATCGACACGGACATCACAGAGACGGTTGAGGGTGCCATCGCCTCTATATCCGGCATTCGCACCATCAGTTCCGAGAGCCGTCAAGGCCGCAGCCGCGTCACCATCGAGTTTGAAACCAGTGTCGATATCGACGTGGCCGCCAATGACGTGCGCGATGCCGTAGGCCGGGTACGTGGCGACCTGCCTGAAGAGGCGGACGAACCGCAAGTCGTCAAGAGCGATGCCGATGCCGACCCCGTGATGCGCGTCGCCGTCACGTCGGATCGCATGACCACGGCTGAAATCACCGACTATATCGACCGTTTCGTGGTGGATCGGTTCTCTACCCTCGACGGGGTGGCCAATGTCGACGTGATCGGCGCGCAGCCTTTTGCAGTGCGGATATGGATCGACCGCCGTGCGCTCGCCGCGCGCAACCTCACCGTCTCGGATGTCGAGGCGGCGCTCTTGCGCAACAACCTCGAACTACCCGCCGGCGAGGTGGAATCGATCAACCGGCAAATGACCGTGCGGCTGAACAGCCGGTTGGACAGCGTCGAGGATTTCCGCGACATCGTGATCGACCGCGTGGCGGGCTATCCGGTGCGGTTGGGCGATGTGGCGCGGGTGGTGCCGGGGGTAGCAGACGATTCCACCATCGTGCGCACCAACGGGACAGAAGCCGTCGGTATGTGGATATTGCGGCAGAGCCAGTCCAACACGCTCGAGATTTCCAAGGCCGTGCGTGCCGAGATCAAGACGCTGGAACCGAACCTGCCCGAAGGCATGAAGATCATCGTCGGCTCTGACGATGCGCTCTTTGTCGGGGCGTCGATCCGCGAGGTGGTGATCGCGCTCTTTATTTCTCTGGCGCTTGTAGTCGCGGTGATCCTCCTCTTCTTGCGCAGCCTCCGTGCCACACTTGTTCCTTTCATCACAATTCCTGTGTCGTTGATCGGCAGCTTTCTCTTGATCGGCATGTGGGGCTTTTCGCTCAACACGCTGACATTGCTTGCGCTTTTGCTGGCGATTGGTCTGGTGGTGGACGATGCGATTGTGGTGTTGGAAAACATCCAACGCCGGATCGAGGATGGGGAATCTCCGCTGGTGGCCAGCGTGCATGGCGCACGCCAAGTGACTTTTGCCGTCATCGCCACCTCTGTCACCTTGATCGCGGTTTTTGTGCCTCTCTCGTTCATGCCCGGTCAGGTGGGCCGCCTCTTTGTGGAATTTGGTTGGGTTATGGCAGGAACGGTCGCGATTTCGACCTTCGTGGCTCTCTCCGCCTGCCCGGCGCTCGCCTCCAAGGTGCTGAGCGCGCGCAAACTGCGCGCGAACGCCTCAACCGGCCCACGCCCGCCCTCGTGGGTTCAGCGCGTCTATCGCGCACTTCTGACCCGCGCCATCGGCATGCCTCTGGTGATCCTGCCCTTGACCCTTGCCATCACGGCGGGGGCCGCACTCTTTTATGACAGCCTGCCCCGCGAGTTGGCCCCACGCGAGGATCGCGGCGTAGGCTTTGTGCCGCTTACGGCACCGCAAGGCTCGACCGTGGGTCATTCCGACATGGCCGCCCGTCAGGTCGAGGCTATTCTCGAACCTCTGCGCCAATCAGGCGAGATCGAGACCTTGTTCAGCTTTACCGGCTGGGGCGGAAGAGCCTGGCGCTCTTTCGTCGTGTTTCGCCTTGCCCCTTGGGAAGAGCGCGATCGCCCCGTATCCGCCATCGTCAGCGAAATCGCCCCGCAGATGGGCCAGGTCACTATCGCACGCGGCTTTCCCGTAACCCCGGCGGGCCTTGGCCTACGCGGCAGTTCAACACCAGTGCAGGTGGTTATCGGCGGTCCAGATTTCGAGAGCGTCAAGGAATGGGCAACCACTCTGCTGGAACGCGTCGAAGCAGTGGAGGGTCTCGTCAATCCCGAGATCAATTTCGAACAGAACCTGCCACAGCTTGACATCGAGATCGACCGCGCCCGCGCAGATGATCTGGGCATCTCTGCCGATGTGATCGCGGCCACGTTGCAAACCATGCTTGCCTCGCGCGAAGTCACGACCTTTGTCAGCCGGGGCAGCGAATATCCCGTGCTGGTGCAGGCCGAGGATGCAGACCGCCGCATCCCCACAGACATCGAAAACATCTTCCTGCGCGCGGGCGATGGCGAGACGCTGGTGCCGCTTGGCGCGCTCGTAACCCTGACGGAGAATGCCGCAACCCCCTCGCTCCGGCGCTTTGATCGCCTGCCCTCGATCCAACTGTCGGGCGCGCTTGCCCCGGATGCCGAACTGGGGGACGTGCTGGCACAGGTTCAGGACATCGCAGAAGACATCCTGCCGCCCGAGGCCAAGCTGGGCTACGATGGCCAATCGCGCACCTATATGGACACATCCGCCGGGGTCGGCGTCGTGTTCCTGCTGGCGCTGCTGATTGTCTATCTTGTGCTTGCGGCGCAATTCGAGAGCTTCGTGCATCCGCTCGTCATCATGCTCACCGTGCCTGTGGGCGTGGCAGGGGCAATCTATGCCATGGCGGCGGGGGGATTGTCGCTCAACGTCTATAGCCAGATCGGAATCATCCTACTGATAGGGCTCATTTCCAAGAACGGCATCCTGATTGTAGAATTCGCCAATCAACTCCGCGACGAAGGCTATGAGGTGCGTGAGGCAGTGATCGAGGCTTCCGTCCTGCGTCTGAGGCCCATCATGATGACCGCGATCTCTACCATTCTCGGCGCAGTGCCGCTTGTTACCGCTTCTGGCGCGGGGGCTGAGAGCCGCATCGCGGTGGGCACGGTGATCATCGCGGGTCTTGCCATGGCTACAGCGCTCATGCTCTTTGTCACGCCGATCCTCTATGACTTGATGGCCCGGTTCACCCGTCCACGTGGTGCGATTGAAAAGACACTCGATGCCGCCCTTGGCAAGCGTGGCCAACCCGCTGAGTGATTTCTTGCCAAGACCGCTCTCCGCGCCTCGTTTTACGGCTTGCAAGGGTGGCAATCCCAAGGGTGCAATGCCATAAAAGACAGAGTCGAAGGGGGGCATCAGGTGCTGCAATCAAGGTTCGGAAAATCGGCCCTTACCGCGCTCTGCCTTTGTCTTGCGCCCTCGCTCGCATACGCCGCCGAGGTCAGGCTTACCGCTCCCGAGGCGGGGGATGGGTTCACGGACCGGCTGCGCAGCGCGTCGCTCTCGATAACCACCGCCGCGAAAGAAGAAGCGACCGCACAGGATTTGCTGGCCGCCGCACAATCGGATTACGGGCGCCTGATCGGTGTACTCTATGCCGAAGGCTTCTATGGCGGCGTGATCCGCATCCGCGTCGACGGCCAAGAAGCCGCCAGCATCCCCCCTCTGCGCGCGCCAAACGAAATCAGACAGATCGACATCACCGTCGAACGCAACGCACCCTTCGTCTTTTCAACCGCCCGCGTCGCACCGCTTGCGCCAAAAACCGCACTGCCACCTGAATTTGCCAAGGGCAACCGGGCCAAGGGCGATCTGATCGGCGAGGCCACGCGCAGCAGTATCGACGCGTGGCGGACCAGCGGGCATGCCAAGGCGCTTGTTGCAGAGCAAACTATTATTGCCGATCACGCAGCCTCGACACTTTTTGCCGACATCAGCCTTGATCCCGGCCCGCGCCTGCGTTTCGGCAGGCTTTTGCTGGCTGAGGAAAGTCGCGAAAGCCGCGTGCGTCCAGAGCGCATTCGCGATATTGCAGGACTGCCGACCGGACGACAGTTCTCGCCCGAGGAATTGGACGAGGCCGCTGCGCGCCTGCGCCGCAGCGGTGCCTTTCGATCGGTCGTGATGATCGAGGCGGACAGGCCCAATACCGACGGAAGTCTTGACATTACGGCCCGCGTCACCGACGCCAAACCGCGCCGCCTCGGCTTTGGCGCGGAACTGGCCTCGCTCGAAGGGTTGACGCTCTCGGGCTTTTGGTTGCATCGCAACCTCTTTGGCGGGGCGGAACGGTTGCGGCTTGATGCCATGATCGGCGGCATCGGTGGCGACTCTGGCGGCGAGGACTACCGCCTTGGCGCACGCTATGACCGGCCCGCAACCTTTCACCCCGATACCGGCCTCTTTCTATTGGCAGTGATCGAGGGCAATGACGAACCGGATTATACCGAATCCAAGGTCGAGGTCGGCGGTGGTTTTACCCGGATATTCTCGCAGGAGTTGAGCGGCGAAGCGGGGATTTCCTATCGCTATTCCGACATCGACGATGATCTCGGGCGGCGTGAATTGCAGCATCTCCTCTTTCCCGCCAGCCTCACGTGGGACAAGCGCAATGATCCGCTCAACGCAACCTCTGGACATTTCATCGACGTCACGCTGACGCCCTTTATCGGTCTCGACGACAATTCAGGGGACGGTGTGCGCATGTTTGCCGATGCCCGGCATTACCGCAGCTTTGGGGATGGCGACCGCTTTACCCTGGCCGGGCGCGCGCAGATCGGATCGGTCGCAGGGCCATCGGTTGGCGAAATTCCGGCCGACATGCTGTTTTACTCCGGCGGGGCGGGCACTGTGCGCGGACAGGATTACCAATCTCTCGGGGTCGATCTTGCCCCGGGCGTCACCGTTGGCGGGCGCGCCTTTGTCGGCTTTTCAGGCGAATTTCGCGCCACCGTTACCGACAAGATTCAGGCCGTCGCCTTTGCCGACACGGGTTTTGTCGGTCAGGATGCCCTTGGCACGGGCCGCGGGGATTGGCACAGCGGTGCCGGGATTGGCGCGCGCTATTTCACCCCTGTGGGTCCAATTCGCGTGGATATCGCAACGCCCTTGGGCGACAAGGTCGGGGAAGATCTCGAAATCTATATCGGTATTGGGCAGGCGTTCTGATGGCGCGTCTATTCCTCATCCTTTCGCTGGTGCTGACGGCGTTTGCGAGCCCGCTCTTGGCGCAATCCGCAGAAGAGGACCGCGGCTATCTGCAGGCCCTTCTTGAGGATAATCTGTCGGGTGCCGGGCGCGAAGTGCGGATCACCGGCTTTGCCGGGGCGCTGTCGTCGCGGGCGACGATCGAGGAACTGACCATTGCCGACCGCGATGGTATCTGGCTCACGCTGCGCGAGGTGGCGCTCGATTGGACGCGCACGGCGCTTTTGCGCGGACGGGTCGAGGTCAACCGCCTGACCGCACGAGAAATCATTGTGGCACGCGCCCCGATCGCCGAAGAACCGCTCTCGCCAGAGATGGCAGAGGCCACGCCATTCCGCCTGCCAGAGCTTCCGGTCTCGGTCAATATCGGCGAAATCAGCGCCGAGACGCTCACGCTTGGCGCGCCCCTGTTGGGCGAAGAAATCGCCCTGCGCCTGCTCGGTCGGCTGTCACTGGGCAGTGGCGAAGGCGCGGCAGAAATAGATGTGACCCGGCTTGACGGGCGCGGCGCGGTCACGCTCGACGCAAGTTTTGTCAATGCGACAGAGGTTCTGGCACTTGATCTGTCGTTGCAAGAGGACGCAGGCGGCATCGCTGCCACATTGCTGCAACTGCCGGATCGGCCCGCGCTCGCGCTCGGGATCAGCGGCACGGCCCCTTTGAATGACTATACGGCCGAAATCCGCCTCGCCTCGGACGGCACACCCCGTCTGACCGGGCAAGTCACGATCCGCGACGCAGCCGCGGATGAGACGACAGCCAAGGTCTTTGGCGCGACCCTTTCTGGCGATCTCACCCCCCTCTTTGCCGCCGACTACCGCCCCTTCTTTGGCACGCAAAGCGCGCTCAAACTGACCGGCACGCGCCAACAGAACGGGGCTCTGGAGATCGCGGATTTCACGCTTACGGCGGCACAGATCGCCCTCTCCGGTGCCCTGTCGCTTGATGCGGCGGGTTGGCCACAGCAGTTCAGGCTCAACGGGCAATTGGGCGACGGCGACACGCGTGTGCGTTTGCCGATCAGCGGCCCGGCAACCCATATCCGGGGCGCAACGATTGACGCCGCCTTTGATGCCGCGCGCGGCGACCGTTGGCGCGCACGGCTGGGTCTGACCGGGTTCGAGCGTCCCGACATCGGTCTTTCCACAGCGACCCTCTCAGGCCGTGGTGCCTTGGAACGCACCGCGCCACGCGGTGTCACCGCGCTGATGGAATTCGACCTGGGCGGGATGCGCATTGACGATCCAGCAGTGTCCGAGGCCGTCGGAACAGAGATTGGCGGGCTCGCCTCTCTCGATTTTACCGAGGGTCGCCCGCTTGTCCTGAGGGCGCTCCGCCTTACGTCAGGCGCAGCGCAGCTCACGGGCAACGGGCAAATCTCTGCCTTTGCTGACGGCTTTCCCGTCTCTGGCACCGCCACGCTGGAGGCACCCAATCTCAAACGCTTTGCTGCCCTCACCGGACAGAATATCGCAGGTGCCGCCAAGGCCACCATGACAGGATCCGGCAGCCTGCTTGGGGGTGACTTCGACATCACGCTCGATGCCGAAACAGATCAACTGGCAGTCGGCATCGCCGAGGTTGACCCCCTGATCGCAAGCGCGGGCACGCTTTCTCTCGCGGCACGCCGCGACACAACAGGCATCGCGCTCGATCGACTTCAGGTCGAGAACGAGGTTATTCGAGCCACGGCATCGGGGCGTTTGAACGGGGACAGCGGCGCGCTCAGCCTTGCAGCGCGGTTGACTGATCTCGCGCTCGCCGATCCGCGTCTGTCCGGCCCGGCGGAACTCAGCAGCAATGTTGCGTGGCAAACCGGCGGTGACGTGACACTAACCGGGCTTGACGCAGCCTTCATGGGCACCCGCTTGCGCGCCGACGCATCGCTCTCGCCCGAGGCGGCGGGTTTGCCAGTCAGTGGCGAACTCCGGGCCGAGATCACCGATCTGGCGCGTTTCAACGCTCTGGTTGGTCAGACCCTGCGCGGCGCACTTGATCTCAGGGTCGCGGGTAAAGCCAAGGATCGCGGGCAGGATGTGGAGATCAATACAGCGATTGACGGGCGTGACCTGCGGACCGGAATTGCGGACCTTGACAAGCTCATCGCCGGACGGCTCAAGCTCACGGCCGCCGGTGCGCGGCGTCTTGACCGGATCGAAATTGACACGGTCGAGCTTGAGACACCACAACTCACTCTCTCAGCAGGATCGCCCCGCCCCGACACCCCCGTGGATTTCAATGTGCGTCTGGCCAATCTCGGGCTCTTCGCCCCGGATTTTGCAGGTCCGGTGACGGCTACGGGGCGCGCCAGCCTGTCCGGAGATCTTGCACAACGGGTGGCCGTGACACTTTCGGCAGAGGGTCCGGGGGGCACGACGGCGCAGGTCTCGGGCGATATCGTAGATCACGGTGCGCGGCTTGATCTGAGCGCCAGCGGCGCGCTCCCCTTGGCGCTTGCCAATAGCTATATCCGGCCAAATGCGATTCAGGGCACGGCGCGCTATGATCTGCGGATAAACGGGGCCCCTGCCCTGCCTGCTGTTTCGGGCACGATCAGCACATCTGACACACGTATCGCCCTGCCCGCAACCGGCCTGACGGTCGAAACCCTGAGCGGCACCGCAACCCTCGGTCAAAGCCGTGTGCAGACAGACTTTACCGCCCGGATGCGCGATGGTGGTGAGATACGAGTGACGGGGCCGATTGGCCTGACACCCGGTTTCTCGGGTGATCTGGAGGTTGGGCTTGACGGTCTCGTGCTAACCGACCAGTTGATCTACACCACCACGGTGAATGGCAACATCGGCGTTAATGGCCCCCTGACGGGCGGCGCACGGATCGGCGGGGCGCTGACACTCGAGGAAACCAATATCCGCATCCCGTCTGGATTGGGGGCGTCTTCGGTCTCGCTGCCGGATCTTCAGCATAGGAACGAACCGGCCGCGGTGCGCCAGACCCGCGCGCGCGCCGGCCTGATCCAGACCGAAACCGCAGGGCGCGCACGGCCCTATCTGCTCGACCTGTCGATCAGCGCACCCAACCGGATATTCGTTCGAGGGCGCGGGCTTGATGCCGAACTGGGCGGCAACTTGCGCCTAGCGGGAACCACCGATGCCGTTGCCCCAGACGGTTTTTTTGAACTGATCCGAGGTCGGATCGACATCCTTGGTCAAAGGCTTACGATGACCGAGGGGCGCATTACCATGCAAGGCTCGCTTGATCCATTTCTACGATTTGTGGCCACCACCGATGCGGGCGACGTTGCCGTTCAGGTCATCGTCGAAGGCTTGGCAAGCGCGCCCGAGGTGCGTTTTGCCTCTGATCCCGATCTGCCACAGGAAGAGGTCGTCTCGCGCCTGATCTTTGGCCGTGGCCTCGACAATATCTCGGCGTTTCAGGCTGCACAGATGGCCTCGGCAGTGGCGACACTGTCGGGCAACAGCAACGCCGACGTGGTCGGCAAGCTGCGCGGTGCCATCGGCCTCTCGGATCTGGACGTCACCCAAACCGAAGATGGCGGCACCGAGGTCAGTGCCGGCGCGTATATCTCGGACAAGGTCTATACCGAGGTCACAGCCGACAGCGACGGAAAGCAACGCATAAATCTCAACTTTGATCTCAGCGACAGTGTCACGCTCAAGGGCGGGGCCTCTAACGATGGCTCCTCTGGGGTCGGCGTGTTCTTTGAGCGCGATTATTGAGCGAAAACCAAAACCCTTTCGCAGATTGCTAAGAATTCGTGCATAAAAGACTGACCGAAGGCCTCGGCGCTTGGAACAATTCGTGCAGCGGTCGGGCAAAAGGGAGGATCGCATGCGTTATATTCCACTGTTGCTTAGCATTTTGCTCGTGCCTGTTGGCGGGCTGCTGGCTGTCTGGTTGCCTTTTTGGGGCGGATTGCTGGCGGGGCTTGCAGGCGTGGCCGCGTTTATCGGTCTTTACGATCTGTTCCAGACCAAACGCGCCGTGCTCAAAAACTACCCGCTCTCAGCACGGCTGCGCTTTCTCTTCGAGCATTTCCGCCCTGAAATCCGGCAATATTTCCTAGAAAGCGACCACGACGAGACCCCATTCTCCCGCGAGCAGCGCGCGCTGGTCTATCGCCGCTCCAAGGGGATTGAGGGCCTACGCCCCTTTGGTACCTTGCGCAATGTCAATGCCGTGGGCCACGAGTGGATCAATCATTCCATGTCACCAAGCCATCTTGGCGACATTTCCTTTCGTCACCTTATCGGCGGCCCGGACTGCGCCCAACCCTACGACAGCTCTGCGCTAAACATCTCGGGCATGTCCTATGGCGCGCTCTCGCCCACGGCGATCGAGGCGCTGAACTGGGGCGCGAAACTGGGTGGCTTTGCGCATACCACCGGCGAAGGCTCCATCTCTCGGTTTCATCGCAAACATGGCGGCGATCTGATCTGGCAGATTGGTTCGGGTTATTTCGGATGCCGCACGGCCAATGGCGCATTTGACCCCGAGATGTTTGCCACGAATGCCGCCAACGATCAGGTCAAGATGATCGAGATCAAGCTGAGCCAAGGGGCCAAACCCGGACACGGTGGCATCCTGCCGGGGGCCAAAGTGACAGAGGCGATTGCAGAGGCGCGCGGCGTCCGCGTCGGTCAGGACTGCATCAGCCCCGCCGCCCACTCCGAATTTTCCTCGCCCGAGGGGCTCTGTCGGTTCATAGCCCGCCTGCGCCAACTCTCAGGTGGAAAGCCTGTGGGGCTCAAGCTCTGCGTGGGCCATCCGTGGGAAGTGTTCGCCATGGTCAAGGCCTTCCATGCCACCGGCATTACGCCCGATTTCATCACCATTGACGGGGCCGAAGGCGGAACCGGCGCGGCCCCGGTAGAATTCGCCGATCACAAGGGGGCCCCCATCCGCGAGGGGCTGATGCTGGTGCACAACAGCCTCGTCGGGGTGGGATTGCGCGACCGCATCCGCCTGATCGCCTCGGGCAAGATCATCAGCGCCTTTGACATGTGCCGCATGTTCGCCCTTGGCGCCGATGGCTGTAACATCGCGCGCGGATTCATGTTCGCGGTAGGTTGCATTCAGGCGCAGGTTTGTCATTCCGGCAAATGCCCCACGGGCGTCACCTCGCAGGATCCCGGGCGTTACCGTGCGATCGTCGTTACGGAAAAGCATCTGCGCGTCGCCAATTATCACCGCAACACACTCTTTGCGCTCAAGGAAGCGGTGGAATCCTCTGGTCTCCAGCGCCCACAGGAATTCACCCCGCATCACCTGATGATCCGCGTCAACAGCCGCGAAGTGCGGTCCGCCGCCAGCCAATATCTTTGGCTGCAACCGGGCGAATTGCTCAGTGGTCATGTCAGTCATCCAGCCTTTGCGAAATACTGGGACCACGCCCGCCCCGACACCTTCGCCTTCGCTCCCTGAACGAAGGCCGCGAATGACAGGGATTAGCGGGTTCTGATCAAAGGAAAACGAATGGTGCCCAAGGTGGGCACGCGATTTTTTCTTTAAGTCAATATCTTGGATCGTATTTTGGGGAAAATATGCGCGATTAAGCCACGATCACAGCGCCTCGCCGCCGATCAGGTCGAGCACGGTTTGCCCGCCGCAGAGGATAAGCGCGCGGATCATCGGACAGCCCTCCGGCACACGGCCTCGAATACGTCATAAGCCCGGCCAATCTGGGCAATTGTTTCTGGCGTGTCGGCGCGTGAGCGCGTGGGCAAGCTGTCCTGCCAAGCGTCACACATTGCCGCCTCAGTCTCGCCACCCGCGACGGTCGTCTGCATCTGGCACCCCGTCAGCATCACGAGCGCGGCGGCGAATATCGTCAGCCCTTTGCCTGTCATTGTCCTGCACCTTTCTTAGAGCCTCAGAACGCCCCTGTGAGCGCCCCCGTTGCTTTGCCACACCCAAGGCCGCGAGACCGGCCAATACCAGCGCCACGGCCTGCCCCACGCGGCTGCGCAGGGCCATGAGCAACCAAGTCACTTCTTGCCCCACTTGGCGAACATGGCCGCGACCGCAGCGCCTGCCACGGCAAGACCGGTTGCCGCCGCTTCAAGGTCAATCGTGACCGTCTGGGCGTTGGCGTCGTAGACGATGCCGGGAACAAGCGCGACGAGCGGCGCGATGAAATAGAGAATGACGCGGAAATATACGGGGTTCATCGCTTGATCCTTTCGATTGCGACCCAGATGGCCTTGACGATTGCCGCCACCCAATTGGCAGGCGGCGTGTCCGGTTCGGCTGCCGGTGGCGGACGCATGAGGGCCAGCATTTCGCCGCCCCGCATGGTGCGCAGGATGCCCTTGAGGTTGCCCTTGCCATCGGTGCGCCAGACCGGAATGGAATCGCCGTTGTGGTCATAATCGCCAGTCTGAAACAGGCGCATTTCAGCCTTGCGCCTATTGTAAATTTCGGCGGGCCTTAGCCAGCCCATAAAATGCCGCGCGGCGTCCTTGTCGCCCCGGTTGATCGCCTTGGTCAGTTGCGCCCGGTGGATACCGCCCGTGTTGAAATCGAAGCTGACCAGCGCGTCGAATTCGTGCTGCTTAAGCGGCACCTTGATAGCTGCGTTCACCCGCGCCTCGTATTTGGTAAGGTCTTGGCGGAACACGTCGATTGCCCGCATGACTGCGGCGTCAACGTCCGCTGGCATGGCACTATTCATTTCGCGCGGATCAAGACCGCCCGCCGCCGCAGTGTGTCCGATGCCGAAAGTCCAGACGCCCACGCTGTCGCGGTAAGGAGCCGGGACAACGCCCTCATGCTCGGCAATCTCAAGTATGCCTTTATCCGATGTTTTCATGCTCATTTCCCAACTCCCAATGCGCCCTCGATCCGGGCCAACCGCTCGCGCAGGTCGGTGAGGGATTTTTCCATGCCGTCGATTTTCTCAGCGAGCGGATCGCGCGGCGCGCGCCCGTTGCGCACGCTCTGAATCCACTGAAACGCCAGCAGGCCCGCGAAAATCCCCGGCGGGCCAAACACGGCCAACGCCTGCTCCATCACTAGGTTTTCCATTGCAACGCGGCTCCTACGAACATGCTCAGGTGAAACGGCACCAGCAGGAACGCGGCGTAGAGCGCGACGGCTATGTCGCCGCCGGTCAGGGCCGCGCTGTAGGCAAGCGCGACGTGCTGGCAGATATGCAGGCCACCGCCAAACAGAACCATCCCGCGCTTGACCGGGTTGATCAGGCCGATCAGCGCCGCGCAGGCCCCCGTCATTGTCAGGAACGCCCAGAACTCAGCCGGGAACGAATACGCGAACTCACCCCATGTCGTCGGGCTGAATTCTGACGCGCCCGATCTGGCGTCAATCCAGAAGACGCAGCCGATCATGAACAGACCTAGCTGCACCAGCCCGTAGATGGGCGCGTATCGCTCAAGCGTGTGCATCCCTGCGATTGACCCTAGCGCGCGGTCCATGCCCTGCCCCCGTAGTAGATTAGAAACGCCGCGACACCGACGAGCGGCAGGAATTGAGCGGGGCCGGTCACGTATCCCGCGTGCAAGCACGATGCCCACGCGCCGATGCCTGCCAGCCAGAACAGGGTATCGGCCCGCATGTCGCTTGCCTTTGCCCCGCGCCGCAAAAACTGCGCCGCTTCCCATGCCACCACCAGACCGCCGGATACCCACACCGCCGGAATGACACCCAAGGGCAACTGCAGGACCGCCAATAGGCTTGGCCCCGCAATGGCCGCATGACCGGCTTGGTTCAAGCTGCCGACGTATGGCTGGTTTGCAAAATCATCCGGGCGGCGCAACTCGGCCAAGACCTCGGACATAAACCGGCGCGCGCGCCCGAGCATCAAAACCGCGCCGCCAATTCGGCCACGCCTGCGGGCACCTCCGGCCAGACCGGATCGGTGCCGGTCTCAATGGCGCGGCGGCACTCGGTCTGCATCGCCGCGACCCATGCTTTCCAGCCCTGCGCCAGCGTCAGGTCGCCCTCTTGCAGACCGGACGCCGCCAGAGCATCGGCGCGGGGGATGCCGTCAAGAACGGCAGCGGTGAACACGATCCCGGCTTGGGCGATGTTCATCTGCGTGGCCTCGGACCCCACGGCGAGGATGCGCGCGCGGCAGTCGGCCTTGATCGTGGTAGCGCGGGCAAGCGCTGCGGCCTGCGCCTTGGTCTCGGCGGTAATCGCTTGGGTGAAATCAATCTGCATCGGGTGTCTCCACGGCGTAGGGCGGCAGGGTCACGGGGCCGTTGCCTGTGAGGGTGAGGGGCGCGGGAAAGAGCGTTTCTTGCGGCGCGTTGGCCCCGTGAGGCAAGACGAGCGACAGGCGCAGCGTGCCGTCCACCCGCTCGACCGGTCCTGCGAACCAGTCGCTTGCGATTGCCTCGCGCGGCAGGGTTGCGCCATCCGGCAGGGGCGTGAAATCAAACACCTCGCCGTTGATCGTGAGCGCATCGCCAGTGCGGCTCAGCGTAAGGGGTGTGTCGCGGCGGGCGGGGGAAAGGGTGATCTGCATGGCGGTCTCCTTTAGAACCAACGGCCGAGAGCGACCGCGATGAATTGCGATGCTGACGCTGTCGAGATGAACCGCATCGGCAGGACCGAACATGCGCTGTTAGTCGAGGAGAACGGTGCCAGCCAAGATCGCCCGAGATTTGGGCTGGCGCCGAAAATCCCCGGCAACGTCCCGCTCGCAAAGCCCGCAGGATAGGTCCAGTTTGTCGCCGCCGATGCGCTGTAGCCCGCGCCCTCTGCGACGTTGATCGCCCCGGTTGTCAGGGTGTGCCAGCAAATCTGCGTGCCATCGGCAAAGCGGACATAGTCGCCGTTGGCGTTGCTGCCCGGCTCGATCCCGGCCCCCGTGGGCACGCCACCGGATTGGCTGACGGTGCCGAGCAGGTTGGACCGGGCAAAGACCTGCGACCCGTTCAGCAACAGATTCGTGACGGCATTGAGGCCCGCACTCGACAGCAGCGCCCTTTGCACACCACCCGTGACCATGCCGATCTGATCGGCAGCGGGGCGACGAAAACCGGTGTTGAGATCGGCGAGAAACGCTAGCCCCGGCTCGGACAATGTGCCATCGCCAAACCGGCCAGAGAGCGGGCCATCCTGCGCCGCCTGGAACACGGCCAGCGCGTCATTGACCGCCGCAATCAACCCGTCGCGCACAGCCCCGAGATTGGCAATCGCATAGGCCCCACCGCTGATCGTCGTGCCCGCATAGGCCACGGCCAGCGTGATCGAGGTGTTGGAATTGACCGATTGCACCTCGCCGATGATCTGGCGGTCATAAACCACCATCATGCCGGGGCTGACATTTGCCACCCACGCGGTGCCGGTGCCGGTCAGCGCGGTGCTACCGTTGGTCAGGTTGATCGTGCCGGTTCTATACCACAGGCTCATGGCGTCCCTCTCAGTTGATGTTGTCGGGCCGCTCGGGCCAGATGATTTGGTCGGGGTCCGTCACCCCGTTTGTCACGTCGCGTAGCGCCTGCCGGTATTCGGCCCACGCGGCCCGCACCTCTGGCGTGACCGGCGCGTCGGGCATCTGCGTCCAATCGCAGGCCGCGAGCAGTTGGTTTCGAACTCTGCGGATATTATGCATCACACCAACCCCGCGATTGATTCCTCTACGGTCCACATCTGAGTGCCTGCCATAATGACAGGCTCCGACACCCCCGGCCCGGCAGGCACAACGGTCCTGACTTGGAGTTCATAGGTGGTGGCGGATGCGTTTGCTGTAGTGCGTTGTTTGACGGAGAAAAACTCTTGCGAGATGTCCAGTGCCGGAACCTCGCGCCTATAGGGAGGGACGCCAGACATGAGCACGCCGTTGCGCAAGATGCGATACTGGATGCTGTTGCTGGCCGCCTCTTCCTTCACTGACGAAATCGCGATGCGGCAGTTAAAAATCATATTCATGTCAGAGGGGCGATTTGCGTGATTGGCGGTGAGAGTCAGGACGGTGGAATAGGTCGTGAATGCGACGGCAAAGTTTGACGCGAGCGTTGTGGAACTGATTACGCCTGTCGCGTTTGGTGCAATCAACTCCTCGGTCACGGTCAGACGCTCGACAAGGATTTCCTCCGCGAAAATCTTGGTAGCGAGGAAATCGCCCGTCACCTCGACCGTGCCGTCGAGCTTGATAAAATCGCCCCGAATGCGGGCGGTCGTCACCGGCTCGGTGATCCCGTCATCCACCTGCACCAGCGACAGCACGTCACCACCGCCAAGTTTCCAGACAAAGCCTGAGGTGATCCCGTCGAGCGTCGATTCGGCAAAGGCGCTGGCCTCGGCCAGCGCGGTCATGCTGCCGTAGCTCGCGCTGATCGTCTGGTTGACGGCAGCGACCGCCCCCGCTGCGTCCACCTTGGTCGCGTTGATCGTGGTGATCGCGCTCTCTGCTGTGCCAAGCCGCGTTTCCTGCGCCGCGACAACGCCGGTCAGCACCCCTGTCTCGCTGGCCCTGACCGTGCTTTCGGCCAGAATCTGCGCCTGCGCCTCGGCGACCTGCGCCGTGAGCGTCAGCCGCTCCGCCGCTTCGGCCTGCAGCCCCTCGGTCACAACGGCGGTCAATTCCCGCCGCCCCGACGCCGCAGCGTCGCGCGCGCCCTGCCCGTCGAGCCACGCGCGCAAAAGGCCCTCCGCTGCTGCGTCATCCGATTGCAGTGTCTCATCTCGCAAAAGCCGCTGGTCGGACACGGCAAAGGTGATGCCAGCCCCGTCCAGTGTCTCGATAGCGATCTCTGCATCCGACAGCCGCGCCTCGGCTGCGTCGAACTCCACCTGGTCGACCTTGAGCGCCAGCGCCCCTTCGGCGCTATCCAACCGCCCGGTGACCTCTGTCATCGTGACCAGCCCGCCCTCGACGGTCAGCGTGTCCGACAAGAGCGTCAGCGTGCCCGCCGCCGCGTCGAGCGCGATTTCAACATCCGTGACGCGCGCCTGCAACTCGGTCAGAGAGGCCAGATCGGCGGGATCCAGAACCGCCGCTGCGATTTCGTCACGAACCTCGGTCAAGCTGGCCTTGAGGCTCACCGTCGCGGCCAGCGCGTCAAAATTCGCCTCGACCAGCGATTGCCGCTCTTGCGTGGTGTCAACCCCGGCAATCCGCACGGTGCCGCTGGTTGGATCGACATAGACCCCGGCATCGGTCAGGCGGCGCGAGAGGCCGAACTGGCTCAGGTCCAACTCGACCAGCCGGTCCTCGATGTTGCGCACCGCATCCGCGATCCCGCGCAGCTGCGGCGTCTCGAAATCCAACCGCTGCAAAAGCGTTTCGCGCGGCGGCTGCCCCGGCACAATCGGCGCGATGTTCGCCCCGATCTCGTCCAGCAGGTCCAGCACCGATTGCGGCGTCCCGGCTTCGCCCAGAACCGCATCGTGCCGGTCAAAAGCCGTGTCGATCTGATCGCGCAGCGCGTCTGCAAGATCGGATTGGGTCAACCGCAAATCCGGCGTGGTCACGCTGAGCCACGGCGTCCATGCGGTTGGGGCATCCGCCACATAGCGCGCGCGGACCTCGTATTCCGTGGCGGCGATGATGTCGCCACGCACCAGCACGCGGGCACCGTCCACAGGCTTGATCCCCTCGGCGACGATCTCCTGCGTGGCCTTCACGCGGACCTGGTATTTCAGGTTGCGGATCGCGGGCAGGCTTTCAATCGTCCACGTCAACAGGATCGCCGGGCGGCGCGCGTTGCCCGCTGCATCGGACAGGCCAAAGGCCGCGACCGAAAGCGGCACCACAAGCGGCGCGGGCGGGGTCTGGCCATTGGTCGGCAGAGGTGCCGGCACATCCAGTTCCGGCCCCCAATCGGTATCGCCCGCCTCGCGCTCGCGCATCACCACGACCTGCAAGAGCGTGTCGGGCCGGTCCTCTACCTCGATGACCTCAAAGGTCTTGTTCGTGTAGCCGTAAATCTCCGAGGTGAAGCTGATCGAATCCAACGGCTCGACCAGGGCAAAAGAGGGCGGTAAGGTCACTTGGAACGTTACAAACCGGCGCGCATCGAGCAGCAGCGAATTCAGCAGGTGCTGCGCCTGCGCCTTGACGCTCACCGCAGGCAGGCCGACGCTCGAAACCCGCTTTTCGCCGTCTTCTGCCACCCAATCCTCATTAAGGATAAGATCGGCCTCACGCCCTTCCCAGATGTCGTTTGGCTCAACATAGGTGCCGGTGATGCCGTTGGTCACGTTCTCGTGGGCTGGGAATGGGGTCTGGGTTAAGGATTCCGTGATCACGAAATCTGCATCCGTCAGGGCCAGCACCGGCGCAGAGGGCGCACCCACGCGCACCCGGAACACGCCGCCGAACTCTGCCATCTGGGCAAAGCTCGCGCGGTTCATCTCTTCGATCACATCGGCGGGTTCCATTTCCTCGACGTTGATCTCGAACCCGGCCACATACTGCTTGCGGTCGCCGATCAGCACGTCGCACTCGTTCATCGCCGCGAACCAGTTATCCAGTGGCAAATCCTCTGCCGCCACTTTGCCGCCCCAGATGTCGCCCGTGGGCAGAGTGATCCCGCGCAGGATATTGTAGTTGATCACCTGCGGGTTATCGCTGAATTCCCACGTTGTCGGATCATCCCACCGATGCGCGCCGGAACCGCCAACGGTCGTATCCTTGCGCGGGTCATAGAACTTGATGCCCTGCACCTCGAAACGCACCGAGGGCAGGCCCTGATAAATCTCGGGATCAAGCGCGAACTCCAGCACCGCATAGGCCGTGCCGCGCAACACGTGATCGGTTGTCCAAGGGCGATCAGGGTGGTTGCCGTAGTGCGTCACCAGCGTCGGATCGGCGGCGGTCTGCGTGCCATCGTAGAACCACAGCCACGCGGTCGGATCGGTATCATCCTGCCGAAACTCGGTCAGGATGCGCCGCCCGGAATTGGCGGGAACCTCCTGAAAATTGCCGGTGCCATTATCCGGTGCCTCGATGTCCGAATACTTGCCGTTTATGATGATCCGCCCGGTCAGGCCGGTAACGGGGATATTCGAGACCTCAAGGATATAGGTCAGGATGCCGTTGTTCTTGAACCGGGAATAGGCAGGCGCAACCGCGTGACCTTCAACCGCATAGGTGCCCACGACGAATTTCTGCGGCGTCACGTCGCCGGTCGTGGTCTGCTCGGTCTGGATACCTTGCCCGTTGACCTTGGGCTTTTTCGCGAACACCTGCCCCAAGAGCGACAGACCAGCGCCCACGATGATCTGTGTCGCAAATGCCCCGAGCGCGCCGAACCCGGCTGCAATCGCGGCAAAGGTGCCAGCCCCGGCACTCGACGCGGCCAGCGCCACGGCAATGGCGGTCGAAATCGGCTCGGCCATAGCTCCGCTGGGCGCTGCGATGAGCGCCGCAAGGATCGCGAAAAACAGGATCATATCTTGAAGGCCCTCAGCGCTTTCAGTCGGGAAAGGTGGCCCAGCCCATCGGGGCGCAGCACGAACACACGGTCGCTGGCAAAGATGCCCATGGCATCATTTTGGCACACCGCCAGATCGCCCACCTGCGCCATCGCGGGCGGGGTCTCCGGGAAGAGGCTGGCGATGTAATCGACGTGGCTGGCAAAGCCGTCCTCGGCCATCACGCGGGCAAGCCCCGCCATGCTGCGATAACGCCCGCGCCACCGCTTGCCGTGATCCGTGCCAGTGCAGGCTTTGACCCACCCGGCCACATACATCCCGCAATCGTGGCTGCCGGGGCGAAACCGCTTGGCGCGCACGGTGGCAAGGTAGTCGATAAGCATCTGCGCCCGGTTCATCCGCGTGTGTCCCCATTACTACTGCCACCGCCTGCGCGCTCATCTGCCGTGGGCGTGGCTGGTGTGACGGTCGTGGGCGGCGGCGTGCCGTTCTGCGACTTGCCTGCCCCCCAGAACACCGGCACAGCGCCCGAGGTGGCGGCATATTCGCGGCCACGGTCTGCGGCGCTGATCCGGCGTTGTGCGGAATCGGATTTCTTGAGCGCCAAGGTGCGGGTCAGGGCACGGGCGGCGCTCGCTACGGTCATTTCGACATCCGCCGCCTGCCCCTCTGCGGCGCGCGGCAAGGGCATTTCCTCGACCCACCCCTTGATCACGCGCACGGGCACGCCCACCTGCACCGCCTTCACCGGATCGAAAAACACGCGATGCACTTCAACAGGTGCACCGCGCAGGTCATAGAGGTTCACCAGATTGACCACAGCAGCCGGGATGCCGGAAAAGCGGATCGTGTGCATCCGCACGTTCAACCCTACCTCGCCCCGGATCGCATCAAGACCAAGGATCGACCCTGCCCCCTGATAGCTGCGCGCGGTCTCGCCAATCGTGAACTGCCGCACGTCAAGGCCGTTCCAAAAGCCGACAGCCTCGATCAGCCCTGTGGACCGGCGGCGGGCAGAGACCCACACCAGATGCCGCGATATGACCCCCGACAGGCTGGCCAGCATCGACTCGGTGGCTGTGCCGTAATCCCGCATTACTGCCCCACGATCTGCACGAATGAAAACTGCGGCCCCTCGGACACGACAGGCCGTTGCACGCCGTAACCGGGGTTCGGTTCCAGCCGCGCCTTGATCACCGGCTTGATCAGCGTCACAGCCGCGCCCGTGGTGACGCCCGGCTGAATCGGCGGCGTGACCTGAAACGACGCCGCAACCCCGAGCGCCGTGGCCTTGATGTCGCTCACCAGCCGGTGCAGCGCGTAGCGCGTGGGGCTGCTGCCATATTGCCAGCCGATCAGATCGCCGCCGCGCAACTGGTAGTTCGCGGGTAGGCCGGATACCGACATGATCCGTGCGTCCGTGCCGTCGAGCGCCGAGATCACTGGCGTGGCGGCCCCCAAAAGCGCGCCGGTCGGGTCCGCTGCCGGGTGCGTCTTGGACGGGTCATAAACCAGAAACGACGCGCCCGGCGTGTCCAACACGGATAGGAGCGCGTCAATCCGGGCGGCGTTGCTGCGGTCGTTCGTGGGCGGCAGGGAAAACGATCCCCGCCACACCGGCTCGCCAAGCTGGGCCGGCAGCGGCACACCGCTTGACGTGCGGTCGATCTGCAAGGGCGTGTTAATCACCAATTGCGAAACCGAGATTTTCAGCCGCTCTTGAAAATCGGTCAAGGCCAATGGATATGCTAAGGGCATCAGCCGCGCCTCTTGACTGGATCAACGACGGGGATAGCGGGTTCTCGAACAATCTTAGAAAGCTCGATGGTGTCGCCGCGCAGAATGACTTCCTTCACTTCTCGCTTGACCGTCTTCAACACCAGAAACGCCCCCGCTGCACCGCCAGCCAAGCCAGACAAAAAAGAAACTGCGATGATGAGAATATCCATTAGCCACGCCTCCGGGGGTCTTTGTTGATCCGGTCCACCGCAACCGACAGGCCCTCGCGCGCGAATTGCTTGATGCCCGCCTGCGTTACCTGCACGGCCACCTCGCCAGATATGCGCCGCACGTCTTGCACGATGCTGCCATTCTCGACGCGGGCGACAACTTCGATGCGGCCACCGCCGCCGCCCTGCATCATCCGGGCCGTGTCCACCCGCGAGGTGACATTGGCCGGGCCGCTCACGATCTCCGGGCCGCGCTCGCCGACGATGCCAAACTGCCCCGCGCCGATGCGCCCGCCCGTGTCAAAGAAGCCCGCGAAAAGACCGCCAAGCGCTGAGCCGATGCCGCCGAATAGACCTCCGCCACCACCGCCAGACGCCCCCGAGAACAGGTTAAAAAGCGCATCCTCTATCGGCTTGAAAGCGTTATCAATCAGGCGGTCACGCAGGTTGCCAAATACCCCCTGCATCGCGCCAGAAAAGGCCTCGGCGTTGACCTTGCCGCTTTTGAAGGCGTCCTTCAGCGGGTCGGTTATGCCAGCCGCAAGTTGCTTTGCTGAGTCCGCAGCCGCCTGAGCGGCCTCACGCGCCGCCTTGGTCATATCGGTTAGGCCCTTCGCAGCTTTCGCCGCTGAGCCGCCTGAGCCGCCAACATCGTCGAGGGTATCCGCGAGAGTGCGCGCGCTGTCTGCGGCCTCGGTCGTGGCGTCGCTTTCGGAATTGATGATGTCCCTAAGCCCGCCAATAGCATCAGACACGCCTTGCCCTGCGTCACGAATACGCTGGCCGCCTCGGTTGATGCTGTCGACAGCGCCGTCAAAAAGCCCATCCGCAAGGCCGCCAAGAATGCCAGACGTATTGGATCGGCCCATCACCCCAAGGCCCAAGGTCTCGCCGAAGGCGGAACCCGCAAGCGCATTCCACGCATCGCCCATGCCGTTAACAAGGGCATCCCATGCTTTCGCGATCTCTGCGAAGGCGCGCACAAAAGAACCGGTGATTGCAGCCGCGACCCCGGCCAATATCTCCGACAATCCCCAAGCCGTATTGCCGATACCGAGGAAGACAGATTTCCCGAGATCGAACACCGCGCTTAGGGCTTCGCCCCAAGAGCCTGTGGAATCGCGCAGGCGCATCATAAAGTCGATCAGCGCGCCGACACCTACGATCAATGCGCCGATCCCGGTTAAGATCATCCGCCGCTGCAAGATAACAAAAGCGGCGGCAAGGGCAGACACCGCAGCGATCGCAGGCCCGCCGATGAAATCCGCGAGACTGGAAAGCCCAGATACAGCGCCAGAAATGACCGTGACCCAACCGCGCGTGGCGCTCACAATTCCGTCAATCACAGCCCGCAGTGCACCGCCTTCTCTGAGGCTGTCAGTAACAGCCAAAGCCAAGGCCCCTAGGGCCGGGACAACGGCAATCGCCATCTGCTGTCCGAACACTCGCGCGACAAGAGACAGACGGCCAATGCGGTCGTTTGCCTGCTCAATAGACGCCGCAACTGGGCCACTCAGCGCGAGGCCATAATCCTCAACATCCTTGCGCGCCTGCCGGATCGCATCGCCGCCGCCTTGCAAAAGCAGGACCATTTCTCGGCTGCGAACACCAAGCGCCTGTAACAGCGCGGTTGCCTCGCCCGAACTCAGGCCGAGGTCTTTGACACGATCTGCAATCAACGCAATCTTTTCATCGGCCTCTAGGGTTGAAATCCCCTCTGCGGTAAGACCCAGACGATCAAGCGCCTCCGTCGTATTCTTGCCGCCCTTGGCAATTTCGCGGTCGATGTTTTGCAGGTTGTCGGTCAGGGCTGAAACCGGAACGCCCGCTTCTTCTGCCGCCAACTTGATTGCCTCGAAGCCACCAATAGATGCGCCCAGCCTCCGAGACGCTTTCGCCGCAGCATCAATATCGCGCGCACCCGCAAGGGCCGCAGCGTTCAGGGCGGTAAAGGCTGCGGCGCCAATCGCAGCAATCTTCTTCACCTGAGCCGCCAGCTTTTGAGTAGAGGATTGCGCCCGCTTCGCGCCCTTCTCGAACTGCGCCGAATCAAGACCGAGGTTGACACGCAGTGCGCCGATCACAGAGGATGCCATTCGTTTACCTCAAGAGGGTTAGAGCCATGAAAAGAAGCTCAGCATTGATGATCGCACTGCTACTGCCGTCACCGGCCATTGCGGGTGCGATCACTATTTCTGCCTGCACGATTGAGCGCCGCGAAACGGTGCAGTCGATCATCTACTGCGATGTCGAAAACAAATCAGACCGAGCCGTTGCAACGCTAGTTTTCAGGGCCATTTTCAAAAGCCCCGACCGAGAAGTGCCTTGGGCCGAAATCGGCAACGATTGGAGCAAAGGGCGCGCTCTGGTCAGAGGCGGCATAGAACCGGGGGAAACAGTCCGAACCTTGATTTCACCTGTCAGCCTGGACAGCCGATCAGACGGGTTGCCCTTAGAAGTCGCCTTCTTAGAAGCTCAGTTCCTAGACGTGAACGGCGATCAAATTGGCGAGACCATTGGGAACGAAAAGCCCCGCCCGCAATCAATGGTCGATAAAGCTCTGTCTGGGGCGCTGTCGCAAGACTAACCGGGGCGCTACTGGATCGTTGCGCCCCATGCAGCGGCCAAAGCCTGCAACATCGCCTGCTGCTGATCTGGCGTTTGCCTCTTGGGGCGCGACTTGCGCCCCACAAAATCCTCGAGCGAAGGTGTCTTTTTGAGACGCGGCAACATTGCCGTGAACCAAACATGCGACCGCTCGCGCTCAATTCGTAGCGCCGCCCCGTCTATTTCCAAGCTGTAGAGCCGGGGGGTGATTTCCCAAAACCGCGCCGGATCGAAACCCGCCGCGATGTAGTATTTCAGCAGGTCCGCGAGGTTCAGGCCGCCCGCGTCGGCCTCTTGCGGTTTCCCGGCTTGGCATCCTTTGCGACATCGGGGAACGCGCCCGCCATGACCGTGCCCAATGCATCAGCATTCTGCGCCAGAATGTCATCGACAAGCCAGCGGTCGGCCTCGTCGGCATGGTGGCGCTCAAGCGCGCCCATAAACAGGTCGCGGACAATGCCCAAATCAGGCATCCAGTTCGGCCCTGCATCCGCAGGAGCATCAAGCCGCTCAAGCACGTCTTGCCCGTGCTTGGCCTGCAAGTCCGCCAGCACCGAAAAACCGATCCAGAGCGTATAGCTCTTGTCGTTCGCCGTGACCGTTACGGCCCCTCTTACGTCAGACATGGGTTACACCGCCGCGTACAGGGTTGGCTTGCCGCTCGGCTTGATCGTGACCGTCGCCTCCATCTTGCCTTCCGGCGCCAGCTCGGGCGGCGTATAGCCCGTGACGATCCCGCCAAAGCGCAACATCACCCCATTGGGGTAGGTGATCTGGTAGTTGCCGGTTTTGGCGTTGAAAGCTGCAAAGAGCGTGTCGGTCGCCGAAGGCACAAAATTCACCGTAAAAGACGCCTCGCCCGCATCGGCCAAGAGCGCGATATGTTCGTGATATTCATCCGGGCTTTTCAGGTGGGTGGCCTGCTCAGTGCCCCGCGTCATGCCGGGAGGCGTAATCGCCATCACCTCCGCCACGTCAACGTAGGTGCCGGGGGTCTCGCCCTCGATACCAAAGCTGGAGTTGTAACCAATATCTGCTGTCGTCATCTCATGCCCTCCAATGGGTGTTGAAATCCATGCTCACGCGGTAGGGCCGCGTAGCCTCGTTGCTGCCGCCCTCGCGGCTGTCTCGGGTGCTGTCATGCGACACCAGCCGGAATGACCCGCCGCGATACCCATGCAGCAGGGAGCGCACGACGCGGGATAGCTGCTTTGCGCCCTTGTAGGTCTCTGCGTAGCAATCGACCTGCAAGCGGCCTTGTGAAAGCCCATCACGGCCTTTTGTTGTCAGCCCCTCGGCATCGTCGATCACGTTCAGCACCAGCCCCGGCAGTGCGGCCCCTTGCGGATGCGCGCCCCAATTGATCCGGGATGCCGGGACAATAGCTGTGACCGCCGCCGATCCTGTCAGCAGCGACTTGAACGCCTCTTCCATCAATCGCCTGCTGGAACCAGCCGATACCCATGCGCGGCAGCGGCTTCCTTCACAGTCTCGAGTCCAAGCAGCGGATGCGCTTGCACGTCCACAGAGCCGACCCTGATTTCAAGCTCAGCCCGCACGAAATCGTTAGGGTCCATGACCAGCCGTAAGCCGGTAACACCATCAATCGTCGTGCCATCCATATTCTCGATTCGGGCGCTGTAAGCCATGCCGCCCTCGCACTTGATCCTGATCATGCTTTATCCTTCCTCAGCCGCTTTAGCCGCCCTGCGCTCTGCCCTCTGGATTGCCTTGGTCACTTCCTCCCAAAGGTTCTCGCTAAGGCGCTGCAACATAGCTTTTTGGTCCTGATCCCATGCAGGGCGCATGAATGGCTGAGGCCCATGGTTGATCGTGCCAAACTCCTGCAAGTGCCCGTGCCGCCCACCATCACCGCGCAGGTAGGACGGGCCGATGAAAAGCTCGACCGAGGACCGATCATCCTTGAACATGCGACGATGCAGCTTGGCCTGTCGACCGTCGAGCTTTGCGCCAACAATAATCGACTGCTTCAATCTGCCGGTCCTGACAGGGGCAAGCCCCTGCGCGATCTTGGCTGTAGGCTCAGCCGCGCGCTTTAATGCACGCCGCAATGCCCCTTTGCCCGCCGCCTTGGACAGATTGTCCAAGTTCTTCTCCAACTCACTCAGGCCCTCAAGTTTGATGGTGACGCTCACTGATCAACCCTCGCCGATGCCGTGATTTCCAGCCGGTCCCGCCGCCCGATTTCCTTGATCCCGGAAATGTCGTATTCCCGGCCTTCGCAGATCAGCCGATCCTTGGGGGTCAGGTCGCGCGTGAACGTGCTTGACCGCACCACAAACCGGGTCGTGATCGAGGCACCAACCTCACCGGCGCGCCACCGCTCGCCGTCGCTGACATCGGTCTTGTCGGCAGGTATTCTCTCGCCATGGTCCGCCCATGTTTCAGCCTGCTGAAACCCGTCATCCGACAGCGAGGCGCGGCGGAACTGAACGCGGCGGTTAAGGTTCACAATCGCCTCCAGCGCAACGCACTCACCAGCGCATCCGCACTCCGCATGGCCGCATCATAGTTGGGGCCGTGCAGCGCGTCATAGTCACGGGACACCATGATCTTGACCAGCGCCTGAGCTGCGGGCAGCCGTTCGGCGGAAAGCCCATATGTCGCTTGAAGCGTGATCTCCTGATCGGTCAGGGCCTCCGGGACAGTGATGCATATACCCATCGCCGTGCGCGAAAGCTCGTTGGCCAGAGCAGTGCCCGACGCGTCTGCGGTCACGTCCGTGGCATCCGGGAACGGCAACAGGTGCGGCCCCGGCCCGGTCACGTCCACCGCCCAGGTCTGCGGCATGATGCAGCGGCCAAGAACTCCGCCATAAGCATCGAGCGTGGCAACGTGACCAGCCTGCAAGGTCGCAATCTTCGCGTCGTCGTCGTCATGGACAACTTGCAGATGCGCCTTCATGTCGAGCAACGACACAGGCAGGGCAGCGGGCGGCGTCACGAGATAGGGGGTCATTTGGTTTCAGGTGCCTTCTTGGTTGCCTTCGTGTCGGAAATCGCGCCCACCGACCGCGCCGCCGCCTCAAGTTCGAGCGGGCACTCGTCACCGACGGCAAACTCTGTCGGGTAGATCTCCTGCGCTTTAACGCCCTTGAAGGGCTTTGCAAATTTGGCCATTTCTGCCTCCTTCTATCGGCTTGAAAAACGGGGCGAACGCGCCGCCCCGTCAGAAAACCGATTACGCTGCGACGTTCTGCGCCTTCAGCGCCTCCGGGTTCAGCAGGCCTCCGCCAACGCGCTTCGTGGTGTAGAACTGCACGAAAGGCTTGTTTGTGTAAGGGTCGCGCAGGATGCGCGTGCCGATGCCGTCGACGATCAGGTAGCCTTGGTCGAAGTCGCCAAAAACAATAGGCTTCGCACCAGCTGCCACGTCGGGCATGGCCGGGACCTCGACCATCGCATAACCCGCCAGCGTCTGGGGCGTGCCTGCCTGGTAGGACGCCTGCCACAGATAGTTACCTTGCCCATCTTTCAGCAAACGAACCGCCGCCATGGTGTTGCGGTTCATGATGAACCGCGCATTCGCCGTGAATGCCGATGGCAGCGCCATCGCCAGATTCACGATGCCGTCGCCGGTCAAGGCTGCAGCCGCACCCGTGTTCGTCGCCGTCACCGCGCCGAAAGGGTGTGCCGCCGCATTGGCCCCGCCGGTGATGTAGGTCAGCAGGCCGTTCGGACGATTGTTTGCGCCCGAACCGGAAACGAACGCCAGATTTTCCTGATAGGCAAATTCGGTCTGCACCTCGCCCGCCAACCAGCTCTCCAGATCAACCAGCGCATCATCCAGAAGCTGCTGCGTAGCCGCCGGATTGGCGTAGATTTCGCCGACGCGGTAGACCAGTTGACCAAAGGTGCCGGTGTCCGTTGCGGGGCGTGCTGCCGTTTCACCGACCCAGCCCGACGAGGTTCCGCGCAGGTTGAACAACTTCGAAAAGCTGCCGGTGCTGATGGTCTGCACGCGGCAAATCTGACGCATGGGGGAAACTTCGATCAGCTTGTCAGTGATCGTGCGGTCCCACTCTGTCGGCGCGACATAGCCGCCCTCTGCGTCGGCGCCCTTGTTCAGAGACGCCTGAACGTCGCCCTTGCGGACGTGCATGGCAAAAGCCTGCGTATATTCAGGGTCGCGCGACCGGCTGGCATTGCCGCCGTTCAGTTGCGCATTCGCCAGCTTGGCGTTCATCTCATCCAGTGAGGCCTGCAAGGTGCCGACATGTGCGTTGACGGCGTCGAGCTTGTTGCGCGTCACAACGTCGTCGAACTTGGCGTTCACGCCTGCGATTTGCTCTGCGTGCGCCTGTTTCATTTCCTCGACCGCGCTTTGCAGTTGGGCGAGGATCGCGGTGGGATTGCTCGCATCAGCGCGTGCGAACATGATCCCGCGCGCGGGGTGTTTCAGTCCAGCCATTGGTTTTCTCCTTAGGCTTTGAGGGTTTCCAGCAGACGCCGAGCGGCGTCCACATCAAAGCCAGCGCTAAGCGTGGCTGTCCCGGCAGCGCTAGGCGTGCCAGCCGCTTCCCTGAGAAGGGTGCGCCGCTCGACACGCGGCATACCTGCTTTCGCCAGAGTTGCATCCAGTCGGGCGCGGGCTTTCATGCCCTGCGCCTCTTTGTCGTCGTATGCCGGCGCTTCAAACGTGGCCTCGGCAAATCCCATTTCAATGGCGCGCTCAGTGCGCAGCCATGTTTCTGCGTTCATCATGGCCTCGATCTCGTCACGCCCCAGACCAGTCCGGGCGGTGTAGATATCAGCCATTGCGGCATCGAATTCCGCGAATGTTTCGGCGGCATCGCGCATGTCGTTCTGGTTGCCCATGACGAGGCCCCAAGAATTGTGCACCATGAACATCGACCCCAACCCCATCTCAATCCGGTCGCCCGCCATAGCGATGATCGACGCGGCCGACGCGGCCAAGCCCATCACCTTTACCGTGACTTCTGCAGGGTGTTCGCGCAGTAGGTTGTAGATTGCCAAGCCCTCAAACATGTCACCGCCGGGGCTGTTGACGTTGACAGTAATCGGGTTCTTGCCGATGGCCCGCAGCGCGCCTGCAACCCGCCGCGCTGTCACCCCCTCGCCAGTCCACATATCTTCGCCGATGACGTCATAGACGCTGATCGTTGCCTTTTCGTCGGCCTCAGCCGCGCGCGGACGCCATTGGTCGAGCGCATCGGCGGGTGCGTCGGGTTGATATGCGCCGGGGCGCGTGAATGCCTTTATCTCAGGCAGTTTGCGAAGGGACATTGCTTTCTCCTGCTGCGATAAGACCAGAGCCTTGCTCGTGCCGACCTAGGCCCACGTGATCGCGCGCCTCATTTACTTCCATCCATGGGCGGTGACCGCCCGATCCAAGCGCGCGGGCCAAGAACTCGCCCTGGTCTTTCAAAGTGCCGCGCAGCAACTCTCGCTCGTCAAAGTCGGGGTAGAATACGCCGCGATCTTGTATCGGCAGACACGCACGCGTAATGCCCTGCTCCCAAACCGAGAACCACGGGGCCAGCCCGAAGCGAACAAACAACATGGCAAGCTGCTCGATCCCGCTGCCCCATGATGTATCATCCATAAACATAAGCGGGCGCGGCACGCCAAACACGCGGCCAATGCGCTCCGTCAATTGCCCGCCCATTTCAAACATTTGCGAACTCTGCGCCGTCGCTGGAGGGAACTCCCGCGACATACCCTCTTCCAACAGCACCGCCCGACCTGCGTTCTGCGCACCGGCATAGGTGTCCAGTGAGGCCTTGAGACGCGCGAAGGCTTCGGCGGTGATCTGGCCGGGGTGCTTGAACGCAACCCCCGCAATCACGCCTTTCTCGTAAAGGCTTTGCGCCGCAATCTGCTGCTGGTTCGCGGTCTGGATGATCGCACCGGCTTTCTGTATCCGCGACACGCCCTTTTCAGCGTCAACCGAAAAGCCGCGAAGGTGAAGAATATCCCCCGGTTGCAACACGACACTTTCGTTCCGCTGCGTCGTAACCCGGTAGCGCAATGGGAACATGCCCCCGTCAGTTTCGATTGACACGTTGCGCGGGTCTATAGGGATCAGCGACGACACCCTGCCCAGCGTTCGCACGATCTGGGCATAAGCGTTTCCGTGCATCAGGAGCCAGCCCTGCATAAGCGCCTTGAACTCATGCGCGGTTTGCCAAGGGTTGGTCTGATATCGCAGCAGATTGTATAGAGGGTGATCGAGAGCCGGGCCTATTTTTCCATTAGACTCGCTACGCCGCATCATTTCGAGTGGCAGCATAGCGATTGAGCCTGTCACCAAATCGACCGCGCGCAACACTGCGTCATTCTGCAAGGCCGTCTCAACAGAGTTGCCGCCCATGCCGGTCCGCACAAACTCCAGGAACTCAGGAGAGTCGAGCGCCACTTGGCCTTTTGGTTTCGTGGCCCGCGTGAAGGGCAACCAGTTTCTAATGCCCATCATGCCTCACAAGGTTAGGACGCCGCGCGTCTCGTAGATGGAGGCCGAATTTGAGGCCACCGGATTCCGCGACATGAGCTGATAGGCGTTCAGCCCCGCGATCAACGGGTCGATCTTGGCACGTCCTGCCGTGAACTTCGTGATCATCACTGCCGACCCCCGTGTTTCCGTTTTGGCATTGCCAAGACACCAGTCCATCATGGGCTGGCCGCCGTGCCGATATGTTCCGTTCTTGAGCTTGCGCTCGATCCCCCAAATCGCGGGCGAGAGCGCCGGGCCCTGCCGCACGGCGACAATCTGATCGTCGGTGATCCCGTTCAGGATCAGCTCATCCAGCATTGCCGATATGCCGTAGGGATCGACGCCAATGGCGTCCCTTTCCGGCAGCAACCCCGCATCCGCGACGGCCTTTATCAGCGCGGCCACCTCTTCGATGTCCTGTGTGGGATGGTCAGGGTCGAGGATCGTCAGATCCCCGGCCTCGGCAAAATCCATCAGCCGCGGCGCGATTTCCTTGCGCACTTCCAGAACTTCGGGATGCGCCCAGGCATGGAACCACGCCAGCCAATCCTTGGTCTCACGATCCCGGCCAAGAAGGCCAAGACCGAACAGGTCATCTAGGCCGCCGCCGTCGATTCCGGCTACAATCACCTCACAGCGCTGCAACATATCCTCGAACGAAAGAACCGTTGCCGCACCGGCCCAATGCCGCGCCGCCTGCCAATCGCCCCCCAACCCCACGCCGATCTCGACGTTGAAGTGCTGCGAGGCCAGAAGGGCCAGCGATTGCGCGCCATCTTCTTTCGCTTGCACGAGCTGGTCGGTCAAAAAGTCAGGATCGACAGACCGGCCAAGGTTCGGATTGACCATCCCCCACGTCTTTGGGTCTTGCCATTGCTTCACCATGGCGGGCGGCAGCTCATAGAGAACCGGCAGGTTCGGCAGTTTCAGGCGCCCGTCCCGCACAGCGCGGGCGCGCTCCAGTTCCTTCTTGAACACCCCCGAAGGCGCGCTCTTGGATTGCGTCGTGATCTGCATCAGGAACCCATCGGGCCGTGATGCCAGAGCGCCCCGCAATTCGACAAAGACCGCCTCGGCCCGGCTCTTGCGCGCGAACTCATGGGTCTCGTCAATCAGCGTATAAGTCGCTTTGCCCCCGGTGATCACGTCGCTGTCAGCGGCCTTGATCGCGATTTCCGCCTTGGTCAGCCGGTGGGTAATCGTGCGCAGATGCTCACGAATGTGAAACAGTTTATCGAGCGTTTCGTCAGCCCGGATGATGCCCCAAGCCTGCTTGAATGCGATTTTGGCAATCGTCATCGTCGGCGCGATCAGCAGCAACTCCGCCTCGGGGCGCTCGTTGACCAGACAGGCCACAACGATGATCGCCGCCGCGATGGATGATTTGCCGTTCTTCTTCGGGATCAGAAGAAAGAACTCGCGGATCAGCCGCCGCTTGGTTTCCGGGTCGTATGACCCAAATATCGCGCGCACCAGGTCGAACACCCACTGTTCGCACACCTCGCCATAGGTGGGCATGCCGATCAGGTCCGGCACCCGCAACCGCTTGAAAATCGCCAACGCTCGATCTGCCGAGGCGTCGAACAATGGCAATTCCGGGATCAGGCTTTGCCCGGTCTGAATTCGCACATCCCAATCGGGCAGCGAGGTATCCCAAAGCTGCCGACGAACTGGAGCGTTCATTGCATCAGTATTCCGCTAACCGAAATCCCATCCAACTCATCAACAGCCGCTTGCCAAGCTGGTCTCTCACGATCAAACGCCCCAGGCCGATAGTCTTTCGAGCACCAGTTTCCTTTGCCCCGATTGCAGGCTTGGCAAAGCACCTGCATGTTGTCAAAGTCGAGAGCGAGATCAGGGCGTAACGAACGCGGCTTTATGTGATCGACCTGAATAACCGCCCCATCGGAGGGTGTTGCACCACAGCACATACACCGGCGACCGTAAGTCTTGATCACCTTCATTCTTAGCGTGGTCCATTCCCAGCTGGTGTAGAAACTATTGTTGCTACTTCTGGACACGCGCTTTTTGGCTTTTGTGTCGTGAGGTTTGAGCGGGTCAATCAAATCGCTTGGCTTGTTGGAAGCCTGCATAGCCCCTTGCAAGGCACCAATATTATTGCGCGATACCAAACCTGCATTGACAGCGGCGATTGCTACAGACTTAAGGTCACCAGAAACCGATAAGTGTTTTTGAAGCGCGCGGTGCGCATCTGTAACCTTGGGGCGATTCCTTCCCCCGACGACTGATCGCCACGCAAACTGCAATACTCGTTTTACGGCGGCGGCTTCTGAAAGCGTCCAAAGTTCAGGGGTCTTACTCATCGCATCAGTTCACACGATTTGGCCCAAGCAGATCATCCCACCCGCCCGAGGCTGCGGCCTCTTCTGCCGCGCGCTGCGCCGCTTCTTTCTTGCCCATGCCGATCCCGGCTGCTTGGGCCTCTTGCTGCTGCGCCTCGAGGACAACCTTCTGACGGGTCAGTCCGTCCCGATCCATCAGCTCGCGCAACTGTTTCATCGCGGTCATGTTGCCATCCTCGATGGCCGCGCGGATCAGGCGAGCGTTGGCCGCCAGTTCGAGCCGGTCGCGCATGATGTCCCGCTTTTGCAGCGCGGCTCTAAAATACCGCTTGAGCGACGGCAGGGAGATTCCCAACGTGTTTGCAATGCGCTGATTGCCCCAGCCGCGCGCCAAGGCCGCTTCCACCATGTCCCGGTCTTTCGGGTCGATCTGCAAAGAGGGTCGCCCACGCACCCCTGTGCGCTCTCTGACGGGGTTGCCGAACAGGTCGGTCGCCCGATCATCCTGAAATTTCGCCGCCATCAGAAAAAAATCTCCGCGTGTTAGAGCCGCCGGTTGCCACGGGGGCCGATCTCCAGACTTTAGACCCCCCCTCCCCTCTGCATGGCCTCTGCCCGTTGCTTGTCGGCGTCATGGCAGGGCTTGCACAGGCATTGCAGGTTGTCGTCATCCCAAAAGAGCGTGGGATCGCCCCGGTGCGGTATCTTGTGGTCCGCCACCAGTTTCGAACTGTCGGCCTCGATCACACCGCACATCTGGCATGTGAAGAGATCGCGCACCAAGCAGCGCCACCGCGCCCCGTTGGGCCGCGCCTTCCAGCGCGCCAGCCCATACCACTTGCGCCATTCAAGCCCGCGCCGCGCATCGTCAAAGCTGACATCGAGCTTGCGCGGCCCGGATGGCAACTCACGAACGCGCGCCGCCATTGACCGCAAGCGACCCAAACCAAACCTCCGATGTCGTGATTGCCAGCACCTGGACATGACTGCGCCCGGTGGCGGGGTCTCCGCTCCGGGCGCAATTCGTGATGATAGTAGATTCTGTAACTTCTCCGAGCCTAAGCTGTCAAACCCTATTTTGTGGGGCGCACCAGATCAAACCCCCGCATGCGGTCCAAAGCGCTACATAGCGCGGCGCGCAGGGCCTCACGGCACCGGGTGTTGATGCCCCATCCGTGCCGCTTCAACACCGCCTCAAGGCTCAGCCCCTCGACGCAGACCTGATCGACCAGCACCCGCGCCAATATCACGCGCCGCTTGTCCCCATCGGGCCGAAACCGCCGAACTTCCTTGGCCAGCCCGTTGCCGATCCGCGCCCGCAGGAACCGCAACCGCTCGATGTCGCGAAACACCGCCGCCTGCACACCCTCACCGCCCGAGCCACCACGCCCCGCCGCCTCCAATGAAGCACAGCCCAGACCCGAGCTTGCCACCCGCTCGACCAGCGCGGCATACTCACGCCCCGCCTCGATCTGCCCCACCGAGAACGGCGGCACAAAGCTGGCGTCATCGCCGCCCAACCTCATGTGCGCCTTGATGGCATCGCGGGTCATATTATCGAACGCATCCGCCACCCGTGCGGCCTTGCGCCCCTTGTGACCCGTCGGCACCGAGCGATAGTTGCCCGCGTCAGTCTTAACCACCTCACGCGGCGTAAAGGTCATCATTGGCCCCCGCGCTGGCGCAACCGGGATGCGCGGCCCACACTCGACAGGCGGGGCAGCCCGGCTCAGCATTTCAGCCACCCGCGCCCGTTCCGCCGCCGCTACTGCCTTGCCACAGCGCGCCACCCCGTCCGCAGCCACATAGACCACCTGCCCCGCCTTGATGAAATCCTGCATGTTGTGCCTCATTTGCTGCTCTCCCGCTCTGCCAATTCCGCAATCTCCTGACAGCGCCGCAGCGCCGCCACACGCCGATCCCGCCACATCGCCTCAGTCGGGCCGAGATCGTCGCCCCGCGCCAACCGCCCCTCAAGGCTGCGCAACTGGCGCACGTTCGGCTCGGCATCGGTCTTGATCTGGCTGACCGTCCAGGCATTGGGCCAGCGCCGGTTGCGGCGCAGCTCGCCCAGCAACTCCGGCGCCCACCCACCGGCAAGCGCATCGGCCCCGAGCGCACTGGCGAATACCGCCCTGATCAGGGGGCTGGCATCCTCAGGCGGGGCCTGAATGTCAGACGCCATGTCGAGGATCGCATTGGCAATCGGCATCTGGTCGCGCAACTTGCCACCGGGGCGCGCCGCCGCAACCTCTTGCAGCGCCTCCAGATTGGCCGTGGTCATGTAGGCCAACCGCTTGCACAGATCGTCAACGCTCGCCTCAAACTGATCCTTGGTCAGACGCGACGGTTTGGCCAACCCACGCTTGAGCAGCCCCTCGACAAGGATTTCCCTCACCCGCTTTTCGCCGCTTGCCTGTTCGATGCTGTCCATGCCCCTTGCCCCTTTTCTCAGCAAATGCCCAACGCTATCCGCTCGGCACTGTCGAGCAGATCACGCGCCACGATGCAGGTCTGGACCCGCACCGGGATTGCCTTGGCGTTGACCTTTCCGCCTTGCCGAACGTGCCGCACGATTTGCAGCGCCTCGTTCACCTCGTCGCTGGTGAAAAACATCGGCTTTTCCGCAGCCGTGTCGGCGGGCGTTTGGTTAATTACTGGTTCTTTACAGGTTAGTCTCCAGCCCACTGGAGACGGACCCCCCCCTTTTTTTGGAGACGGCTCACCCCTTTTTTTGGAGACGGCTCCGACTCCAGATTTTGGAGACGGCTTTGGCCCTTTTCCGTCTCCAGTTTCTGGAGTCGGCCCTTGTGCTTCGCCCATTTCAAACCCCAATATGTAGTGGGTCGGCTTTTGCCGTTTCGTCACGCCATCGCGCGACTGATGCCGCTTGATCAGCCCCTTTTCCTCAAGACCGTTCAGTGCATTGTTCACTGTGCCGTTGGACGCCCCGGTCTTTTCGATCAGATAGCCTTGCGTCGGAAAGCACCCCTGAGACGGGTTGTGGCAATCGCACAGGTGAAACAGAACGCGGAACTCGGACGCGCTCAGACGATCCGCAGGAATGTCCGACAGCCAATTCGTCGCCTTGTGGCTCATTTCCAGACCCTCGCATGCTGCGCCCGCTCAACGGCGGCCACACGGGCCAAGGCGGCCGCATAGACCGCCTCTGGCGACACGACAACGGCACGGCGCTGCGCACTCAACGCCTCTAACCGCGCGCGCAATTCCGCCCCCAAAGGCGCACCAACCCGCAAGCGCCGCGCCAATGTGTCGGGGTGACAACCGACCGCCTGCGCCGCCTGCTTGACGGACGCGAAATGCAGCCCGCAGAGCGTGACAGGCTTTGCCCTGGCCTGATTGCCGCGCATCCCAAGCCCCACGGACTCGAGCCTGCCGCGTGCGCGCGCCATGTAGATGTTTTCACGCGTGACACCAAACGCCTGCGCCGCAGCTGCAGCACTGGCATAGGTCACGCCCCGTATCGTGATTGGCCCACTGCCCATCTCTACCCCCGTCCCGCGCCTGACGCGCGTGTTGCCTTGCCTCTGCCCTTAGAACCGCGTGCGCGGGCTCGCCTTTGGCATCTCTGCCGACCGCAGCTTCGCCACCTCACCACCGCAGGCCGCATAGCCCGCAATATCGACCCAATTGTCGAAATGGCCGGGATTGCCCCACGCCCGAACCGTCTTGAGATCGACCAAGAGGATGGCCACCTGTTCGGGCGTAATCTCGACGCCCAACCGCACCGACCAGAGCGCGGCGATCTGCGCAAATGACTGCTCCGCCGCGCCATGGGTCGCGGCCCGGTCGACTGTCACGGCCTGCGTCGCCGCCGCCAGAATTGCCGACCGGACGCTCATCGCCCCTTCCCCTTGCTGCGCGTGCTGACATGCGCGCGCCGCGTCGAATAGGCCGCCGCCTTGGGCGACATGTGATTGCCGGAAATGGTCCAGAGCTTGCTGGCCGGGATCACCGTGGCCGAGACCGGCGCGAACAGCTCACTGAGCGGCATCTTGTCGTAATCCTCGGGTCGCACGGCCCGCAGCCGCGTATCGCCATCGCCATTGGTAACTGTGGTCATGCTGAAACTCTCCTGTTGGTCAAAGCCCCGCAAAAGCCCCCGGCGCGGGGCTGGAGGTCCGCACGCCGGGGAAGGTGACTGAGGCAGAACCCCACGGGGATAAGGCCACCCGTGGGCAGGTAGAGCGCGGGCCGGGCGCTACTCCGGCTACTCCCGTTTTCTTCTGCTGGTGATGTTCCATGCACCGACCTACGGGGTGGCATGTGGTCGGGTGCCTGCGTGTCTGCATTCCACGCCGCCGCGCTCTGGAGGTGTGTGCTTGATGTAGGCTGTCGGGCTTCATCACCGACAATTTCGAGCCTGTGCCACACACCACCAGAAAGCGGGTGCCGGTCTCTCCCGGCTGTCACGTCCATTCTCTCAGACGTTGCAGACTGTGAAACGTCCACAGCCAAACCTACTCGGATCGCCCCCGGCGGCGTCTCTCTGTCCGATGTTCCCGTGAGGTTCGCGACTGATCCTTTCGCTTGGTATCTTGTCGTGGCGGCACTCTCGCAGCCGCCACGCTTCGCGCATACCTCGTCTCGCGTGGGTATGATTGCGCCGGTTCTCTCCGCATTGCAGGGCGCTGCAGGCACCGGAAACCCCGCCCACCCTCTCTTGAACGCTACCGCGCTCGGGGCGCGCGTCGACATCTCTATCCGTGCCCGATCGTCACCGGGCAGAGGGACGGACTTAACCGACGCGCGGCCAGAAAGCGGCCAGAAAAGCCCCCCCAGCCGGGGGGCCGGGGGGCAGTCCAACAGGGAGGTAATCGACGCAGGGAAACCGCTGCGCCCCGGCTCTGCCCCGGCAAGGGAAAAGGAAATGCCGGGGAAGCTCATAGCGCCACCTCTGCGGTGGCCGCGTAACTCAGACGGTGCCGCAGCGCGACGGTGAGCGCCTCATTCACCCGCGCCACGATCCGCAGGCGGTGCCAGCGCTGCTCGACCGCCACACGCGGCAGGCCCATATCCGCCCCGATCCGCGTGAAGTGATGGCCCCGGTCCTTGCGCGCCAGAATGTCGGCATCGAGCGCAGGCGACCACTTGGGGTGCGCCACGGCCCGCAATATCCGCGCCGCCTGATCTGGGCTCATTTCATAGGCCACGGCGTCCGGCACGGTCTTATGCACCGCGACAGCCAGCGCCTTGCGGCCATAGCGCCGGTGCGTGGCAAACTTCGTGCCCGTCTGCCGCACCAGCTTGACCACGACAGACCGATCACAGTCACAGAACTCTGCCGCCTCTGTCTGGTTCATGCCGCGCGCGGCACATTCGATCAGGCGCTTATGCAAATCACTCATGCCACAGCCTCGAACTTGCCCACCTGATTGCCCCATGCGGTCCAGCCGACACGCGCGCGCCGCGCGAACATCTCCAACCGCGCAGCCTCTGGCCAAGCCGCATCAATCGCTTCTTGCAGCGCCTCGGGCTTGCGGCTGTGCTCGCGCGTGGGGGCCTCGATCACGGAATCCGAAAACGGCGCAGGGCGCGGACAGGGGAACTTGCCCCGCTTGCCGATCAGCACCAGCTCATGCCGGTTGCGCGCCCAATAGCCCGTCGCGATCCGGCTCTTGACCCAAACGATCTGCGAGACATAGCGAAAGCCCCAAGCGCGCATCACATCCAGCCCGCCAACCAGGTGCGGGACCGTTACCCACATGAAACAGAGCGCATCCCGCGCGGCCCAATCCCGCACCGGCAAAGCGGCAATCTCGGGCACCGTCATGCAGGGATAATGCCGCATCGCGTTGCGACCGGGCCGCGCCACGGAATTCGAGGCAAACCGCCACGCTGGATCGGCGCAGATGATGTCGAAAGGGCCGAAATCGAGCGGCGCGGTCATGATGCCACCGCCTTTCGTTCCGTCAGCTCGGCAACAACCTTTCCCAGCACGATGGCCTTGGCTGGTGTGCCGGTCTGGCGGCTGGTAACACGCGCCTCATCCATCATCGTGAGAATGTCGAGGCCGTCGAAAATGCTGGCCAGATCAAGCACCAGAAACCGCTGGTTCATCGCCAGAGCGGGCAGCCAGACCGACAAAACAGGCCCGCCATAGCTTTCTATGTGATCGCCGCTCTCACTTTCCCGGATTGCCCGAAGACCGCCCGTCACGGCGTCGGACTCTCCGTTCTGCACCATCTTGCGGATCAGGTTGACGGCATAGACCATACCGGGGCGCTTGCTCGCCTGTGCGGGCCTTGACGTGCCAAGACCGCAGCCAGCGGCCTCGACCGCCGCCTTGCAATCCACCGCCCATTGCGTGCCTGCCGCCAATTCGGCGCGGTAGATCGTGGGCGCGTCCATTGAAATGCGGTCGCGGTTGATCGCGGCAAAGCCTGCCGCCTGCTCGGTCGGCGTCATCGGCACCGTCATGGCGGGCAGCTTTTCAATCCCGCAGAGCGCGGCAGCATGGGCGCGGTGCTGACCATCCACAACGGCCAACTTACCCCCATCGGTCGGGGCCACAAGGATCGGCTGATATTTGCGCCAGTCGAACCCGTTGGCAATGCGCTGGATGGCGCTGCGACCCTTGGCAGTGATGCTGCGCTGATAGCGCCGGTCAATCACCAGATCGGCCAGATCGGCCCAGATCAGCATCGGCTGCGGTTGATCCGCCAGCGTGGCGGGCTTGAAACCCGCGATATTAATCGCCTCGACGGTCATGCCGCCCACCACCGGGCAGGCATGCCCCCGTCGCGGTTCTCTGGGCGCGCGCCGGCGCGCGGCTCAGGCTCCAAACGCAGCCGCGACAACAGCCCCTGCACGCGCCCATTGCTCCAACTATTCCGCGTGATCTCAGCCATGCGCCGGCGCAATTCAGCACCTCTCAGGCCCTGACGATCCGCCAGATCGAGCAATTCCAGCGCCACAATATCCTCTGACCGGCTGTAGTTTTTCGCTGGCATCACCGCACCCCCTTGAGCAACTCAGCCCGCCGCCGCGCAAACGCTTCGGCCTCTTGGGGGCACAGCACCTGCCCCCGCGCCGACAGCGCCGCGCGCATCCCGTCCAATTCCTCGACCGAGGTTTCCGCCGCGATCTTGTCGATCAGCGTCACGGTCTGCCCCGCGCGCACCTTGGCCAAAAGCGCGCTCATGGCATCAACCCCAGAATGGAAAGACCCACCGGAATGGCCAGAACGGACAACCCCATCAGGGCAATGCAGCACACAAGCCCCCATGGCTGGCCCAGCTCCTCGCTCAAATTCTCGGGCGCGGTCAACGCCGCCGCGTCCTGCTGCTGCAACCGGGCAATCTCATCCGCCAAGGCCCGCGCATCCGCCACGCTCAGCGTGAACTTGGTCTGCACCTCACCAGCCCCACAGCAGCGCGCCATGATCGCATCATCACGCAGACCCGCGCCGATCTGGCGCAGCATGCCAGAGGCATCGGCAACCACCGCCTCACGCCGCCGCAGCATAACCTCGCGTCCCAGTGTCGGGGATACCATCACGCCGCCCTCCTGAAATCCGGGGCCAGATGCCGCGCGAACCCCTCGGGGTCCACCACGGCAATCACCGCCACCTTGTCGCCGGTCGGGCGCGTGACACCCTCCAGCCAGTTGCAGGCCGTGCGCTCGGTCACGCCATAGGCCACGGCGATCTCCGCCGCACTCAGCCCCGTGCCGCGAAAATACGCCCGCGCCCGATCCGGAAACGCCCGCGCAAACCCCGCCAGATCGACGGGACGCGGGCGGAAAAACATTTCGTAAGACATTGCATCCGTCCCTCTGCCATCCTGATCACATGGACCGCGATCAGGATTTGAAGCAGCAAGGGAAAGGACGGGACGGGGGGTCATGCCAGACCTCCCTTTTCGCTATTCAGCACAAAATCTGGACAGTGCACGAAATCCGACACAAGATCAGCGGCGTGCCGGGTGATCAGACCCGACACGCCCAACCACAGGTGCCATACATCGGAAAGGACACCACCCATGGAAACCGAAGACAGAACAACCGTGCACTTCGCCGCTCTGCAATTTGTAAAATCATCGGCGAAAATTCCCTCACGCAGGGAAGAAGCGGATGGATCAATCACCATCTCGGGCGGTCGCCCCGCAATCGCCCCACACTTTTCGGCCGATTTCAGCATCACATTCCATCCCGACGATTCGACGCAAAGACCGGTTTATCTATCGTGGGGCTGCACAGTTCCTGCCCAATCCGACAGCGACAAAGATCGTCCGTATTCAGAAGTCGAGGCCGAGGCATTTGCCGTCCTGTGCGGTCAAATCTCGGCTCTGGCAGCAGACCTGCAATCTCAACTTGCATCGCAGCAAGCCGCCGCTGCAGAGGGCGCGTCACCCTCAGACTGACCAGCGCCCCGGCGCCAGCACCGGCGATCAAAGAAAGCGCGAGACATGCGAGGGGATAGGTCATGCAGCCCCCCGGTCTTGTTCGGCTGCTGCTTCGGAAGGGCCCGCAAGCAACGCAGAATATGCCTTCGTCACGCTACCCCAAGCACGAAAAGAGGGCATGAACTCGCCTCTCTTCCATCGGCCCCATGTTGTTTCCGCAATGCTTGCCCGACGGCAAAGCTCTGCAACAGAAAAACCACGCTCTGCCAGCGCCGCCTCCATCTCGGGAATGTCATTGGGGTGAACCATGCATGCAGACCTTTTGTGCTTTTAAGCACGCAATATGCATTTCTGCACCAATGCAGTCAATGCACAAATGCAGCATGACCATGCATTTTCCTGCAGATACGTTGGGCGCTATGAAAGAACACTGGACCATCCGATACCTAGAGTATGTAAAACAGCACTCAGGCAGGACGCTCACGGCTATCGCCCGCGAGGCAGGTATCTCATCGACTACACTGACCCGACCAGTCAACGATCCCGATCACCCCTACGAGGTGAAAATCCAGAACATCGAGAAGGTTAGCCAAGTTACGGGAATACCATTCCAACCATTCAAAGATAGTGACGCCTCAACACTTTTGGAAATCCCCAACGGCGACCCCGCCCCGCAGGGTGCGCATCTGGTGCCGATCTACAATGTCGAGGCCAGCGCCGGGAACGGCGCGCATATCGGCGATGAATACCAGGTCGCAAGCCTGTCCTTCCCCGAGGGCTACTTGCAGCGCATCACCCGCGCCCAGCCCCGCAACCTGGCCGTGATCTCGGTCAAGGGCGACAGCATGATGCCCACGCTCTGCGATGATGACATCGTGATGATCGACACCACCAAGCGCGATCTGAGCTATGATGGCCTGTTTGTCATTCGCGACAATGGCGATGCCCTGCTGATCAAACGCATAGGCCGCGCTAGCCGCAGCCACCACATCACCGTGATCTCGGACAACCGCGATCACTACCCGCCCGTCGAACGCGCCCTCGGCGACATCGAGGTCATCGGCAAGGTGATCTGGAAAGGGGGCAAGGTATGAGCCACAAAGACCCGGAGTCGGAGCGTGTGGTTTTGCCTCATCAGAAAACCGTTGACCATCTCCAGAAACAAATCAACGAACTTAAATCGCTGGTATTGGGCCAGATAGACACTGACAAGCTGCTGTTGCGCGCCCTTATGGACCTCGATCTAATTGACTATCCGAGCTTGAAGAAAGCGCTTGAACACCTTCGAGAGAAATACTCGGAACACGGGCCAGCCGAAGAAATGTTCTCGGGCATGATCACTTCTTTTGAGACTTCACACGGACCACTTGAACAGCAGGACTCTTCGCCACAGCTGAGACTAGTTCGGCCAATGCCGCCAGATCACGACGATTGACCAGAACCTCAAGATTACACTTGTTTTCATCCATTGCCTCAGCCTCAGCCCCGCCATCGCGCGGGGCTTTTTGAGTCCGTCAGCCCATCGCTGACCGGGGCACTGTAGCACGGCGATTCGCGGCAGCATATGCGGTAATGCATTTTTATGCATTCCTGCATTGACACGTTATATGCATAACTGCATATTGCATCCATCAACCCGATGGAGCATCCCATGTCCGACACCCCGAACGACAAGCCGCAACCGGACGCCTTGCGCCAGCAGATCGAGGCGGTCAACGCCGCCTGCGACGAGGCGCGCTCTGATCCGGTCTCAGCTGTCCGCATCTCTTTTGGCGAAGACGCCTGGCTTGACCTGCACGCGGACGGCAACGGGCGGCTTTACGCCAATGCGATTCAGCTACCCGCGCGGCCCGCCGGTAAACTTGATACGGTCAAACGCCGCATCAATCAGCTTGGAACCCGCCTTCTGCGCCTCCTTGGCCTCTCGGGATAAGGCTGATTTTTGATGTTCACTTGGCCCGAAAGTCATCAGATCAGCGGCTTCAAACCGGCGCATCGTCGCGTCATAGAGCGCCTCTCGCCAGCCGTTATTGCCCTGCGTGCGGCCCAGCAGCACAAGCGCATCGCACAGCGCGTGCCAGAGCATGAAGGACGCAACAACGGCGTCCTCTTGCCTGATCTCGAGATCAAAATCGGGTTTCTTGTCAGTCATCTCAATGTCTCCGTGGAAGGTGCGTTTCTTCGGGGATGTGGCGGGCCGCACGCTGCAAACATGCGGCCCGCACCTGACCCTATCCGCTTTTCCACACAAATCCAGCCAAGCCGCGCGCCGCGCGCCACAGGAGGCATGACCATGTCCGACACCCTCCCCGATCCCGCCGCGATCCACTTCATCCGGGCCATGCGCCGGGTCGCCATTGCCCGCCTCTGCGAGGATGGCGGCGAGGCGGGCGTGCTGGGCCAGATGACCGATCACGGCAACCTCACCTGCACCGCCACACCGGGCAACATCACCGGCGACGGCGAGCAGCTCTACCAGACCCAATTCGCCATCAACGGCAAACCCATCTCGATGATGGACGCCGAGCGCATCGCCATGGGCGAACCCCTCGACACCCCCAGCCATATCCGCTGACCCGAAAGGAGACCACCATGACCCGCCCGACCGACACCCAAATCGCAGAGGCCCGCAAGCTGGTCTCCGATCCGGCCCTTTTCGGCCCCCGCCCCGGCGCGCGCGGCATCGCTTGGGCAACCCTCAAGCGCGCCCGTGGCCAGACCTACGATTTCACCCGCCTGCCCATGGTGCGCCACCACACCGGCGTGGGCCTCACGCTCACCGAACGGCTCGACGAAACCGCCGAAGACCGCCGCCGCCGCATCCACGCCCGCGCCGCAGAGCTGGGCATGGGCCCCTATGGCGGAGATGCAGCAGGAGCGCCCCCACAATCCAAAAGCGAAACATGAAGCCCGGCGCACCCGGCGTGTTGCTGGACCCACGCCTTTTGCGGCGCGGTGAAAAGATTGGCGGCGGCTTTTTCGTGTTCCGCCGCACCTCCGGAACGGGCCGCATCCGCGCTCCGGAATGGCCTTTTGAGCACCCAAGCCTAGGGGCCGCCATCGACGAGCGCGACCGCCTCGCAGCGAAGCACCCGAATGAGGAATTTATCGTGATGTTCGAGGTCCGCACATGAACACGCCAAACCTGATCCCCGACCGCGAAACAGAGTGCCGCATCTTGGCCCTGCTGCAATGCACCCACGCGATGCTGGCCGAGACCGACCGGCTGGCCGCGATCATCGCCGAGCTGATCGGCGAAGACCCCTCGGGCGATACGATCACCGAGGCCGTCTACAACGCCCAAGACCCGGCAACCGCCGTAATGTTTCTGCGCGGCGATCTGCCCACCGCAGGGAGGGCGCACGCATGACCCCCCCGCACAAATGGACCAGCGTCGACATAGCCCGCCACACGGCAGACGCCATGCGCGACGATGCCAACGAGTTCTCGGGCCTGCCACGGAAACACCGGCCCGCATACTACGCCGATCTGCGCAACGGCGGCCTCATACCGACAGAGCCCCCACGATGGCGCGTTTGGGCATGGATCGCAGGCGCAGCGGTTGCCGGTGCCCTGATCGGCGGCATGACCCTGCCCGCCACGCCCGCGCCCTATACCGGGCCGGGGTATGAGGCGGCTTGCCGGGGAGGGTGTTGAGGATGGCCGAGCAATCAAAAATCGAATGGACGGATCACACGTTCAATCCGTGGGAAGGGTGCCAGAAAGTCGCGCCCGAGTGCGACAATTGCTACGCCGAGAACCGCGATCAGCGCTTCACAGGCGGCAAGCATTGGGGGCCAAAAGCACCACGTCGCCGCACTAGCCCGAGCAACTGGAACAAGCCGCTGAAATGGAACCGCGATCACGCGGCCTTTTTCGCCGCCCACGGTCGCCGCCAGCGCGTGTTCTGCGCCAGCTTGGCAGATTGGGCCGACAACGCTGTGCCGCAGGATTGGCGCGTCGATCTATTCGATTTGATCCGCGCGACCCCGAACCTTGATTGGCTGCTGTTGACCAAGCGCCCGCAGAACATGACGAAGATGCTGCCCGCCGATTGGGGCAACGGCTGGCCGCATGTGTGGCTTGGCACCAGCGCCGGAACGCAAAAGACCGCCGATCAGAATATCCCGCACCTGCTGGCCACCCCCGCCGCGATCCGGTTTGTCAGCGCCGAGCCGCTGCTCGGGCCGGTCAACATGCTGGTCACGGATGCACGCGGTCACGATATTAGCGCGCTGCGCGGCATTGCCTGCGACCCAATGGACCCGGATAGCCCGGATGAATATTACCGAACCGGGAAAATTCATTGGGTGATCGTCGGCGGTGAGAGCGGCCCCAAGGCGCGACCGATGCACCCTGATTGGGCGCGGTCCCTGCGCGACCAGTGCCAAGCGGCTGGCGTGGCGTATTTCTTTAAGCAAAATGGTGAGTTCGTGTCTGTGAGCGAGGTAGAGGGGCCGGGGGATCACTACCGATTTCCTGATGGGGCAACCGTCCGTCGCACGGGCAAAACCCTCGCCGGTCGCACTCTCGATGGCCGGGAATGGAACGAGGTGCCGACATGCCCCTGACCTTTCACCAGCCCCACGATTACGCAGGCGCACGTATCGAGGCGCACTCGGGCCGCATGATCGTCGGCGCGGTGTTCCCCGGCAATCCCTGCCGCTGGTCTCTGTTCCTGACAACCCACCGGTCGCGCGAAGGCGTGGCCAAATCCGAACTCGCCGCCAAGAACGCGCTCATCGCCGCATGGGCCGACCTGCTGCGCGCGGCTGATTTGAGGGAGGGCGCATGATGCGAGTCCTGATCGCCTGCGAAACCTCTGGCATTGCCCGCCGTGCCTTTTCGGCCCTTGGCCATGACGTGTGGTCCTGCGATCTGGAACCGGCAGAGGATGGCAGCAACCGGCACATCATCTGCGACGTGCGCGACGGCATCCTGTGCGATGGATGGGACTTGCTGGCCTGCATGCACCCGCCCTGCACCCGCCTCTGCCGATCCGGGCGGCGCTGGATGAGCGGGCCGGGGAAATGGACCGCGCCCAAGAGCCTGCCCCGTGGCCGCACCCTGGACGATCTGCGCGACGAATTCGAAACCGGCGTCGAGGTGTTCACCGCTTGCTGGACCGCTCCGATCGACCGCGTGGCCATAGAGAACCCGGAAATGAACGACCTTGCCCGTGACCGCATGCCGGTCGATCTGCCAAGCCCTCAGATCGTGCAGCCGTTCTGGTTCGGCGAACCGGCCTACAAGGCGACAGGCTGGTATCTGCGCGGCCTGCCACCGCTGACCGAGACACAGCGCCTGCCAGAGCCGGAGCGCGGCAGCGACGAATGGAAACGCTGGAACCGCGTTCACCGCATGCCCCCCGGCCTCGAGCGCACCCGCCTGCGCAGCCGCTCCTACCCCGGCATGATGCGCGCCGCCGCAACCCAATGGACAACCGCAGCCACAGAGAGGGACCGATATGGTAACGCCTGAAATCCTGCGCGAGATACTGCGTTATGAGCCGAAAACTGGCCTTCTGTTCTGGCGCGAAAGGCCGCAAAGGTTTTTTCGCAACTACCGCAGTTGCCGGTCTTGGAACGGCAAATTTGCTGGCACCGAGGCACTCAATTCAGCGAACGATAGAGGCTATAAGTGCGGGAACATTTTCGCAAAGCACTATGCGTCTCATCGCGTCGTTTGGGCGATTGTCCATGGCGAGTGGCCCACCGAGCAGGTCGATCACATAAACGGGGATCGCGCAGACAACAGGATTGAGAACCTACGCGCGGTTTCATCGTGTGAGAACAATCAGAACAGGCAGATTCCGTCCAACAATTCGAGCGGCCAGATGGGAGTAAGTTGGCACAAAAGCCAACGCAAATGGTGCGCGAGCATAACGGTTGCAGGGCAGAGAAGTCACTTGGGTCATTTTAACTGCATAACCGCAGCGAAGTGCGCCCGCATCGCCGCTGAGGCCAAACATAGATTCCACAGCAACCACGGGAGGGCGAGAGCATGAGCAAGTGGGAAGCCTCTGGCAAATCAGACGAGTGGTTCACGCCCGCTTACATCATGGATGCGCTTGGGTGCCGGTTTGATTTGGACGTCGCCGCTCCGATAGATGGCCCGCGCCACTTGTTTTCTTACAACTGGTATCACCGGATCGACCGCAGCTTGTCGCGGCGTTGGTATGGTTTCGTTTGGATGAACCCGCCATACGGCGGGCGCAACGCTCTAATGCCTTGGGTGCAGAAGTTCATCACCCACGGCAACGGCATTGCGCTCCTGCCGGACCGCACGTCTGCCCCATGGTTCAAGCCGCTCGCGCAGGCTGATGCACTTTGCTTTGTCCACAGCAAAATCAAGTTCGAGCGACCAGACGGGACGCTTGGGGAGTCCCCCGGAAATGGGTCTGTGCTGGTAGCATGTGGCGAAAAGGCAGAGTTGGCGCTGATGCGCGCAAACGGCGTGATTGGCTGGACCATGACGCCGATAGGAATTGCCGCATGACCGCCCACCCCCACACCGCCGCTCCCCACGGCGGGCAGGCCAGCGCCGCGCCACTCACGGTCTCACCCGGCGCTGGCCGATAACAGAGAGGATAGAGGAATGGACACGACACGAAAAGCTGTGGATCAGTTGGGAACTTGGATTGCTGATAACGCAAGCCCGACAGGAATTGACTTGTACAATAAGGCTATTAAAGCCCTTCTCACCCGCGCCGAAGCCGCAGAGGTGAAAGCTGTGGATGCAAACAGGCGCGCCACAGATATGAGCGACCGATACATAGCAGAGTATCACGCCAAACTTGCCGCAGAGGCCGAGCGTGACGCGCTTGCGGCCAAGCTGGCGCTGGCGGTGGAGGCACTGACTGAAACCACAAAAGCCTTAGACGATATTATCAACGGCGAAGAATTCGGCGAAAGTGACAGCAAGAAAGCCCGCGCTCGATTGCACAAATCAATACGCACAATCGCCCAACTCACCGCAGACACGATCCCCGACCGCCGCATAGAGGGCTGGAACGCGGCGATTGAGGCGGCGGCGGAATTATACGAGGGCCAATTCGACAGGCTTGCTCGCCTAATCCGCACCATGCCCTGCCCCTACACGCCCAAGGAGAGCAAAGACCATGACCAGTGAAATACCAAAGCAAACCACGAATATCGACAACTGCACATTCAACACAAAAGCCGGACTGAACAAGGAGACTGCGAGAGCGGTGCAGTCAATAGCCGATGCGCTCAAGGCAAACGCCGAAGCACTTGAAATGCTTGCCCGGTCAATTAGCCTAGAAAATTTCAGCGCGTGTGGCATTCGCATCGACGGGCCGGCACACGGCATCACTCAAGCAGATTTGGACAGGCTCAATGCAGAAAGTGCAAAATAGTATGACCAGTAAAGCGGCGAACAACTGGAAGACACCAGTTATTCTTGACCTCTGCGATCATCTTGCTGCCTGCATGGTTCAGATGGACGCGACCGAGGCAATGAAAGACAACCTTAGATGCGTCAAAGATCATGTCCGTGAACTGGAAGCGCAACTCGCCCTTGAACCGGCCCCCGTGACACCGGCAGAGGCGGCAAGGGCATTAACTGGACATGGTGATGAGGTGCTTCTTGAGCCGTCTGTAATTATTGGAGAACACCTGAAAAACTACGGCTACGGCGTCCCAATTTCGGCGATTCGCGCTGCGATCCGCGCCCTCGCGGATGCAGGGGAGGCGGGGTGATGGATCTGGTCCCAATTTTGAACGCAGCCATCAAAGCGACCGGCGGCAACCCAAACAAAGATCATGTTGATGCATCCGATCTGGAGCGGGCGCAAAAGGCGCTGAGGTATGTGGATGCCCACATATCAAATATTCTCGGATATACTGAGATTGCATCGGTCACGCTCACTCACACCCCCGGAGACTGACCCATGCCCACGCGCGGACAAGTCAAAATCTACAAGCCCAGAAAGGCAGAGGCGCTCGCCCTCTGCGAAGCACTCTATGACGGTCGCTGCACGTGCCGAAAGCTCAGCCAAGGGCCGTGCAGTTCTTGGCTGCAAACCTTCCGCTGGTGTTACTCCGCAGGCATTTCTGACGTGCTGACCTATGAGCGCGACCGCATTGCACGCGGTGAAAGGACCTGACCCATGCCCCTGCCCACAAAAGACCGCCTCGCCGCCGAACTGCGCGCCGTCGCTGACAAGGCTCAACCCACCAACGCAGCCACATACCGGGCGCTCGCAGATCGCGCAGAGACTGGCGAGTTTGACGACTATGGCGACGTGCATGTGTGCGGCCCGACTGCGCTCTTTATCGAGCTCAGCAGGGCTGGCCTGACTAAGTTTGCGGCCCGTGTCGCAGCCGGTGAATTCGACGCCAGCCGCGAGGAAAGCGAGGCTTGGGCGCGATCCCAGACTGACCCCGAAGTGATGCGCATCATGGACGCCATGGGCATCGGCCCGGATAGATCAAAGGACAACTGACCCATGCCCGCCGCCCGCACAACGGAGAGACCCATGACAATAGAGGCGCAGATACAGCAAGCGACCGCCACCATTGCCAGCCTCGCAAGCGAGGTCCGGGCGCTGCGTGAGTTGATCGCCCCGCCGAGCGACATGCTGACGGTCGCAGAGGCGGCAAAGCGCTTGGGCGTGAGCCAAGACACCATCCGGCGCAAGGTGCGCTCGGGGGAACTGAAAACAAACGGCATGACCGGGAAGGCAAAGAGGGTGAAGGTATGAGCGGATATATTGCAATTGTAGCCGGGTCTTACCTAGCCTTTATTGCCTTCATTATGAACACTGAAAACTTTAGGTCTTCTATAATCTTTCGCATAGTTCCGGGCTTGCTTGGTCTCTTCCAAATCGCGGCGGGATTGATCGCGCTTGGTTGGGTTCAGTAGCCTAATCCAACCGCTGCGCAATGTCCTCTGCGGACTCGCGGTAATAGGTATTGCTGAGAATGCGCAGATCCCGGTGGCCGCTGATCTTGGCGAGCGTCAGAACGTCCACCTTGCGCGCCAGAGCGGTCAGAGCATAGGCGCGGGAATCGTGAAACGTCAGCCCTTTGATCATCGCCTTGGCCTTGATCTTGCGAAAGAGCGCGTCAAGCTGCGCGCTCGATAGCCCGAACACCGGATCACGGCCCACCAGAGGCCGCAGCAATTCAACCGCCGCCGCCGTCATGGGCACGTCGCGCGCGGTGCCGTTCTTGGTCATAGGCAGGTGCGCCACGCGCCGCTCAAGATCTACATTGGCCCATGTCAGCCCGCATATCTCACCGGCCCGCATGGCAGTCTCGCACGCGAACCGAAAAGCATGGAACGCCCGCCCGGTAGCTGTTGAAAGATCATCCCCGGCAACATGGGCCAGAGCCTCGATTTCCGCCGCCGTGGGGAGCCTGTCACGCGGCGCAGGCTCTTGCGGCTTGCGCACCCCTGTCATCGGGTTGTCGCGCATGAGGCCCCATTCCTCGCGCGCCTGCGTGAACACCGCGCCGAGCAGCCCCATTTCCCGCCTCACAGATCCCGGCGCTACCTCGCGCGCCCGCTGGTCACGCCATTCCGCGATGTGTTTAGGCTCCAGGTCGCCAAGCCGATGATGCCCAAGGTCGCGCCCCATCTTGGCCAGCCGCATGGCCTCCCAACGGTGCCCGCGCTTGGCCGGGGAAATCTCGCGGGCGTATCGGTCCAGCAGATCAGCCAATGACATCGCCGCCGCGATCTTGCGGCTATTGGCGATCTGGTATTCCTCATGCGCCGCCCAATCTTTCGCGGCTTGGCGAGTCGGGAATACCTTTGACTTGCGCACGCCCTTGCGGGCAATCTGCGCGCGCCAGCCTTTGCCGTGCTTTGTGATCGAGGCCATGGGGAATAGAATCGCGCACGTGGGGAAAAGATGCGCGAATGAATGCGTGAAAATGCACGCGGATAGCAAGCATGGGGGCGCATGGGGGCTGAGTTATCCCCAATAAATGCGCATTTTTGCCAATAACTGCACGTTACTGCGCGGGAAGTTGGTGCCCAAGGTGGGATTCGAACCCACACACCCGTAAAGGCGGCGGATTTTGAATCCGCTGCGTCTACCGTTCCGCCACTTGGGCACTGTCCTTTCTCTAGCCAAGCATACGACCGGCGTCCAGTGGCGAAAAGGACTCTCTTGGTGGAAATTGCACAAGAAATCTCTCGGGCCTTGACCCCGGCCAATTGGCGTGGTGTCTCGCGTCAGGCAACCCGAGAGACACCGATGATCCGCGCGCTTTATGACTGGACGATCCGCATGGCCGATCACCGCCATGCGCTTTGGGCCTTGGCGGCGGTGTCTTTTATCGAAAGCTCTATCTTTCCAATCCCGCCCGATGTGTTGATGATTCCAATGATCCTAGCGCGCCCTTCACGGGCATGGTTGATCGCGGTCGTAGCCCTTGTGTCCTCGGTTCTGGGGGGGCTTTTGGGCTATGCCATCGGTGCCTTTGCCTTTCAGGAGATTGGCCAACCGATCCTCACAGCCCTCGGCAAGGGCGACGCGATGGCCGAATTCAGCGGGCGGTTCAACGATTTCGGGTTCTGGGCTGTGCTGACAGCCGGCATCACGCCCTTTCCCTACAAGGTCATCACCATTATGTCCGGCTGGACCGCGATGCCGCTTGGTGTATTCATCGCTAGCTCAATTCTCGCACGCGGCATCCGCTTCTTTCTGGTCGCGGCCCTGTTGTGGAAATTCGGGGCCCCGGTGCGCGATTTCATTGAGCGCCGTCTTGGCCTCGTGACCATCGCCTTTGTGGTCCTGCTCTTTGGCGGCTTTTACGCGACGAGGTTCCTTTGATGAAACTAAGCCAGAAGCACCTAATTCTCCTCGCCGCAGGCGGGTCCGCAGCCCTCATGCTGGGCGCATTGGGGTTTCAGCACCTGGGCGGCATGGCCCCGTGCAAGCTCTGCATCTGGCAACGATGGCCGCATGTGCTCGCAATCGGTTTCGGCGCTGTAGCCCTCATTGCCCTGCCCCGCCTGTTCAGCCTTGCAGGTCTCTTGGCGGCCCTGACCACCGCGGTTCTTGGTGGCTATCACACCGGGGTCGAGCGTGGCTGGTGGCAAGGTCCGACCAGTTGCTCCTCCTCCGGTACGGACGGGATCAGCGCCGATGCGCTCTTTGAACAGATCATGGCGGCCCCCTTGGTTCGCTGCGATCAGGTGCCTTGGGAAATGCTTGGCCTGTCAATGGCCAGTTGGAACATGCTCGTGTCGCTGGGGTTGGCCGCACTCTGGCTGATGGCCTTGCGCGCGCGCTGAAGCTGCGTCAAGCCCCCGACTTCCAGGTATTGAGGAGCAGACTTGTCTCGGACTGGGCGATCCCTTCGAACCGCCGGATTTGCGCCAGCACCTTGTCGAGTTCCTCTAGCGTCTCGGTGCCAATCTCGACGATCACGTCCCACCGGCCATTGGTGGTGTGGGTCGCGCGCACGGCACTCAGCCCGTTGAGCTGACGCAGGATCCGGTCGGTACCGCGCCCTTCGATACCCAGCATCATGAGGCCCCGCACCGGATCGCGGGCCGCGTCGCCGCGCAGCACGACGGTAAAGCCAACAATCGCCCCGCTGGCACGCAGCCGCTCGATCCGCGCACGCACTGTGGTACGCGACATGCCAAGCCCGATCGCCAGATCTGACAGAGAGGCGCGCGCGTCATGCCGCAGCATGGAAATCAACCTCTGATCGGCATCATCCATTTCGCAAAATCCTTAATCCAATTTGCGCAATTACTGTCCTATTTGCGCAAAATAGCCGCTTCAAATCAACCCAATTCGGCGGCATCCTGCTTCTGAAGCGTAAAGTGAGAGCATCCGATGACCCCACAAACCATTCTTCTGATCGGTGCCCCGGTGGATAGCGGCAAGGACCGACGCGGCTGTCTGATGGGCCCTGATGCCTATCGCACTGCCGGCTTGGCAGAGGCGCTTGGAGATCTCGGGCACAGCTTACGCGATCTTGGCAATTTCTGCCCTGCTCCAGTCGCGGCCGATCCCGCCCTGCCTGCGCATGTTCACGCACCTGCAGAAACGGCGGGCTGGACGGCCACATTGATGCAGGCCGCAGAGAAGGCCATGCAAGAGGGGCTGCCGATCTTTCTGGGAGGTGATCACAGCCTCTCGCTTGGGTCCGTCGCGGGCGTCGCCAATCATGCCGCCACCATGGGGCGCCCACAATTCGTGCTCTGGCTTGATGCCCATAGCGATTTTCACACGCCGCAGACCACAGCCTCGGGCAATCTGCACGGCACGCCGCTCGGCTATGTCACGGGGCGCGCCGGGTTTCACGGCTTTCCCCCGGTGGCCCATCCGGTGCCCGAAGAGAATATCTGTATCCTTGGCCTGCGCTCTGTGGACCGGGCGGAACGCGAGGCGCTTCAGGCCAGCCGCATCCGCTATCACGACATGCGGGTGATCGACGAAGAGGGGATTTCCCGCCCGCTCGCGGCCTTTCTCGACCGTGTTGCTGCGGCGGGGGGCGCGCTGCATGTCAGCCTTGATGTCGATTTCATCGACCCGATCTTTGCCCCCGCCGTGGGCACCACGGTGCCCGGCGGCGTGACAATCCGCGAGGCACACCTGACGATGGAGATGATCTGCGACAGCGGGCTTATGACCTCGCTCGATCTCGTGGAACTCAACCCGTTTCTGGACGAACGCGGGCGCACCGCACAGGTGATGGTCGATCTCGCGGCCTCGGCGCTTGGCCGCCGTGTCTTTGACCGCCCCACCCAAGCCTATAGCTGAGGACCCCAATATGACGCTTGCCCCCTCTCACAAGGCGTTGGTGCCTTTTGTCTCTGTCGACGACATGATGAAGCTGGTGCATCACATCGGGATAGAGCCGATGTTGCGCGGGCTGGCCGACTATATCGAGGCCGATTTCCGCCGGTGGGAACTGTTCGACAAGACCCCCCGCATCGCCAGCCATTCCAAGGAAGGCGTGATCGAACTCATGCCCACCTCGGATGGCGAGGTTTATGGGTTCAAATATGTGAACGGCCATCCCAAGAATACCCGTGAGGGGCTGCAAACCGTCACCGCCTTTGGCCTCTTGGCCAATGTGGGGAATGGCTATCCGGTGCTCTTGTCCGAGATGACCGTGCTCACGGCGCTGCGCACTGCGGCCACCTCGGCAATGGTGGCCAAATATCTGGCCCCCAAGGGCGCGGATACCATGGCGATGATCGGCAATGGCGCGCAGTCCGAGTTTCAGACGCTGGCGATGAAGGCAATCTGCGGCCTCAAATCCGTGCGCCTCTATGACATCGATCCAGCCGCCACCGCCAAGGCCGCCCGCAATCTGCAAGGGCTTGGGCTGGCGGTGATCCCCTGCACCACCCCAGAAGAGAGCATGGAAGGCGCGCAGATCATCACCACCTGCACGGCGGACAAGCAATATGCCACGATCCTGACCGACAACATGGTTGGCGCAGGCGTGCATATCAACGCTATCGGTGGTGACTGTCCGGGCAAGACGGAACTGGCCCCCGGTGTGCTGCACCGCGCGAGCATCTTCGTCGAATATCCCGAACAGACCCGGATCGAGGGGGAAATCCAGCAGCTTGCCCCGGATCACCCCGTGACCGAGATGTGGCAGGTGATCAACGGCACCGCGAAGGGCCGGACCAGCAACGATCAGATCACGCTCTTCGACAGCGTGGGCTTTGCGATCGAGGACTTTTCGGCCTTGCGCTATGTGCGCGACCATATCGCGGGAACCGAGCTTTTCTTGGACCTCGACCTTCTGGCCGATCCGGACGATCCCCGCGACCTCTTCGGTATGCTGCAACGCGCAGCCAGACCCTGAGCGGGCGCGCCTCAGCGCCCTTTGAAGAGCCCGCCCAATATACCGCGCACGATTCGGCGCCCCGTGGTGCCGGTCAACTCCTTCATCACCGCCGAGGCAAGCGCCCCCCCGAGACTTTCGGGTTCGCGCGCACGGCGGCTCTGGCCCGAAGACGTCCCTGCACTATACCGCCGAGCCGCCTTGAATTCACGGGCGCGCTCTGCCTCCGCCTCTTCGGCGGCGGCGGCGGCAGCAATCTTGGCCTCAGCCTCTTCTGCCTCTTTCGCCGCAGCCTCGGCGCGGGCGGCAAGGATTTCATGGGCGGACTGGCGATCAATCGCCACCTCGTATTTGCCCGCCACGGGCGACCCCGCAATCACCGCGCGCCGTGTGGCGGCATCGCAAGGGCCAAGCTGTGTCGCAGGCGGACGAATGAGCGTGCGTTCCACCACGCCCGGCACACCCTTGTTCTGCAACATCGAGGTTACGGCCTCGCCCACGCCCACATCGCGGATCGCCTCGACCGTATCAAAGCGCGGATTGGGTCGATATGTCTCGGCAGCGCGGCTGAGCGCCTTTTGGTCCCGCGCGGTAAAGGCGCGCAGCGCGTGCTGAAACCGGTTGCCAAGCTGACCCAGAATATCCTCGGGCACGTCATCGGGGTTCTGGGTGATGAAATAAACCCCAACCCCCTTGGAGCGGATCAGCCGCGCCACCTGCTCGACCTTGTCCACAAGAGCCTTGGGCGCATCGTCGAACAAGAGATGCGCCTCGTCAAAGAAGAACACGAGCTTGGGTTTCTCGACATCACCCACCTCGGGCAAGGTCTCGAACAGCTCGCTCAAGAGCCAGAGCAGGAACGTCGCATAGAGCCGGGGCGAGTTGATCAACCGATCCGCCGCGAGGATGTTGACATAACCGCGCCCCTCGGGCGTCACACGCATCAAATCCTCAAGCGCCAGGGCAGGCTCGCCAAAGAAATGCGCGCCCCCCTGATTTTCCAGCACCAGAAGCGCACGTTGAATGGCCCCGACCGACGATGCCCCGACATTGCCATAGCGCAAGGACAGGTCTGAACTGTTCTGGCCCACCCATGTCAGCAGCGCTTGCAGGTCCTTGAGATCGAGCAGTGGCAGCCCCTCTTCATCGGCCACGCGAAACGCGATGTTGAGCACGCCTTCTTGCGCGTCCGACAGGCCCATCAGCCGCGACAACAACAGCGGCCCCATTTCGGACAGCGTGGTGCGCACCGGATGCCCTTGCTCGCCGAAGAGATCCCAGAAGATTACCGGGAAGGTATCGTAGCGAAATCCGTCAAAGCCGATTTTCTGCGCGCGTTCCATGAAAGGTGCATGCAGTTTGTGGTCGGGGCTACCCGCCACCGCCATGCCCGATACGTCGCCCTTGATATCCGACAGGATGACCGGCACGCCGGCGTCCGAAAACCCCTCGGCCAGAACTTGCAGTGTAACCGTCTTGCCGGTGCCCGTGGCCCCAGCGACAAGACCATGACGATTGCCGTATTTCAGCAAGAGTTCCTGAGGCTCGGCATAATCCACGCCGCCGCCACCTACAAAAATCGAAGTCTGCACCCCTACACCCCCTGTCCAGAAAAGGTTACGGGCCGACCATACTTAATTAACCCTTTCATGCCAGTCTGAATCCATGCCCGAAACCGATTGTCCTCTGGTTGCGGGTGACTTCCTCCCTGTCAGACTGGCCGCGCCTCTTGGGTGCGGCCTTTTTTCGCATTTTTGCGACCTTCCCTGTTGACGCATGCGCGCTTCTGGCCTAGCGTCCGGTTCAATAACTAAGTCGGCCAGTCCGACGGGGAGAAACGCAGGAAGAGGCCGCAAGGCCTCTTTCTTTTTGTGTTGACCCTTTTGTGCTGATCGCACAATCACGGCATATTACAAGATGGCGTAAAGCTGCTGGCAAGTCGGCGTAGATGCGGTTTTGATCCTGACACTCCCGGCACACCATGCTAAAGCGCGCCAGAAACATAGACCGATATGGGGAAATGATGCCTAAACTATTGACCAGCTTTTCGATCATGGCGTTCCTCGCAATGGGCGGTGCCCTGAGCGCGCAGGAGGCAACACAACCGGCCCCCGAAGCCCCGGCAGAAACAGCGCAGCCGGAAACCGGGACCCCCGCCGTCGGCCTCGACACTGGACGCCCTGTGCAAGAGGATCCAGCCTACATCAAGTCCACCCATGACGATTGGCAGATCAAGTGCTTTCGCACCGGCGTGGAAGGCCAGGAAGACCTATGCCAGATGTACCAACTTCTGACCGAGAGCGCCGGCAACCCGGTGGCAGAATTCAGCATTTATCGCCTGCCTGAAGGTGGACCGGTCATTGCCGGGGCCACGATTGCCGCCCCGCTCGGCACGCTTTTGACCGAAGAGATCAAGCTGGCGGTCGATGGTGGCAATGCCAAGAGCTATGCCTATTCGTTCTGCACCATGGCGGGCTGTTTCGCGCGCATTGGTCTGACGCAGGAGGACGTCAACAACATGAAGCGCGGTGTGAAGGTGACGATTGAAATCGTCCCTGCCCAAGCCCCCGATCAAAGAGTCAAGATCGACGCATCGCTCAAGGGCTTTACCGCAGCCTTCGAAGAAGCCTCGGTTCTTCAGCAATAAACGCACGATATGCCAAACATGAACGCCGCCCCATTGGGCGGCGTTTTGCGTACCACATCTCAGCCAAAGCGCTTGAGCGCGAGCACCGCATTGAGACCACCAAAGGCAAAGGCATTGCTCAACGCCACGTTCACACGCGCCTCACGCGCGACATTGGGCACAACGTCGAGCGCGCATTCCGGGTCGGGTTCCTCATAGCCAATGGTCGGCGCAATGATCCCGTCACGCAGCGCCATGATGCAGGCCAATAGCTCGACCGCCCCCGTGCCACCAATCAGATGCGCATGCATGGATTTGGTAGACGAAATCATCAGCCGATCGGCATGATGACCAAACACATCCGCAACGGCCGCGCTTTCCGTCTTGTCATTGGCCGCCGTGCCGGTGCCATGCGCGTTGATGTACCCCACGTCCTCGCGGTTGACCCTTGCATCGTTGAGCGCACCCGTAATGGCCCGTGCCGCCCCCTGTTTCGATGGCATCACAATATCCGACGCGTCCGATGTCATCGCAAAGCCCGCGACCTCTGCAAGTATCTCGGCCCCGCGTTTCCTGGCGTACTCCAACTCTTCAAAGACGAAGATCGCCGCCCCCTCGCCCTGAACCATACCGTTGCGATTTGCGGAAAACGGGCGGCAGGCATCGCGGCTCATGACGCGCAACCCTTCCCACGCCTTCACGCCGCCAAAACACAGCATTGATTCCGATCCGCCCGTGACCATCACCGGCGTGATGCCGCCATGCACCATCTGAAACGCCTGCGCCATCGCGTGATTAGACGAGGCACAGGCAGTGGACACGGTAAAGGTCGGCCCCTTGAGGTTGAACTCCATCGACAAATGCGAGGCCGCGGCGTTGTTCATCAACTTGGGCACAACAAAGGGGTGCACCCGGTTCTTGCCCTCTTCATAGACAGAGCGGTAATTTTCGTCGAGCGTGGTCATGCCCCCGCCCGAATTGCCAAGGATCACCCCTGCTCGCGCCGCGAGTTCACCCGCGAACTCCAACCCCGCCTGCGCTATCGCCTGACGCGCTGCGATCAAGGTGAACTGGGTAAAGCGGTCATAGAGCGCCAGTTGTTGGCGGTTGAACTGCGCTTCGGGGTCGTAATTCTTGACCTGTCCACCGATGCGAATCGACAGACGCTCGACATCCTGAAACTCCAGATCGGAAATGCCGCATCGCCCTTCGCGCATCGCCTCGAGAGTACTGGGCACATCGGCGCCGAGCGCGTTGATCGTGCCCGCCCCGGTAATGACTACGCGTTTCACGATTGCTCCGCGACCAGCCGCTCGATGCCTTCAATGATCGAGCGCACCGAGGAAATGTCGAAATCGCTCTCTGCCGGGTTGTTGGCATTGAAGGGCACGGAGATGTCAAACGCCTCTTCGATGGCAAAGATGCTCTCGACCAGCCCAAGGCTGTCGATCCCCAGATCCTCGGGGGTGCTGTCGAGGGTGACATCCGCTGGTTCGAGCACAGCCTGTTCGGCGATAATGGCGATCACACGGTCCTGAATGCTGCTCATGGCAAGGTCTTTCATTCTGACGCCCGAGGCCCGGGCGGATGCTGATCTTCTGCGTCGGTTTTGTAACAGTTTATTTAAGAACGGTCCCGCGCCCAGACAATCTTTTCTAGATAGCCGCGCAGTGTGCCGCATCTGAAACCTTGCGCTACCACAGGCGGGCGCATGGCAAAAGGCCCGCACCTCTCGGCGCGGGCCATGAACCGACGAACAACTAAGACTTCAGCCCCGCGGCGCGTCCAATGACACCCCTGCCTTTTCCAACGCCTCCCATATCCGCGCATCACGCCCATAGACATCGCCACGATACTGCGGGCGCCCCTGTGCCTGGGTAAAGGCCGTCCGATAAATGATATGCACCGGCACATGCTGTTCGAGCTGCACATAGGTTTCGCGCCTCGTGTCCAGCACGGATTGAAAGAATGCCTTGGGCTCGCTTTCCTGCCGCGCCAAGAGCGCATAGGCAAAATCGAACGGCTGATGCAGGCGGATACAGCCATGGCTGAAATCGCGCTTCTCCAGATCGAACAGGGCCTTTTGCGGCGTGTCGTGCAGATAGATGTTGTATTTGTTGGGGAACATGAATTTCACCAGCCCAAGCGCATTGCGCTCTGATGGCGGTTGCTTGATCGCAAAAGGGAAATTCCGTGCATTATACGCGCCGAAATTGACCGCCCCCCGGCTCACCTCGCGGCCGTTGCGATTGTAGAGCTTGAGATGCGACGCCGCCCCCGGATTGCGCTGCATCTGCGGCAGGTATTCATTGACCGCGATGGAATAGGGCACATGCCAGGTCGGGTTGATGACCATATGCTCCATCTCGTCCGAGAACTCGGGGCTGCGACGGTTCTGGTCATTCTTGCCGATCACGGCGCGGGTGGCGAATGTGACCTCATCATTGTCAAGAATCCGCGCACTGAAATCCGTGAGATTGACAAGGATATGCCGCTGCCCCCGCTCTTCGCTTAGCCAGCGTTCCCGCTCCATCGCGACGATGACCGATTTCAGCCGATCTAGAGCGGACGTGTTGAGCGCGCCGAGCGTCGTCGTTCCCGCAACGCCATCCGGTTCAAGCCCGTGATCCGCCTGGAATGCCTGGACGGCCTGTTGCAACCGCATGTCATAGGTCTGCGCCGCACTGCGTGCGAGATAACCCATTGCAATCAAACGATTGCGCAGGGCAATGACTGCCGGGCCACCGTCACCGGGGCGCAGTTTTTCCGCCGTCACCGTGGGACCCCAGCCGCCATCGGCGATCAGTTTTTCCAGACGCAGTTTTTGTTTGAGCAGTCGGGCATACTCATTGCTCTGAGGCGCAAGATTGCGCATCGTGCGAGCAGGGTCGCCGGACAGGATCTCAGTCAAAAGCGCCCCCGCCTCGCGCCGCGTAACCTCACGCTTGATGTCACTGACGACCTCTGAGGGCACCAGAACTCCCGATTGCAAATCCCGCGCATAGCGCAAATAGGCGCGGCTCAGCGCCACCTCGACCTGTCCAAGATCGCGCTGCGACCGCGCAGCACGCATCGCCGTCATTACTCCATCGAGATCATAGCGCTGCGTGGGCAGACCATGCACCCCTGCCCGCGCCAAGACCTGAACCAAGGCCTGACGCCGCGCAAGGTGCTCTGCACCCTCACCGGTCCAGACCGGGCGATACGTCTGTTCCTGATAAAAGGCCGCCAGATCACGATCCTGGGCCGCCGCCTCTGCCACGGCCTGCCGAAACGCCGCCTCTTGCGCCGCAGCTGGCACAGTCCATGCAGACAACACGCTGACTACCGTCAACACGACCGGAACAATGCGGAAAATTTTACGGATGCAGGGATGGCCAAGCGCCAAAGTCATTCTTCTACCTCTAGGTCGCGGGATCGCGTTCAGAAAATTATATGCAGGATATCTTGTCCTTCTCAATTTTTTCCTAAGGATTCCCTGTGACATTCGACGACAAGCGCGTGACTGCGGCGAAAATACAGCGGCGACCGCGCATTCCGGCCACATTGGGGAAATTATGCGCGAAATCCCGCCGAAAGGACTTGAATATTGAACGACATGGAAAATCAGGGCTTGGTCATTGATTCCCGCTGTGCCATAAATTCCGCACATCTTGGGGATGATCGACAATGTTGCGGGACAGCAACAACAGGTAGGCTACGGGACAGGCGATTGAAACAATGACAGAAATCAGTTCAACTGGCATCTCGCGGCGTGGCGTACTGCTGGCGTTCGCGGCAACAGCCTTGGCAGCGGCCCCCACCTTTTCCAATGCGGCCGGTTTTCTACGTGGCGCGGGCGATATCCGCCGCATCCGTCTGGTTTCGCCACGAACCGGTGAGCGGCTTGATACGATCTACTGGATTGAGGGCGACTACCTCAAGGAAGCGGTACGCGAGATTTCGCTCTTCATGCGCGACTGGCGCACAAATCAGGTGCGTGACATCGATATTCGCACGATCGACATCATGGCAGCCAGTCACAATCTTCTTGACGCATCCGAGCCTTACACCCTTTTGAGTGGCTATCGCAGTCCGCAGACCAACGCCATGTTGCGCAGCCGATCCAGCGGCGTTGCCCGTAATTCACGGCATATGGTTGGCGAGGCTGCCGATCTGCGCCTTGGCAGCCGCTCAGTCAGCCAGATTTACCGCGCGGGCGTGGCCTGTGGCGGCGGCGGCGTCGGGCGCTACTCCGGTAGCAACTTCGTGCATATGGATTGTGGCCCGGTCCGCACCTGGGGCCGTTAGACACGACGTTCTGACACTGCTCAGACGAAAAACCGGCCCCTCAGGCCGGTTTTCTTTTTGATGGAACCGTCCGCAAATCGCGCTCAGGCGAATTTCGCGTTCCGCGCTGCCTGCAACCGGGCAAAATCATCCCCGGCATGATAGCTGGACCGCGTGAGCGGTGACGCCGAAACCATCAGGAACCCCTTGCCATAGGCTGCCTTTTCATAGGCGGCAAACTCGTCCGGATGCACGAAACGGTCGACCGCGTGATGCTTGGGCGTTGGCTGCAAATACTGGCCGATGGTCAGGAAATCTATCCCTGCGGCGCGCATGTCGTCCATCACCTGATGCACAGCCTGCCGATCCTCGCCAAGGCCCACCATGATCCCCGATTTGGTAAACATCGTCGGGTCCATTTCCTTGACCCGCTGCAAGAGACGCAGGGAATGGAAATACCGCGCACCGGGACGCACCGTCGGATAGAGACCCGGCACAGTTTCGAGATTATGATTGAACACATCGGGTTTGGCCGCCACGACGGTTTCCAGAGCGCCTTCATCACAATGCAGGAAATCGGGCGTCAGAATCTCGATCGTCGTCCCGGGTGCACGGTGCCGGATCGCGCGGATGGTCTGGGCAAAATGCTCGGCCCCGCCATCGGCAAGGTCGTCGCGGTCGACGCTGGTCACGACCACGTGCTTCAGGCCCAATTTGGACACGGCATCGGCGACGCGCCCCGGCTCGAACGCATCGAGAGTTTGCGGCTTACCGGTCGCCACATTACAAAAGGTGCAGCCCCGCGTGCAAATCTCGCCCATGATCATCATGGTCGCATGCCCCTGGCTCCAACATTCGCCAGCGTTGGGACAGCCTGCCTCCTCACAGACCGTCACCAGCTTGTGCTCGCGCATGATCCGATGCGTTTCGAAATAGGCTTTGCTGGTCGGCGCCTTGACCCTGATCCAGTCCGGCTTGCGCGGCTGGGCGTTATCGGGGCGATGCGCCTTTTCTGGATGACGTTGGTCCGGAAGTTTGAGATCGCGCACGAATTTTTCCCCGCGAATGATTTGGTAAGGCTTGGCTAGTATAAGTCATAGCGATGGAGAGTGCCAGTCACGCAGCGTTACATCCCGACGTCTGCGTCATGGGTAAAGAGTGTCCATCGCGCTTAGTGAGTGTCCCTGTAAATGTCGGCCTGCGCCGTTTGCGGTGCAGGCCGCGTTGCAACAGCGGCGTCGGGCACCTCCGCGCGTGCAAGAGCAATGAGCGCGGCCCCAACCGTTTCCAGAACCTCGGCCAGTTTCTCGAACCAAACCTCGTCTTGCGTGCTCTGACGGCGCACCAGCACGATCTGGCGGGCGGGCTCTGGCGGGTCGAAGCGGCGCAGATTTATACCCGGAGCGGCCCGCACTTCGGTTGCCGCCGCAATTTCGGGCATGAGCGTCAGGCCAAATCCCGCCGCCACCAGCCGCGACAACGTGCCAAGGGATGAGGCACCCATGTCGATCTGCGCATGGCCCCGGCCCCGGCCGCAGACCTCCAGCGCCTGATCGGTCAGGCAGTGCCCCTCTTCCAGCAACAAAAGCGGGCTATGGACCAGCGAGGTGGGGCGCAGCGCCTCGGCCCCTTGCCCGAGCACGGCCAGCCGCACCGCCGTTCCCGCCAGCAAGAACCGATCCTCAAAGAGCAACCGCTCGCGCAGCCCCTCGGCCCCGACCGGCCGCGCCAGAATCGCGGCATCAAGCTGCCCACTCTGGATATCTGCGATCAACTGGTCGGTCTTGGCCTCGCGCACCTGCACATCAAGCGAGATGTCGCGGCTGCGCAGCGCCTCGAGCACGCCGGGCAGGATATAGGGCGCAATGGTCGGGATAATGCCCAAAGACAGCCGCCCCGCCAGCCCACCTTGCCAGCGCGCGGCCTCGGTCAACGCCTGCATCTCGTCCAGAACCCGCTGCGCATGGGCCAGAATCAGACGGCCAAACGGGGTCAACACGACATCGCGCGCGCGGCGTTCCACCAGTTTTTGACCGAGCGTTGTTTCCAACTCCTTGATCTGAACAGATAGCGCCGGCTGCGAAATATTGACCACCTCTGCCGCACGCCCGAAATTGCGTTGTTCGGCAAGCGCCTTGAAATAGCCAAGCTGTCTCAGAGTGATGTTCATATCCCCAGCTTATGGCTAACCACCCCAAGAACAACCCTGAATTATCGCATGACAGGTTTGCAGCCCGCGCGCCCATCCGCCGTCAGCCGATCAAGCCGCCCGCCTCTCCCAGCTTCTCGTAATGTCGCTTGAGCCGTTGCAACGCGATGCGCAACACGATCTTGCCTGACCGCGCCGACCACCCCATTTTCTTCTCGGCGCGCTCCAGCCCTTCCATGTAGCAGCAGCAGCGCAGCACCACATCCCCCAACCCCGGCCCCAACTCACGCAGCGCCTCCAGAACGCGTAGGCGGGCCGCCTCGGCATCATATCCCCGCGAGACGGAGGGGCTGGCTTGGTCGTCGACATGGCTCAGGAAATGATCCCAGTTCTGCGTGACCCGCGGCGCCATATGGGCCAGTTCGAAATCCTCTCTCAGCCGTTCGCCCGCGCGCACAAGGTCCGATGTCAAGAACCGGCTACCGTCCTTGTCGCGTCGTCGGGCCAGTGCCACGAGCGGCGAGTCGACCATCCCATAACGCGCGCGCCGTCCGCTTGCCCCCGAGGCGGGGCGCGCCACCGCGCGGCCCGACGCCATCACCGGCCCGTCGCCGAACCCGCTTGCCTGATTTTCCGCCTCTGCCAGCATCAGGCTCAGCGCGTTGCGGCCCGTTGCGGTGATATGGTAGCGCGCGATGCGCCCCGGCGCGTCACAGGCCACCCAGCCTTTGAGCGCCATTGCCTCGGCCACTTGGCGCTCGACCACGGCCGTGCGCAGGGTCTGACCGATGCCAGTGTCACGCACCACCACGGCCTTGTCCATATCGGCAGAGACAGCCAACAGAGCGCCCGCCTCACACAGGCGGCGCAAGACGCGCTGCGCCTCAGATTTCAACCGGAGTTCAGTCAACTCAAGCGCCTGATCGTTTTGCGAGATTGTCTGGGATGTCATCGGAGCCTCCTTGGCAGGAGAACCGGGCATCTTGTCATGGTTGACCCTCTGGCCAAGCCGCCGCAGCGCCTCGTCCACCAAGAGATCATCGCGGCGGGTCTCATAGGCGCGGATCTGGCGCATCACGGTCGAGGCATGCCGCCCCGCGTGCCGCGCCAAGGCCCGGATCGGCGTGCCAGATTCGGTATGGGCCAGATAATGCAGTGCCGCTTCGGGTACCCAGGATGGCACGTCATGCAAAATGGTCTTGAATGCATGCCCCTCGTGCATCGCCCGTCCCCCAAACTTTCGGCCATCCGGCACCAGATCGCAACCTGGCAACTTACCCACAGAGTTATCCACAACTTAAGAGTGCAAAGATTACCGGTTCGTTAATTGTTTCCAGAAATGCAACCTTCATTGACAAATCGTAAACAAATCCAAAGCCCTGCGCGCGCCGCAGCACCCCAAAACGCAACAGCCATCCAACCTGTGCGACGAAGCATATGCACGATCACAGGAGCCTCTCATGCATGATATTCTCGGAACCCTCCGGGCGCTGCGCCGCCCCCCGCTGCTGATCCGCGCCGCGCGCATCGGTCTGCAAGACTATCGCCGCGAGGTGCATTTGCGGCGCTTGCTCCGCGATGGCCCCCTCCCTCAGAGCGCCACGGCGCTGATCCGCCTGCTGGAGACCGAAGCCGCTCTGGATGAGGAACGCCGCCTTGACAATTCGGCCTATTCTCCCGCGCGCCACGTTGAGGTGCTGATCGCAATGATGGGCGAGGCACGGGATATTGCAATCGCCCCGTCCCTGATCGAGACCTGACAAAAAAGCGCGCCGCAAACGGGTGCGGCGCGCTCTTTTTTACATCAAGTCTTGGGTCTTTTAGCTAAAGGCATCCGGCATTTCGGCCTTGCGCTTGGCGACATAGGCCGCAAGCGCTTCGGCAATCGCCGGATCAAGCGGCGGCTGCTGATAATCCGCCAAGAGCTTGTGAACCCGGGCATTGGCCAGAACCATCGTGTCGCGCTCGCCCTCATCCGCCCAGGTCTCGAACGGCTTGTAATCCAGCAAGTCAGACCGCCAGAAGGCGGATTTGAAATTCGCCTGCGTATGCGCGCAGCCGAGATAATGCCCGCCCGGTCCGACCTCGCGGATGGCATCCATCGCCTGTGCCTCTTCATCAACCTGCACGCCGCGCGCCAGATGGTGAAGCGTGCCCAACTGATCGGCATCCATCACGAATTTCTCGAACGAGGACACCAGCCCCCCCTCCAGCCAACCGCAGGAATGCAGCATGAAGTTGACGCCTGACAACAGGCCCACGTTGAGGCTGTTGGCCGTCTCATAGGCGGCTTGCGCATCCGGCAGTTTCGAGCCGTTGAACGACCCCGAGGACCGGAACGGCAGCCCCAGACGCCGCGCCAATTGACCCGCACCATAGGTGATATGTGCGGCCTCCGGCGTGCCGAATGTCGGCGCACCCGAATTCATGTCGATCGAGGTCACAAAAGCGCCAAAGATCATCGGCGCGCCGGGGCACACAAGCTGGCTATAGGCAATGCCCGCCAGAACCTCGGCCAGAACCTGCGTCAGCGTGCCCGCCACCGAAACCGGTGCCATGGCCCCGCCCACGATAAAGGGCGACAGGATGCAGGCCTGATTGTTGGCAGCATAGATTTCCAGCGACCCCATCATGACATCGTCAAACGTCATCGGCGAGTTCACGTTGATGAGCGACGTCATGACAGTGTTGTTCTGCACGAACTCCTCTCCAAAGAGGATGTTGCACATATCGACGCTGTCTTGCGCGCGGCTAGGCTCTGTCACCGATCCCATAAAGGGCTTGTCCGACAGGGTCATATGCGCCAGCAGCATATCAAGATGGCGTTTATTCACCGGAATATCGGTGGGTTCACACACCGTGCCGCCAGAATGGTGCAACCATTTCGACATATAGCCCAGCTTCACGAACTTGCGAAAATCCTCCATCGTGGCATAGCGGCGGCCGCCTTCCATGTCGCGCACGAAGGGCGGACCATAGACCGGTGCCAGAACCAGCGACTTGCCACCGATTTCCACCGTGCGCTCGGGGTTGCGCGCATGCTGGATAATCCGCGACGGGGCGGTCGCGCAGAGTTGCCGCGCCAGACCGCGCGGAATACGCACGCGCTCGCCCTGCACATCGGCACCCGCTGCGCGCCAACGCTCCAGCGCCGCCGGGTTCTGCACAAAGTTCACGCCAACCTCTGCCAGCACCGTTTCGGCATTGGCTTCGATGATCTCTAGCGCCTCTTCGGTCAGGACCTCGAAATTGGGAATGTTGCGCTCGATATAGCGCGCGGTCTCGATGCTGACGGCGGTGCGTTCGGCGCGGCGCGCGGCCCCGCCGCCGCCCCGGGACCGTCTGCTGCTCAGTGCTGCTTCTGACATGGATGCACCCTTCGTGTGTGGTCAATTGCAATAGCCAAGGCTCCCGCCTCAGGGCAGGTCTACTGTGGTCATAACTGTTTGCCCGCCGCCTTCAGGCGAAGATTCCGGCGATTGCGGGGAAAAAGCGACACGCGTCGCAGATCAATTCCCCCCAGAACGCGATTGATTTCGACACACAGAAAAGTGAATGTCAGAATATATTCACAAACCCTAATGGTTTAGCCTGAGCCTGATCTTTTCAGCACCAACACTTCTGGTCTGGAAAAGCGCGGGACAAACTGACAGATGCGGTTAAACTGCACTGCATCGCGAGGGATTGTATGATGAAAATACGTTTCGGCCATTTGGCCAAGGTGTGTGCCCTGATCAGTGCGGCAATGCTAGCCAGCCCCGCAACAGCCACCAACGGCTATTTCGCCAATGGATATGGCGGCCAGTCCAAGGGCATGGCCGGTGCGGGCGTCGCGGTGCCCACGGGCGTTCTTGGCATGGCGCAAAATCCGGCGACGGGCGTCAAAGTGGGCAATCAGGCCGGCTTTTGCCTGACCACGTTTTCACCCAACCGCGATGTGGAAATCGCGCCGGGTGGCCCGCTGACCCCCGGTACTCACAAGAGCCAGAATGACGTCTTCTTCATCCCCTGCGGCGGCGCCAACTGGAAGCTCGATGACCGCTCATCGCTTGGTGCCTTCGTCTTTGCCAATGGCGGCATGAACACTGAATACGACACGAATTTTCTTGCCGGTCTCGGCGCAGGCTCCGCACCGCTTGGGGTCAATCTCGAACAGGCGTTCATCACCCTGAACTACGCCCGCAAGGTGAATGACCGCCTGTCCCTCGGAATTGCGCCCATTCTCGCGGTCCAACGGTTCAAGGCGCAGGGCTTGCAGGCTTTTTCGGGCCTCTCGGTCAGCCCCGGCGATGTGACCAATCGCGGTCACGACTGGTCCACCGGCTTTGGCGTGAACCTTGGCCTTCTCTACGAGGCCAGTCCAGAGTGGACCATCGGCGCGGCCTACCGCAATGAAATCCAGATGTCCAAGTTCAGCCGCTACAAGGGCCTTTTTGCCGAGGGCGAATTCGACGTGCCCGCCATGTTGACCCTTGGCGCGGCCTATACCCCTGCTTCTGCGCCGCAATGGACCATCACGGGCGAATATCAGCGCATTTTCTATGGCAATGTAAAATCCATCGCCAACCCGAGCGCGCCTCCGAATGGCCCTCTTGGCGCGCCGAATGGTGTAGGCTTTGGCTGGCAGGATATTGATGTCTGGCGTCTCGCCGCCATCTGGCGGACATCGGACAAGCTTACGCTGCGCACCGGCGTCAGCTATTCGACCGAGTTCATCAAGAACGATGGCGACGTAGTGATCAACACCATCGCACCCGCAACACCGCGATGGCATCTCTCTGCGGGCGGCACATACAAGATCGACGAGCGGTGGTCGTTCACCTTTTCCTACACCCACGCATTTTCCAACAGCTTCTCCGGGGCCAACCCCGCGCTGACGGGTGTGGCACAACCGGTGAAAATCCGCATGCACCAGCACGAGATTGCAACCGGCCTCAGCTATCGCTGGTGAGGCACGCTCTTTCTCTTGCGCAGGGGCGGGACGCCAATTACTAGGCGAGATATGAGCCAGATATCCCATGACCGCCTCCTGATCATCGACTTTGGCAGCCAGGTGACGCAGTTGATCGCACGTCGCCTGCGCGAGCTGAATGTCTATTGCGAAATCCACCCCTATCAAAAGGTCACGGACGCCTTCCTGAAGGAGATGGCGCCGCGCGCGATCATCTTTTCCGGTGGCCCCGATAGCGTCATGCGCGAGGGCAGCCCGCGACCGCCGCGCGCCGCCTATGATCTGGGCGTGCCGATCCTCGGCATCTGTTATGGCCAACAGGTGATGATGCAGGACCTTGGCGGCCGCGTCGAGGCGGGCGAACATGCCACCGCCGAATTCGGCCGCGCCTACGTGACCTCGACAGGGGTTTCCAGCGGCTTTGTCGATGGCTGGTTCGCCGGGGATTCGCGCGAACAGGTCTGGATGAGCCATGGCGATCATGTCTCTGAAATCGCGCCAGGGTTCGAGGTTCTGGGCACCTCTCCCGGTGCCCCCTTTGCCATCACTGCCGACCGCACCCGCAATTTCTACGCAGTCCAGTTCCACCCCGAGGTGCATCACACCCCGAACGGCGCGCGCCTATATGAAAATTTCGTGCGGCAGGCTGGGTTCAAGGGCGACTGGACCATGGGCGCCTACCGCGAAGAAGCGATCGCTAAGATCCGCGCACAAGTGGGCGACAAACGCGTGATTTGCGGCCTCTCGGGCGGGGTCGACAGCTCGGTTGCCGCCGTTCTGATTCACGAGGCCATCGGCGATCAACTCACCTGCGTCTTTGTCGATCACGGCCTGCTTCGGCAGGGCGAGGCCGAAGAGGTCGTGGCCATGTTCCGCGACAATTACAACATCCCCCTCATCCATGCCGACGAGGCAGAGCTTTTCCTGGGTGAGCTTGAGGGCGTAAGTGACCCGGAAACCAAGAGAAAAACCATCGGCCGCCTCTTCATCGACGTGTTCCAGAAATACGCGGGACAAATCGAGGGGGCCGAATTCTTGGCCCAGGGTACGCTCTACCCCGACGTGATTGAAAGCGTCAGCTTTTCCGGCGGTCCCTCTGTGACCATCAAGTCGCATCACAATGTCGGGGGCCTGCCCGAGAAAATGGGCCTCAAACTGGTCGAACCTCTGCGCGAACTTTTCAAGGACGAGGTTCGTGCCCTGGGGCGTGAATTGGGCCTGCCCCAGAGCTTTATCGGGCGTCATCCTTTCCCCGGCCCCGGTTTGGCCATCCGATGCCCCGGCGAGATCACCCGAGAAAAGCTCGACATCCTGCGCAAGGCCGATGCCGTTTATATCGACCAGATTCGCAAGCACGGGCTTTACGATGAAATCTGGCAGGCCTTTGTCGCAATCCTTCCAGTGCGCACCGTGGGTGTCATGGGCGACGGGCGCACCTATGATTTCGCCTGCGCGCTGCGCGCGGTGACGAGCGTTGATGGGATGACGGCGGATTACTACCCCTTCACCCACGACTTTCTGGGCGAAACCGCAACGCGCATCATCAACGAGGTCAAGGGCATCAACCGTGTGACTTATGACATCACCTCGAAGCCTCCGGGAACAATCGAGTGGGAGTGATCCGGCTCACCGGCACGCTCACTTGCGCGCTCGAAGAGGTCGAAACCGTGCGCGCCGCCCTGCCCGAGCATATCCGCCTCAGTCGCGCCGAACCGGGTTGCCTCGCGTTTGACGTGACCGAAACCGCCCCCGGAGAATTCAGCGTGTCCGAGCGGTTTGTAGACCGCAGCGCCTTTGATGCGCATCAGACCCGCACACGCGCCAGCGACTGGTGGCGCGTCACCGCTGATATGCCCCGTCACTTCGAGATTTCCGAGGAATGAGTCTGGCGGCACCAGCCCCCGCACCACAGGCCCTGCGCGCAGGGCTCTGGATGCTGGGCGCAGTCGCTTCTTTCTCCTCCATGGCGGTCGCGGGGCGCGCGGTCAGTTTTGAACTCGATACGTTCGAAATCATGATGTATCGCAGCATCGTGGGCTTTGTTCTCGTGCTCGGCGTCGCCCGCCTGACCGGCCAGATTGGCACCATCACCACGCGCAGCCCGCGCATGCATATCATTCGCAATCTGTGCCATTTCACCGGCCAGAACCTGTGGTTCTACGCCATCACCGTCATTCCGCTGGCCCAGGTCTTTGCCCTCGAATTCACTGCACCCCTCTGGGTTCTGATCCTCTCGCCTCTTGTCCTCGGCGAACGTCTGACCGGCATCCGCGCGCTCGCCGCCGTCATCGGCTTTGCCGGTATCCTCATCGTCGCCCGCCCCAGCCCCGAGACCCTCAACATGGGCACGATCGCGGCTGCGGCTGCGGCCATCGGCTTTGCCGGCTCGATCCTGATGACCAAACGCCTGACCCGCACCGAAACTCTCACCTGCATCCTCTTCTGGATGACCCTCCTGCAAATCGGCCTCGGTCTGGCCTGCGCCGGGTATGATGGCGACATCGCTTTGCCCTCGCTCACCTCTGCCCCATGGCTGGTGCTGATCGGCTGCGCAGGGCTATTGGCGCATTTCTGCCTGACCACAGCGCTCTCACTTGCCCCTGCCACCTTGGTCACGCCGGTCGACTTTTTGCGACTGCCAGTGATCGCAATCATCGGTGTTTTGGTGTATGCGGAACCTGTTGACGCATTTGTGATCTTGGGTGCGCTTGTAATCTTTGGCGCGAATTACCTCAATCTTTGGCGCGAAACGCGCAAAAGCGCCTGAATACGCACTTTTTTCCCTTATAGGGTGTGTCCCCCACGCCACCCGCCGCCACGTCTCAATTCGTGACGCCGCGTCAAAGATTGACCAGATTCGGCGTAACGGTAATGTGACGTCAATAACTCTGGAGGAGAGGGACATCATGAAGACAACCTGGCTTGCGGCGACAGTGATCGCCGCCACCGCATCAACAGCCTTTGGCGGCGAAATCGAACGTCGGGGCGATCCCTCGATGATCCTGTTCGAAAAGGGTAAGAACTATCTCGAGTTTTCGGCCGCGACCGTCGATCCCTCTGTTTCGGGGACCGCGCTTCCGGGCATCCCAACAGCGCCCACAGGCAATATCCAGAACCGCTATCAGTCCTTTGCAGGCGGCTACAAGCACGAACTGAATGACCGGATTGCGCTCGCTTTCGTCGTCGACGAGCCGGTCGGCGCTTCGGTCAACTACCGTACGCCCCCGGCGGCTTTGGGCGGCGCTTTCTTCGGCGGCTCGAATGCAGAGGTCAGTTCCATTGCCTTCACGGCACTTGCAAAATACAAGGCCACCGAGCGTTTCAGCATCTATGGCGGTCTGCGTTATATCGGCCTCTCGGGGAATCTGACCGTGATCTCTCCCGCCACACTTGGCAGCGCGGTTCCTGCCCCAAACAATCCCTATACACTGGGTGTGAGCAAGGATTTTCAGGTCGGCTATCTATTGGGTGCCGCCTATGAAATCCCCGACATCGCGCTGCGCGTTGCCCTGACCTACGAATCCAAGACCGAGCACGACTTCAAGGACAACACCGGCGCAGGCTTCAAGGTGGAAATTCCGCAGGCGTTCACCCTGCATGCCCAGTCGGGCATTGCCAAGGACACGCTGCTCTTCGGCTCCGTCAAATGGCGGGAATGGTCGAAATTCGCTGTGCAGCCGGGTGACTTTTTCTCGGTGGCCACCGGCGTTCCGGTCAACGTGCCCATCGCCAGCGGCCCGAGCGACATCTGGACCTATGAGCTGGGTCTCGGTCGGCGGTTCAACGAGAACTGGAGCGGCGCGCTCATCCTTGGCTATGAAAAAGACGAGGGCGACGTTGTGGGTAACCTCTCTGGCAAGGACGGCTATTTCAGCTACGGGCTTGCGGCCACATATGAAACCGAAGCATGGGAAATCACCGCGGGTATCAAGTATTTCGACATCGGCGATGCCAATTCGAGCGTGACCGCCTTCTCTGGCAGCGATGCCATTGCCATCGGCACCAAGGTCGCCTTCCGCTTCTAAGCGATCTGACCAAGCAAATTCAGGCCCCGCCCCTCATCCGGGCGGGGCTTTTGCATGATTGCATTTGACCCCGCGCCACGCGCTTTGTACCAAGCCCGCGAGAGGGGGCGGTGATGATCTATACTTCAGCACAAGACTGGCGCGAGGCCACACACAAACGGGTGCTGTTCTACGGCATGTCCGGGCTAGGCAAGACGCATCTGTCGAACATGTTGCGCGACGCCGGGGACTGGTTTCATTATTCCATCGACTACCGCATCGGCACACGCTACATGGGCGAACTCATCGCGGACAACGCCAAGGCACATGCGATGCAGGTGCCTTTTTTGCGCGACCTCCTGCTCAGCGACTCGATCTATATCGGCTCCAACATCACCTTTAACAATCTCACTCCGGTTTCGACCTACCTGGGCAAGCCGGGGAACCCGGCCAAGGGCGGTCTGCCCATCGACGAATATCGCATCCGGCAGGAACAGTTCCGGCAGGCGGAAATTCACGCTCTTATGGATACCGCCTACTTCATCCGCCGCGCGGGTGCCCTTTATGGCTATCCGCATTTCATCTGCGACACCGGCGGCTCGATCTGCGAATGGGTGGACGGGGACGATCCCGCCGATCCGATCCTGACCGAACTCTCGGCGCATTGCCTTCTCATCTATATCGAAGGGTCCGAGGGGCATACCGCCGAACTCATTCGCCGTTTTGATCGCGCCCCCAAACCGATGGCCTATCAGTCCGAGTTTCTTGACGCGGCATGGGCGGAATATCTGAGCAAAAACAAATGCCAAGAGAGCGAAGTTGATCCTGACAGTTTCATCCGCTGGACCTATGCGCGCGCGCTCGCACATCGTCAGCCGCGGTATGAGGCGATGGTCAAATGGGGCGTGAGCGTGAGCGCCAATGAAGTGGCGGCGGTCAAGACCGCGCAAGACTTCGAAGGGTTGATCGCCACCGCCCTTGAGCGCCGCGCCGCCACGCCTATCTAAGGCCAGACAATCAAGGAACACCGCCCTATGCCCATCAAGATCCCCGCCGACCTGCCCGCCTATGACGTGCTCACGCGCGAAGGCGTGTCGGTCATGGACCCGGATCAGGCAGCACGGCAGGATATCCGCCCGCTGCGCATCGGCCTCCTCAACCTCATGCCGAAAAAGATTCAGACCGAAAACCAGTTCGCCAGATTGATCGGGGCCACCCCGTTGCAGATCGACTTTGACCTGATCCGCATGAGCGAACACCAGACCAAAAACACCGCCGCCGAGCATATGGAGAGCTTTTACCGTCCTTTTGACGAGGTCGCCGCCTCTGGCGACAAATACGATGGCCTCATCATCACCGGCGCGCCAATCGAGCATCTCGATTTCGACGCCGTTACCTATTGGGCAGAGCTGGAGCGCGTGTTCGCCTGGACCCAGTCCCATGTGCATTCCACCTTTGGCGTGTGCTGGGGCGGCATGGCCATGATCAACCATTTCCACGGGGTCAAGAAGCACATGCTGCCCGCCAAGGCCTTTGGGTGCTTTAGGCACCGCAACATGGCACCCGCCTCGCCTTATCTGCGTGGATTTTCCGACGATTGCGTGATACCTGTCAGCCGCTGGACCGAAATGAAGCGCCCCGAGATCGAGGCCGTCGAGGGGCTCAAAATCCTTCTCGACAGTGACGAGGTTGGCCCCTGCCTGGTCGAGGATATCGCGCGCCGTGCGCTCTACATCTTCAACCACTTCGAATATGACAGCGACACGCTCAAACAGGAATATGACCGCGACGTGGCCAATGGAACGCCCATCAATGTGCCCTGCAATTACTACCCCGGCGACGATCCCGCGCGCCCGCCCCAGAACCGCTGGCGTAGCCACGCGCATCTTCTCTATGGCAACTGGGTGAACCAGATCTATCAAACGACCCCGTTCGATATGAATGCCATTGGCGGTTAAATCCCTGATCCTGCTCGCGGCCTGCTTGGCTGCCCTCTGGGGCTGGACCCAGCATCGCGCGCGCAGCCATGAGGCACGCGCCGAGGCGGCCTTTCCCCCCGAGGGACAGATCATCACCGTCCAAGGCCACCCCGTGCATGCGGTGGTGATGGGCGAAGGCCCCGATCTCGTGCTCATTCACGGGGCCTCTGGAAACACCCGCGACCTGACCTTTGATCTTGCCCCGCGTCTGGCGCAGGACTACCGCGTGATCGTCCTGGACCGTCCCGGTCTCGGATATACTCCGCGGATCAACCGCACCGGTGCCACGATCACCCAGCAAGCGGCGCTCCTGCAAGAAGCGGCGGCGCAATTGGGAGCCGACAAACCGATCGTGCTGGGCCACAGCTATGGGGGTGCCGTGGCGCTTGCCTGGGCCGTGACGCAGCCCAATCACATCGCGGCGCTGGTGAACATCGCCGGTGCCGCGGAGCCCTGGGATACGGGCCTTTCCACCTACTACCGCGTGCTCTCGCATCCCGTGCTGGGGCCGCTTGTGATCCCGCTCCTCACCGCCTTTGTCCCCGACAGCCGCGTCGAACAGGCTGTGCAAGAGATTTTTGCGCCGCAAGAACCGCCCGCCGGTTACATGGATCATATCGGCGCGGGCCTGACACTCCGCCGCCATTCCTTGCGCGCCAATGCCCTGCAACGCGCCAACCTTCTGGGTGAGATCGAGGCGCTGCACACGCGTTACGCCGAGATTAGCGTGCCCGTTGAAATCGTGCATGGCACCGCCGATACCACCGTAGGTGTCTCGATCCACTCCGAACCGCTTGCGGCGCAGGTCAAAGACGCGCATTTGACCGTTCTCGACGGCATCGGCCATATGCCGCATCACAGCGCCCCCGAGGCGGTCGTTTCCGCTATAAATCGCGCTGCAACCCGCGCCGGATTGCGCCCCGCCGATTGAGCCGCCATACTGGCCCGAAACCATTGCGAGAGGCCCCATGGACCTACCCTTTGACGGCGCAATCAGCGCCTTTTTCGAAACCGAGGCCCCCGATGCGATCCGCAAGGAAATCCGCCGCGCCGACAAGGATGACATCTTGGGCGGCGATTTCCCCTATTCCGAGGGGCTTTCGAAAAAGACCTATGAGAAAGAGATCGCAAAGCTGCAAATCGAACTGGTCAAGCTTCAGCATTGGGCCAAGGAAAGCGGCGCGCGCATTGCCATCATCTTTGAGGGACGTGACGCGGCGGGAAAAGGTGGCACGATCAAGCGGTTCCGTGAATATCTCAACCCGCGCGGCGCGCGCGTCGTGGCGCTCAGCAAACCCTCAGACGTCGAAGCAACGCAATGGTATTTCCAGCGCTATATCGACCATTTGCCCTCGGGTGGCGAAATCGTCTTCTATGACCGAAGCTGGTACAACCGCGCCGTGGTGGAAAAGGTCTTTGGCTTTTGCACTGACGCACAGCGCGAGCACTTTTTTGCCCAAGTGCCGGATTTCGAGCGGATGCTCATTGATGAGGGCATTCATCTCTTCAAGATCTGGCTCAATGTCGGGCGCGCCGAACAACTCCGCCGCTTTCTAGACCGCGAACAGGATCTGCTCAAGCAATGGAAACTCAGCTGGATTGATGTCGAAGGTCTCAAGAAATGGGACAGCTACACCGCCGCCATCGCCGAAACCCTGACCCGCAGCCATACTGACCACGCGCCTTGGACCGTGGTGCGCTCGGATGACAAACGGCGCGCCCGGATCGAGGCCATCCGCCATGTCCTCAGCCAACTGGACTATGCCCGCAAGGACGTCCGCGCGGTGGGCGTCTGTGATGCGGGCATCGTTGGCGGCCCTGAAGTCTGGCATGGGTAAACAGGGCTATCACCACGGCAATTTGCGGCAGGCTCTGGTCGAGGCCACGCTGGCCCTTATTGCCGAAAAAGGACCGCAGGGCTTTACCATGGCCGAGGCCGCCAAGCTGGCCGGCGTGTCGACCGCCGCCCCCTACCGGCATTTTTCAGGCCGCGAGGCGCTGATAGCAGAGGCCGCCCGTCAGGGCTTTGAAATTTTCGTTTCCCGAATGGAGGCTGCGTTCAATGATGCGCGGCCCAATCCGCTGACGGCTTTCATGGCGACGGGGCGCGCCTATCTGGCCTTTGCCCGCTCGAATGCGGGGCATTATGTGGCGATGTTCGAATCCGGTCTCTCGGTCAACACCAACCCGGAACTGGCCGACGCGGCGGGACGCGCGCAAGCGATCCTCACCCGCGCCGCTGCGGCCCTTTCCGCGCATTTGCCACCCGACCGCCGCCCGCCTGCGGCAATGTTCGCGGCCCATGTTTGGGCCATGAGCCACGGGGTGGTCGAACTTTACGCACGCGGTGCTCCGGGCGCGCGCGCGCCCTTCCCTCCCGAAGACCTGCTTGAATCCGGCATCAGCGTCTATCTGCGCGGTCTGGGCCTCATTCCACCTGACAGCGGCTCCTGATTCAAAAAATCCGGATTCACCTCTTGCATGGCAAATCCGGCACCCCACTTATGTAAATGTAAGTAACATTTACAACCATAAAGGAGACCACATGTCCGCCATCGCCACCTGGCCTTCACAGGCCGAATCTTGGCTTGATCGCCAAGGCAAACCCGCCTGGATCATCGCCATGATCCTTGGTTTCATCGCCTTTTGGCCCATCGGCCTCGCCCTACTCGGCTATATGATTTGGAGCAACCGCATGATCTGTCGCAGCGCAACACCCCGCTTTCAACGCCGCCACGCCACGCGCAACACCGGCAACGCCGCCTTTGACGCCTACAAGGCCGACACGCTGCGCCGGCTCGAAGAAGAGCAAGAGCAGTTCGAAGCCTTCCTGCAACGCCTGCGCGATGCACGCGACAAGGCCGAATTCGATCAGTTCATCGACGAACGCCGCAACCCCACACCGGCGCAGACCTCCGCCTGACACCTCTGTCACATGCGAAAGGGCCGCCCAGTGGGCGGCCCTTTGAGTGTATAATCCAGAAAGGATCAGCGCTTCGAGAACTGGAAGCTGCGGCGAGCCTTGGCCTTACCGTATTTCTTCCGTTCCACGACGCGGCTGTCACGGGTCAGGAACCCGGCCGCCTTGAGCGCGCCGCGCAGGCTGGGGTCATAAAGCTGAAGCGCCTTGGACACACCATGCTTGACCGCACCGGCTTGACCCGACAAACCACCACCGGCAACCGTTGCCATCACGTCGAACTGGCCTTCGGTGCCAGAAACCGTGAACGGCTGCTTCAGGATCATCTGAAGCACGGGACGCGCGAAATACTCGTTCATCGGCTTGCCATTGACCACAACCTTGCCCGAACCGGGCTTGATCCAGACGCGGGCAACCGCATCTTTCCGCTTGCCCGTGGCATAGGACCGGCCAAGCGCATCGCGCACCGGCTCACGCGGAGCTTCCATCGCCACGGCTGCGGCGCTCACACCGCCAGCGACGGCTTCGAGACCTTCGAGGGATTTGATTTCGTCAGCCATCAGTAAGCCACCCGCGTATTCTTGGAGTTCATGGATTTGACGTCCAGCACCTCGGGGCTCTGCGCCTCGTGGGGGTGCTCGCCGCCGGCATAGACGCGCAGGTTGGTCATCTGCGTGCGGCTCAGGCGATTGCCCGGCAGCATGCGCTTGACCGCCTGCATCACGACGCGCTCGGGGTATTTACCCTCGAGGATCTCGCCGGTGGTGCGCGATTTGATGCCGCCCGGATGGCCAGTGTGCCAATAGTTGGGCTTGTTGCGCTTGTTGCCGGTCAGCTGAACCTTGTCGGCATTGATGACGATCACGTTGTCACCCATGTCCATGTGAGGGGTAAAGCTGGCCTTGTGTTTGCCGCGCAGACGCATGGCGATGATCGAGGCAAGACGGCCCAGAACAACGCCCTCGGCGTCGATCAGGATCCATTTCTTGTCGATATCTGCCGGGGTAGCAGAGAATGTTTTCATGTCAGGCAGAACCTTGTGCTTGGTCTTTGGTCTTGATCAGTGTTGGCCACCCAGCGGGCGCCTCTGATGCGATGGACGGGTTATAATCAGTTCGATGCACAGGTCAACCGCCATATGTTCAAATTATACATTAGAAAACAATGCCTTAAAAAATAGGTATTATGTTACCCCATGCAATTCGCGCCTCGCCCGTCGTAAAATACCTTCGGGGTGATCCGAAGGGCAGACCGGCCCCCGCCCGCGCCCTCACTTGGGGGGGATCGAATAAGTCAAACTCGCGCGTGCCACCGGCGCGCTCAGTCCGTCGGAATAGATCAGCACATCGCCCACCGCCAGCACCCGCCCCAGCTTGAGCAACCGGCACTCGGCAATCAGATCCACCCCAGCCGCCGGTTTGCGCATGAAATCAATGCTGCAATTGGTGGTCACGGCCAGCCCCTGCGGCCCAATCATCGCAAGAATCGCCAGATAGACCGACACATCGGCCAGAGCAAAGATCGACGGCCCCGAGACCGTGCCACCGGGCCGCAAATGCCGCTCTCCGACCAAGAGCCGCGTGCGCACCCGCATGTCGCCCACCTCTTCAATCGCAAACTCGCCCGAGACCTGCGGAAATTCCCGGTCCAGAAACTCCATCAACTCTTCGGCGGTCATCTTGACCCTCATGCTTTGCTCCCTGCCTCGTTCCGCGCTAGAATGGCCATAACGCACAAGGGGTTACAAGATGGCAATTCTCGACCGCATCGACGAGGGCGCAATCGCCCGGCTCACGCTCAATTCGCCCGGCAATCTCAACGCGCTCTCGGATGCGATGCTGGCGGCCCTTCAGGCCGAATTCGACCTGCTGGCACAGGATCGCAGCATACGCGTCGTCACGATCATGGGCGCCGGCAAGGCGTTTTGCGCCGGTCATGACCTCAAGGAAATGACAGCCGGACGACAGGCCGAGGATGGCGGGCGCGCCTATTTCGCAGATCTCTTCGCACGCTGCGCCCGGATGATGACCACGATCCGCGCCCTGCATCAGCCCGTCATTGCCGCCCCGCATGGCATCGCCACGGCAGCGGGCTGTCAACTGGTGGCCAGTTGCGACATGGCCGTGGCGGCGCATGGCACGCGCTTTGGCGTCAATGGCGTCAACATCGGCCTTTTCTGTTCCACCCCCATGGTGGCGCTCAGCCGTAACATCCCGCGCAAACAGGCGTTCGAGATGCTGACCACAGGGCACTTCATCGACACCACCCGCGCCGCAGAGCTTGGCCTCATCAACCGGGCCGTTCCGGCCGAGGATCTGGAGACCGAGACCATGGCCCTCGCCCAGACCGTCGCGGCCAAACTCGGCTCTGCCGTGCGCATCGGCAAACGCGCCTTTTACGAGCAACTCGAAATGGGGCTGGAGGCTGCCTATGCCCATACCGGCGCAGTGATGGTCGAGAACATGCTTGACCGCGACACCGCCGAAGGTATCGCCGCCTTCATCGACAAACGCGCCCCCGATTGGGATCAGTGACGCCCCTTTCCAAACCAGACTCAATGGCCTAGATCGCAGCCCATGGACAAGACATTGCATATCATCGGCGGCGGCATGGCTGGGTCAGAGGCCGCGTGGCAAGCCGCCAACATGGGCGTCGACGTGGTCATCCACGAAATGCGCCCAAACGTCAAAACCTTTGCCCATCGCACGGGTGATCTGGCGGAAATGGTTTGTTCCAACTCCTTTCGCTCGGATGATGACGAGCAAAACGCCGTGGGCCTGTTGCATTGGGAAATGCGCGCGGCAAACGGGCTGATCATGGCCATGGCCCATGAAAACCGTCTACCCGCCGGGGGGGCCCTGGCGGTGGACCGGGATCGCTTTTCCCAATCGGTCACGGCGCGGCTCTTGGATCACCCCAAGATCACCGTGCAACACGATGAAATCACGGAACTTCCCGACAGCGGCCATTGGATCATTGCGACCGGCCCGCTGACCTCGGAAGGCTTGGGTCGCGCAATCGCCGCCGAGACCGGCACCGAGGCACTCGCCTTCTTCGACGCCATCGCGCCGATCGTGTATTACGACAGCATCGACATGACGCGCGCCTGGATGCAATCGCGCTATGACAAGGGCGAGACCGAGGCAGAGCGTACCGCCTATCTCAACTGCCCCATGGACCGCGATCAATACGAGGCCTTCATCGACGCGCTGCTGGCCGCCGACAAGACCGAGTTTCACGAGGGCGAAACGGCGGGATATTTCGACGGCTGCCTGCCCATAGAGGTCATGGCCGAACGCGGCCGCGAGACCCTGCGCCACGGACCGATGAAGCCCGTTGGCCTGACCAATCCCCATGCGCCGGACGTCAAACCGCATGCCGTGGTGCAGCTGCGCCGCGACAATGCGCTTGGCACGCTCTACAACATCGTGGGTTTTCAAACCAAGATGAAATATGGCGCACAAACCGCTGTTTTCAAAATGATTCCGGGCCTCGAAAACGCACAGTTCGCCCGCTTGGGCGGCATCCATCGCAACACATTCCTCAATTCTCCGACGCTGCTTGACGCGCAGATGCGCCTGCGTTCGCGCCCGCATATCCGCTTTGCCGGGCAGATTACCGGGGTTGAAGGTTATGTCGAATCCGCCGCCATGGGTCTCTTGGCGGGGCGCCTGGCCGCTGCGGAGATCTTGGGACAAAACCTGCCCCCCGTGCCGCAGGACAGCGCCATGGGCGCGCTCATCCACCACATCACCGGCGGGGCCGAGGCAAAGACCTTTCAGCCGATGAACGTGAATTTCGGCCTCTTCCGCCCGATTGATGGCTTCAAAGGCGGGCGGCGCGGGCGCATAGACCGCTACAAGGGCTATACCGACCGCGCCAAGGCGGCATGGCGCGACTGGCTGGCCGCACAGAACATGAGTATTGCCTCATAAGTCTTTGAAAAATGTTCATAACACGTTTTGCCCCCTCGCCGACCGGCCCGCTGCATCTGGGGCACGCCTATTCCGCGATGCTGGCGCATGACCGGGCGCTGGCAGAGGGTGGCTCCTTCCTTCTACGCATCGACGATCTGGATCAAACCCGCTGCCGCCCCGGATGGGAGGCGCAGATTTTCGACGATCTCGCATGGCTCGGTCTCGACTGGCCCCGGCCCGTGCTGCGCCAATCCACCCGCCTGCCCCATTATCGCGCTGCGCTCAAAACGCTTTGGGATCAGGGTCTTCTCTACCAATGCTCATGCAGCCGTGCCGATGTTCGCGCTGCGGCCTCCGCCCCGCAAGAGGGTGCGCCGCTCTTGGGGCCCGATGGCGTGATCTATCCCGGCACCTGTCGCCCTGTGACCCCGCCGCAGGGCCCGATGCCCGAGGACTCCGCCCTGCGCCTCGACATGGCCCGCGCCTGCGAAATGCTTGATACCCCCTTATTTTACAAAGAAAGGGACGAGATCATCACATTGCGCGATCTGCCACAGACTGTCGGGGATGTGGTGCTGGCCCGTAGGGAAATGGGGGCCTCTTATCACCTCTCGGTGGTCGTTGACGATGCCGATCAGGGGATCACCCATGTGATCCGGGGCGAAGACCTGCAAGAGGCCACGCAAATTCACGCGCTCTTGCAGCGCCTGCTGGGCCTGCCCACACCTGCCTATCACCACCACGCGCTGATCCGCGATGACGCGGGCAAGCGGCTGGCCAAACGCGACGACGCGCGCGCCATCTCCACCTACCGCACCCAGGGGGCGAGCCCCAGAGACATCCGCGCGATGGTCGGCCTCTAGACGTTCGGCATTTCGAATCCACTCAGCCCATCGGTGCCATGATCTCTGTCTCGTGACCTTCCCGCACCGCCGTGTAGAAACACGAGCGCCGGTTGGTGTGACAGGCGGGACCGCTCTGGCGGACCTGCACCAACAGGCAATCGCGGTCACAATCAACGCGCATCTCGACCAGTTCCTGCACATGACCCGAGGTTTCGCCCTTGATCCAGAACGCCTGCCGCGAGCGGCTCCAATAGGTCACGCGACCTGTCGCCAGCGTGCGCGCCACGGCGTCCGCGTTCATCCAGGCCATCATCAGCACCTCTCCGGTTTCGGCCTCTTGGGCGATGGCAGGAATCAGGCCGTTTGCATCATACTTTAGTGTCGCCGGATCGAAGGGCATGGCGGATTTCCTTTTGCATCTGCGCGTCACGCGCCTATTTATGGGGCAACACACGAAAGGGAAAGCCATGAGCGGCGAAACCGACCTGATCAAGCTTTATTCCGCGCGGATCCTGGAACTGGCCTCTGACATACCGCATCACGGGCGTCTGGCCGATCCGCAGGCCAGCGTCAAACGCCGCGCGCCGCTCTGCGGCTCGACCGTGACCGTCGACATCCGCTGCGCGGACGGGCGCATCGCGGATTACGCGGCCGAGGTCAAGGCCTGCGCCCTTGGTCAGGCCGCCGCAAGTGTTGTGGGTCGCGCGATCATCGGCTGCGATCTCGCACAGGTGACGGCGGCGCGCGACGCCCTGCGCGAAATGCTGAAATCCGACGGCCCCACACCGCCCGCACCCTTTGACGGGCTCGAGGTTCTGCGCCCCGCGCGCGACTACAAGAACCGTCACGCCTCGATCCTCCTCACGCTCGAGGCCGCGGTCGAGGCTATGGAGACAGTGCGCGCCGAAACATCCTGCGCCTGATCGCCCCCTCGCGCCAAAACGATCCTTTGTGAGGGCCACAGCCCTTATCTTTCCTGAAATGCGCGCTACCTCCCTTGCAGAAACGCCGGGGATAGCGCCATGACAGGGCAGAAACTCGACCAGAACAGCCCGCTGATCGGCCGATTTGATCAGTCCTTCCTGATCCATATGATCCGCGACTTCTTCATCATCCTGTTGATGGTGACCGTTCTGGAATTCGCGCTCAAGGCCGGGATGGTCTATTACAAGTTCCGGGTGCATGGCCCCTCCGACGCCCAAGAGGCGGCGCAGGACCTCGCTGACAATGTCCGCTCGATCATGCGCAACGAAGGCGGGCCGGTGGCCGCGCGCACGGTCTATCCGATCCTTCAGGACAATTGGGACGGGCTGGGTTATCGCATCGCGATCATTCCCTCGGATGTGACGATCCGATCCATCGAGCAGGGATTCGAGTTTACCCCCGAGGGGTTGCCGCGCGGCGAGTGGCCCGACACCGCCCATGCAAGTGCGACGCTCGCCATCACGGCAGAGCCCTTTTGCCTTGCCTGCCATACCGAGGCGGCGGTGGGCGATGTGCTGGGCGAGGTGACGGTGCGGCGCGATCTGGCCACCGATTTTGCGCAATGGATCGAGGATATGCGCCTGACTGGCCTCTTGGCCTTGGCCAAGATCGTGCTGCACTCGGTCCTTTTGTTCCTGATCCTGCGCGCCCGGCTCGAGCCGCTGTTGGGCCTGCGTACGGTGGTCAGCAATCTGGCGCGCGCCTACGGCGGCCTCAACCACCGCGCTGACATCCGCAGCGCCGATGAATTCGGCGTATTGGCGCGCGATCTCAACCTCTTTCTTGACCGTATTACCCGGTTGATGGGCGAGCTTGACGAGGTGCTGCAACGGGTGGTCACGGTCAATGATGACATCGTCACCATCCAGAGCGATCTTCGCGACCGGATCGACACGCTGACCGGGCGCATCCGCCGGCTGGAACGCGCCGCGATGCTGAGCGCCAAGTCAGAGCCGCGCCTCTCACAAGCGTGGTTTGATACAGCACGCCGGGCGGTATCCGACCTGCGCAACCAAACCCCTGAGGATGCAGGTGCCCTGATCGAGGATCTGCGCGCCGTGGTCGCCAATGCCGAGGCGCAGATTGCCGAAAGCGAGGCGCTCTTTTCCGATCTGGGCGCCCTGGGCGATGAGAGCGAGCGCCTGCGCCATGTGATGTCCGAAATGATCCGTCTGGAAGAGCGGATGAAAGGCATCGTCGACACCGGGAGCGTGCTGGTACAGCGCCTGCGCCCTGCCCCCATGCCCTCGGAATGAAAAAACCGCCGCACGCTTGGGACAGCGGCGGCGGCAAAGTTGAGCGGGTCACAGGCCCCGGACATTCGGGAGGAATGAGGCAATTCCCGAAAACCGGTTAGGACAGGTGGTGTGGCGCATCCCCAGAGTTGGGACAGGAGGATGCCGCCATCGCCGGGACAAACCCGCAGGCAGAAACTCAGGCAGAAATCACAAAAGGCCGGGCAGATAGAGCGCACCCACAAGCGTGACCATGAGCGCAAGCGCGCCAATCGCATCACCCACAATCGTGTCCTGCGCACGGGTCGCAGTCGTCTTGATCTGGTGCAACATCTGGGGGCTCCTTCTGAAAACCTCTGTGTTGCTGCTTTGTTCTCATATTGACCCACTCAAGTAAAGAACTTTTTGAGAACATAAGTGAACAAAATATCTAACCTACTGAAATCAAACGTATCGCCTGATCCTGCTCCATCAACCACAAGAGCACCCGCGCCGCCCGCCCCCGGTCTGACACGAGGTCGGGATCGTCATGCAACAGCTTGCGCGCGTCCGATTGCGCCACCGCCATCAGCGCCGATTGCGATTCGAGATCGGCAATCCGGAATCGCGGCAACCCCGATTGTGCCGTGCCAATGAGATCACCCGCGCCGCGCATCTCGAGATCGACCTCGCTGATCCGAAACCCATCCTCGGTGTCGCGCATCGTGGTCAGCCGCCGCTCACCGCCCTCGCTGAGCGGCGCCTGATACATCAAGAGACAGGTCGACGCCGCCTGCCCGCGCCCCACGCGCCCGCGCAATTGGTGCAACTGCGCAAGTCCAAAACTCTCGGCGCGCTCGATCACCATGATCGAAGCATTGGGCACATCCACCCCCACTTCGATCACCGTGGTCGAGACCAGAACGCTGGTCTCACCGCGTTGAAAGGCGGCCATGGCGGCATCCTTGTCCTCGGGCGGCATCTGGCCATGCACCAGCCCCACGAGCCCATCACCCAAGGCCGCGCGCAGGCGTTTGAACCGCTCCTCGGCGCTGCTGAGGTCTACCACCTCGCTTTCCTCGACCAGGGGGCAGACCCAATAGGCCTGCCGCCCCTCGGCAATGGCGCGGCGCAGGTGATCCACCACCTCGTCAATCCGCCCCATGCTGATGAGCGCCGTCTTGATGGGCTGGCGTCCGGGCGGTTTTTCGTCCAGCACCGAGACATCCATATCGCCATATTGCGCAAGGGCCAGAGAGCGTGGGATCGGCGTGGCGGTCATCACCAGCACATCAGCCTGCGCGCCCTTTTTGCCCAGTTCCAGCCTCTGCCGCACACCAAAACGGTGTTGCTCATCGACAATCGCCAGACGCAGGTCGGCAAACTCTACATCCTTTTGAAACACCGCATGGGTGCCCACCAGAATCTGAATATCACCCCGCGCCAAGGCGACCAACTTGGCGCGCCGCTCGGCCCCCTTGTCGCGCCCCGTCAGGATTTCCAGCACCACACCCGCACTCTCGGCCAGGGGGCGCAACCCCTGCAAATGCTGTCGGGCAAGAATTTCCGTAGGGGCCATCATCACCCCCTGCCCACCTGCCTCGACCGCAATCAACAGCGCCTTGAACGCCACCAGTGTTTTGCCCGCGCCCACATCGCCCTGAAGCAGCCGGTTCATCCGTTGGGGTGCGGCCATATCGGCGGCAATCTCGGCAATCGCCCGTGTCTGTGCCCCCGTGAGCGCATAGGGCAGCGCCGCAAGCACCCGCGCCTGCAAGCGCCCGGTGCCCACGGTCGCGCGTCCCTTGGCACGGCGCAGTTTCGAACGGGCCAGTGCCAGCGTCATCTGATGCGCCATCAACTCGTCATAGGCCAGCCGCTCGCGCGCGGGATGCGCGGGCGACAGATCCCGCGCCTCTTGCGGCCGGTGGACGGCGCGTATCGCATCCGCCCAATCGGGCCAGCCCGCCTGCGCCTTTTGCCCCGGGTCGATCCATTCGGCCAGATCGGGCAGACGCGTCAACGCCGACTGCACGCCCTTGGCCATCACCCGCTGCGTGACACCGGCGGTCAGCGGATAGACCGGCTCGAAATCCGGGATCTCGCCCGCATCCTCTAGGGGCAGCATATGGTCGGGATGCACCATCTGCGCGATCCCGTCGAAAAGCTCGGCCTTGCCCGACACGATCCGCCGCGCGCCGGTAGGCAACATCCGGCGCAAATACTCGTCGCGGGCATGAAAGAAAATAAGGTGAAAGCTGGTCGCGGCATCCTCGACCACCACGCGGTACGGCCCCCCCTTGCGCGCGGGCGGGCGATGCTGGCCCACCGTCACCTCGACCGTCACCATGCCCGGCAGCTCCGCCCCCTGCACCGTGGCGCGGCGGCGGCGATCCACACCCGTATGCGGTAGCGTCAGCAACAGATCGCGTGGTCGCGAGATCTCGAGCGCGGTAAGGCTCTGCGCGGTCTTGGGGCCGATCCCCTCCAGCGTTTCGAGCCCCGCAAAAAGCGGAAACAGGATTTCCGGCCGCCCGCTCATGCGTCCCCGATGAGGGCGAGCCAGCCATCCTCGTCAATCGTCGCGATCCCCAGTTCCTCGGCCTTTTTCGCCTTGGACCCGGCCCCCGGTCCGGCCACCAACAGGTCAGTCTTGGCACTGACCGAGCCTGCCACCTTGGCCCCAAGACTTTCGGCCCGCGCCTTGGCCTCGGCCCGCGTCATCTTTTCCAGAGTGCCGGTAAAGACCACCGTCTTGCCTGCCACCGGGCTGCCCTCGGTCCTGAGGCGCGCGGCCTCTTCGACCGTGAGATGCTGGGTCAAACGCTCGATGCTGTCGCGCTCATGTGGCTCTGCAAAAGCGCCGACAAGGGCCCGCGCCATGACGGTCCCAACCCCGTCGATGCCAAGCAGGCGCTCCCACTCTGGCCCGTCAAAGTCCTTCGCCGCATCCATCGCCGCGATGAACTCATCCCAAGCGCCATAGTTGCGCGCAATGAGCGTGCTGGCCTGCTCGCCAACATGCCGGATTCCAAGTGCAAAGAGCAATCGGCCAAAGGGGATTTTTCTTTTTTCTTCAATCGCTTCAAAGAGGTTCTTCGCGCTCTTTTCTCCCCAGCCTTCGCGGTTCTTCAACTGTTGAAGGCCAGAGCCATAGCGCTCTTGCAGGGTAAAGATATCCGCCGGCTCTTTGATCCAGCCATCGCGGTAGAATTGTTCCACCTGCTTGGCCCCCAGCCCCTCAATGTCAAAGGCGGCGCGGGACACGAAATGCTTGAGCTTTTCGACCGCCTGCGCGGGGCAAATAAGGCCGCCCATACAGCGGCGCACGGCGTCGCCCTCTTCGCGCACCGCATCCGATCCGCATTCCGGGCATGAGGTAGGAAAGACGAACGGTGCCGCATCCTCTGCCCGCTTCGCCAAATCCACATCAGCCACCTTGGGGATCACATCGCCTGCGCGATAGACCTGCACCCAATCGCCCACGCGAATATCCTTGCCGCCGCGGATGACCTCACCCTTGCTGTCGCGCCCGGCGATGTAATCCTCATTATGCAGCGTGGCATTGCTGACCACGACCCCGCCAACCGTGACGGGCGTCAGCCGCGCCACCGGGCTCAGCGCGCCGGTGCGCCCCACTTGAATGTCGATCGCCTCAAGCCGCGTCCAGGCCAGTTCGGCGGGAAACTTGTGCGCAATCGCCCAACGGGGCGTGGTCGAGCGAAACCCAAGCCGCGCTTGCAGGCCCAGATCATCGACCTTGTAGACCACCCCGTCGATGTCATAACCCAAAGTCGCGCGCACCTGCTCGATCCGCGCGTAATGCTCAAGCAGCGCCTCCACCCCATCACAGAGCACCGTCAACGGATTGGTTTGAAACCCGAGCGCCGCCAGCCGTTCAATCGCCCCCATCTGCGTCTCGGCCAGGGGCTCGCTCACCTCGCCCCAGCTATAGGCAAAGAACCGCAGCGGCCGCGCGCCGGTGATCGACGCATCCAGCTGCCGCAACGACCCGGCAGCGGCATTGCGCGGATTTGCAAAGACCTTGTCGGATTTGGCCGCCTGCCGCGCGTTCAAAGCCGCGAAATCCTCGTGGCTCATGTAAACCTCGCCACGCACTTCCAGAACCTCGGGCGCGCCGCTCAACGTCTCGGGAATATCCGTGATGGTGCGGGCGTTGGCGGTCACGTTCTCGCCGACCTCGCCATCGCCGCGGGTCGCCGCCTGCACCAACCTGCCGCTTTCGTACCTCAGGCTCAGGCTCAGCCCGTCGATCTTGGGCTCTGCGGTATAGGCAAGCGGAGCGTCATCGGACAGGCCCAGATACCGGCGGATGCGGGTATCGAACTCCGCCACATCCTCGGCTTCGAACGCATTGCCAAGGCTGAGCATCCGGACGCTATGCGCCACCTTGGCAAAGCCCTCGGACGGGGCCGCACCCACCTGTTCAGATGGGCTATCCGGCCGCTTGAGCGCGGGAAACCGCGCCTCGATGGCCGCATTGCGCGCCTTGAGCGCATCATAGTCGGCATCCGTGACCTCGGGCGCATCCTCGGTGTGATAGGCCCGGTTCGCCGCCGCCAAGAGCGCGGCAAGCCGCGCCAACTCGGCCCCCGCCTCACCTTCGGTCAGATCCTCAACGGCAATCCTGTCGGTCATCGGCCCCTCTCTGATCGCGGATGCGGCGGCCAATGCCTGCCCGCCCCATGCCTGATCAGAGTGATAGTGCCCGACCCGTCCAGCGTCCAGAGCCTGTGCAGCCCTCAGGCCCCGATGGCCAGCGGCCGTCCTGTGATTGCCCCCTGTTCGGGATCGCGCAACACATAGCCGCGTCCCCAGACCGTCTCGATGTAATTGACACCATCGGTGGCCTCCGACAGCTTCTTGCGCAGTTTGCAGATGAACACGTCGATGATCTTTAGCTCCGGCTCATCCATGCCGCCATACAGATGGTTGAGAAACATCTCCTTGGTCAAAGTGGTGCCCTTGCGCAGGCTCAACAGCTCCAGCATCTGATATTCCTTGCCGGTCAGATGCACCGGCTTGCCGCCCGCATCCACCGTCTTGGCGTCGAGATTGACATTGATCTTGCCGGTGCGGATCACCGATTGCGAATGGCCCTTTGAGCGCCGGATGATCGCGTGGATACGCGCCACCAGCTCATCGCGATGAAACGGCTTGGTCAGATAGTCATCCGCGCCAAATCCGAACCCCTTGATCTTGCTGTCGGTGTCATCCGCCCCCGAAAGGATCAGGATCGGCGTGGCAATCCGCGCCAGCCGCAATTGCCGCAGCACCTCATGCCCGTTCATATCCGGCAGGCCCAGATCGAGCAGGATCAGGTCGTAATCATAGAGCTTGGCCAGGTCGATGCCCTCTTCCCCCAGATCGGTGGTGTAGACATTGAGATTGGCATGGGTCAGCATCAACTCGATGCTTTTGGATGTCGTCGGATCGTCCTCGACCAAAAGTACGCGCATTGGGAACTCCTTGGAACATTGCTTCGATACCGATCACACTGGTCAAAAATGGTTAACTACCCGTTACCATTGTTTTGACCTCCCCTTCACTCAACTTCCGGTTACCGGTATGCACCCAGGGCCGTGACCTTGAGCGCCGCCTCGCCATGCTTGGCCACCGCCGCGATCCATGTGTCAAATTCCTCCTCGCTGAGCCCATAGGTCTCCAACGCCTCGCGCCGTGAGATCAGCCCATAGGCCACCCCCCGCACCACTTTGAGCTTGCGCGACGCAACCCATCGCACCGTATCGCTGGGCGGCAAATCCGCCCTGCTGAACACCGTTCCATCCGCCAGGGTCACAGCCCTTGGCCCTTCCACTTTCTTCAGATACATGACGCTCACCCCTTCGGTCTGATGCGCCCAGAATGACGGTTTCAGGCTTAATGCGGGGTGAAACCGGGCCTTGAGAGTGTTTAGGATTTTCCTATATTCTGAAGAACCTTCGCGGAGACCGCCATGCCACTGGATACGAACAAACCCCTGAATTCGCTTGGATTCCCCAAGTCTCCGGCGGAAACGCGGGTGGTGGTCGCCATGTCAGGCGGTGTCGACAGCTCGGTCGTGGCCGCGCATCTGGCCGCAGAGGGCTATGATGTGGTAGGCGTCACGCTGCAACTTTACGACCATGGCGCGGCCCTGGCCAAGAAGGGCGCCTGCTGCGCCGGGATCGACATTCACGACGCCCGCCGCGTGGCCGAAGAGATGGGCTTTCCGCATTACGTGCTGGATTACGAGAACATCTTTCGCGATGCCGTGATCGACGAATTCGCCGACAGCTATCTTGCGGGGGCCACGCCCGTCCCCTGCATCCGCTGCAACGAGCGGGTAAAGTTCAAAGACCTCTTGGAAACCGCCCGCGATCTTGAGGCTGATTGCATGGCCACCGGCCATTATATCCAGCGCAAGATGGGCGCGCAGGGGCCGGAACTGCATAGCGCCACTGATTCGGCGCGCGATCAGTCCTATTTCCTCTTCTCCACCACGCCCGAACAGCTCGAATTCCTGCGCTTCCCACTCGGGCATCTGCCCTCGAAACAGGCAACCCGTGAATTGGCCGCGCAATACGGTCTTCAGGTCGCGGACAAGCCCGACAGTCAGGACATCTGCTTTGTCCCGAACGGCAATTACGCCAGCGTGATCGAAAAGCTGCGCCCCGGCGCGGCAGAGCCGGGCGAGATTGTCCATGCCGATGGCCGCATCCTTGGCACCCATGAGGGCGTGATCCATTACACCATCGGACAGCGGCGCGGTCTGGGCATCGGCGGGCTGGAAGAGCCGCTCTATGTCGTGCGCCTTGATGTCGATGCCCGCCGCGTCATCGTCGGCCCCAAGGAGATGCTCTCGACCCGCACCGTGCCCCTGCGCGAAATCAACTGGCTGGGCGATACGCCCCTCACCTCTCAGGCGGAGTGGCATATCTCGGTCAAGGTGCGCTCCACCCGCCCCCCACGCGAGGCGGTGCTGCGGCCCATTTCCGCCACCGAAGCGACAGTCGAATTGCTGACACCAGAGGAAGGCGTGTCCCCCGGTCAGGCCTGCGTGTTCTATGAAACCACCGGCACGCGCGTGCTCGGCGGCGGCTGGATCTGGCGCGGAGTCTAAGCCGCGCCTTCCGCCTGTCGCCCCGCTCAGGTGTTGAAAAGGAAGTGCAGCACGTCGCCATCCTTGACGACATAGCTCTTGCCCTCGGACCGCATCTTGCCCGCGTCCTTGGCCTTTTGCTCGCCGCCCAAGGATACGAAATCGTCATAGGCAATGGTTTCCGCCCGGATGAACCCGCGCTCGAAATCACCATGGATCACGCCAGCCGCCTTGGGCGCGGGCGTGCCCGCCGGGATGGTCCAGGCACGCGCCTCCTTGGGGCCGACCGTGAAATAGGTCTCTAGATGCAAAAGGCCATAACCGGCCCGGATAAGCCGATCCAGCCCTGCCTCTTCCAGCCCCATTTCCGTCAGAAACATCTCTGCCTCTTCCGGGTCGAGTTTGGATATTTCCTCCTCGATCTGGGCTGAAATCACCACCGACGCCGCACCCTGTTCGGCCGCCATTTTGGCCACCGCATCCGAATGGGCATTGCCCGTAGCGGCATTGGCCTCATCCACGTTGCAGACATAGAGGATCGGCTTGGCGGTCAGAAGTTGCAGCATTTTCCAAGCCTTGGCATCTTCGGCATCCACCGCCACCGTGCGCGCGGGGCGTCCGGCCTCAAGTGCGGCCTGCGCCAGCCCCAGAAGCCGCTCGGCCTGTGCTGCCTCTTTGTCGCCGCCCTTGAGCTTGCGTTGAAGGCCTGCGCGGCGCTTCTCGACCGACTCAAGATCGGCCAGCATGAGTTCGGTCTCGATCGTATCGGCATCCGCGACCGGATCGACGCGCCCCTCGACATGGGTCACATCGCCATCCTCAAAGCAGCGCAGCACATGGGCAATCGCATCGGTCTCGCGGATATTGGCCAGAAACTGATTGCCGAGCCCCTCGCCCTTGGAGGCGCCCTTGACCAACCCGGCGATGTCCACAAAGGTCATGCGCGTGGGAATGATCTGTTTCGACCCGGCAATCTCGGCCAGCTTGTCGAGCCGCGCATCGGGCACGGCCACCTCGCCCACATTGGGCTCGATGGTGCAAAAGGGAAAATTCGCCGCCTGCGCCGCAGCGGTGCGGGTGAGCGCGTTGAAGAGCGTGGATTTGCCCACATTGGGCAGGCCCACGATTCCCATTTTAAAGCCCATCTCAGACCCTCCATGCCTTGAATTGCGCGCATCTACGGGTTTGCGCGGCCCAAGGTCAAGCCGGGCATTGATTTCCCGCGCGCTTTGCGCCAAACCCGCACGGACCCATTCAGAGGACAGAGCCGCATGACACGCATCGACGCCAAATTCGCAGAGCTGAAGGCCGCCGGAAAGAAGGCCTTCGTTTCCTATATCATGGCGGGCGATCCGGATTATGACACCTCCCTCGCGGTGATGCAGGGATTGCCCGGCGCGGGCGTGGACGTCATCGAACTGGGCGTGCCCTTCACCGACCCGATGGCCGATGGTCCGACAATCCAACTGGCCGGCCAGCGGGCACTGGCCGCCGGCATGACGCTTGAGAAAACGCTGGCCATGGCGCGCGAATTCCGCAAGGGCGACGATACAACGCCCATCGTGTTGATGGGCTATTACAACCCGATCTACAATCGTGGCGTGGACAAGTTCCTGACCGATGCCAAGGCCGCTGGGATCGACGGGCTGATCGTGGTCGACCTACCCCCCGAAGAGGATGACGAACTCTGTGTTCCGGCTTCGAAGGCGGGGATGAACTTCATCCGCCTCGCCACGCCGACCACCGATGACAAACGCCTGCCCAAGGTGCTCGAGAACACCTCTGGTTTTGTCTACTATGTGTCGATCACCGGCATCACGGGGGCGGCGGCGGCAGAGGCGGCGGATGTCGCCCCCGAAGTCGCGCGCATCAAGGCACAAACCGATCTTCCGGTGATCGTGGGTTTTGGCATCCGCACGCCCGAAACCGCGCAGACGATTGCCAGCGTCGCCGATGGCTGCGTCGTGGGCTCGGCCATCGTGGGCGAGATTGCCAAAGGCAGTTCGGTTGACGAGGTGCTGAGCTTTGTCAAAGGTCTGGCCGACGGCGCACATCGCGCCTGAGCGCCACGCTGAATAGTTAGCAAAACGTAAACATACCGGATACTTGCGGGCCGAAGCTAAAGCGCTGAAACTTGACTTGGCGCGCGGTCTCTCGTATAGGTTGTGACATGCTGGACGAATTGGGCAACGGCCCCGGGGGAAACCCCGGCGGCCGTTTTTTCGTGCCGTTCAGCCTGAGGGGCCCACCGAAACACACCACTCATGAGGCAAGAGCACGCATGGTTTTGATCACCCCCGACGAGGGGCCCACCGGCCTGACCACCTCGATCAACGCGCTGGAACAGCAATTGGCCGATATGCGCGCGGATCTGGCAGAGATCTATCAACGGATCAGGTCCGGCGACCTCGATGAACTGAAAAACGCGACCAAGGCCACCACCGAAATCCGGCAATGGCTCAAGATCGCACTGGAAGCGGAGGCACAGCTTGAACGACGCAGAAAAGAAGACCTTGGCATTGTCCATGGATACGCCCTCGATTTCGACGACGCCCGGCATCAGATCGGGTGCCGACTGGATCGTCTCAAAAGGGCCAGTTGTCATGGAAGACTTCCTCGATGCCCTGAGTGACGGTGAACTCATGGCCCTGCCCTATCTCTTCGAGTTCTGGGCGCTGCCACATCAGCTGCCCCCGTCGGGCGATTGGCGGACATGGGTCATCATGGGCGGGCGCGGGGCGGGCAAGACCCGCGCCGGGGCCGAATGGGTGCGGTCCGAGGTCGAAGGCGCGCGCCCCATGGATGCAGGCCGCTGCAGGCGGATCGCACTTGTGGGTGAAACCATCGATCAGGTGCGTGAGGTGATGATCTTTGGCGAGAGCGGGATTCTCGCTTGTTCGCCCCCCGACCGCCGCCCCGAGTGGCAGGCCACGCGCAAACGCCTGATCTGGCCCAATGGCGCGGTGGCACAGGCCTTTTCCGCCCATGACCCCGAGGGGCTGCGCGGCCCGCAATTCGACGGGGCCTGGGTCGATGAGCTGGCCAAATGGAAACGCGCGCGCGAAACCTGGGACATGCTGCAATTCGGCCTGCGCCTGGGCGAGGCCCCCCGCGTCTGTGTCACCACCACGCCGCGCAATGTCGGCGTGCTCAAGGATATTCTCGCCACCTCCAGCACCGTCACCACCTCTGCCCCAACCGAGGCCAATCGTGCCTATCTCGCCGAAGGCTTCCTTGACGAGGTGCGCGCGCGCTACGCCGGCACGCGGCTCGGGCGGCAGGAACTGGACGGGCTGCTGATCGACGAGGCCGAGGACGCGCTCTGGACCCCCGCGATGATCGAGGCGACCCGGATCGAAACCCTGCCCGAATTCGACCGGGTGGTGGTGGCGGTCGATCCTCCCGTCACGGGCCATTCGGGATCGGATGAATGTGGGATCATCGTGGTGGGCGCGATCACGCGCGGCCCGGTGCAGGACTGGCGCGCCTATGTTCTGGCCGATGCCAGCGTCAGCGCCGCCAGCCCCGCCCGCTGGGCGCGCGCCGCGATCCGCGCGCGCGAACTCTGGGGGGCAGAGCGCGTGGTGGCCGAGGTCAACCAGGGCGGCGATCTGGTGGAACGGGTGATCCGGCAGGTCGATCCCCTCGTGCCCCTGCGCAAGGTCCACGCCAGCCGGGGCAAGGTGGCGCGGGCCGAACCTGTGGCAGCCCTCTATGAACAGGGCCGCGTGCATCACGCACGCGGGCTTGGCGCGCTCGAGGATCAGATGTGCGCCATGACCGCGCGCGGCTATGAGGGGCGCGGCAGCCCCGACCGCGTCGATGCGCTGGTCTGGGCGCTCACCGATCTGATCGTCGAACCCGCCTCGAAATGGGTCCGCCCACGGGTGCGGGGGGTGTGATTGGGCTACCGCCCAGGCGCGCGATGAATGCGCACCCTACGACGGGTGCCCTCTCGATCCGGTTTCCTCCCGTAGGGTGCGCATTCATTGCGCACCCCCACCGCCAATAACCATTCCTTAACCCTGCCATGGTTCTCTGAACCCATGTCCAACTATATCCGCCCCAAGATCGCCGGGGCCTGCATCTTCTTCACCGTGACGCTCGCCAACCGCCGCTCAGAGCTGCTCACCCGCGAAATCGCGGCCCTGCGCGCCGCCGTGAGACGCACCAAGGCCGAGCGGCCCTTCACGATCGAGGCTTGGGTTGTCCTGCCCGACCATATGCATTGTGTCTGGACCCTGCCCGAGAATGACCACGATTTCTCGACCCGGTGGAGCGTGATCAAAGCCCGGTTTTCCCGTGCCATGCCCCCTGGGCCCCGCCGCCCCAGCCACGAGGCCCGGCGCGAGCATGGGATCTGGCAACGTCGGTTCTGGGAGCAACACCTCCGCAGCGATGCGGACAAAAGCGCCGCAATCCGCTATTGCTGGATCAATCCGGTGAAACATGGGTTGGCCGACCGTCCCGAGGATTGGCCCTATTCCTCCATCCACCGCGACGGCCCCGTCCATTGGCCGTAGGGTGCGCATTCATTGCGCACCATTGTCACCGACGCAAACCCAACCCCACGCCCCGAATTCATCGACCGACCCGGTGCGCAATAAATGCGCAAGATAGCCCTCGAAATTATGAAGTGGAAAAGAGAGTGCCGGAAATGAGTGCGGTTATCGCATCAATTTTTTGTTTGTCCTTGTCTGGATCGGCAACTTGTAAATACTCAATCGCGCTGAACTGATCTCCTCTTCGCCTATTCTGCGGTGGCTCCAATGCTTCTATTAGAACCGCTTCCAAGGTAGCAATTAGCGTGTCCCTATCTATTGATGAAGTGTCTACATCTCTAAGCTGCCCTTCCTCGCTAACAGACCTCAACCCAAACCAAGAAAATCGATCCCATCTCCCGTTCAATCTATCCTTTGTGTGTTCGAATAGACGTCTACCCATTGGACGATCAATTGAGCGCCCGACATAAATTACTCTGCTCCGGTCATGCAAAATGTAGACCCCGATCTGATCGGAAAAATCCACCCTATCTGATCCGGCTTGCTGTTGTCCAAATAGCCTCGGATTAGACTTCCACACTATCTCCGAAGCCCACCAATACATGCCGATACACTGAATTAAACCAGAGGATTCTGACTGTTTCGATTCTTCTTCGGTGGGCCTCGAATTCGGGTCCCTAGACGCCTTCAAAGAATAGAAACCTCGTGATGTCCGAACGTATGGGCTACTAACTCCCTCAGAGTTTAAAGAATTATTTATGTATGCGTTAACTGTATTTGCTGGGGTCGCACCAAGCTTTTGCCTGAGTTCTCGTTTTGCGATCTCTTCGGCTATCGTTGTGTAGTGAAGTGGTTCGTCAGAATCACCGAGGACCACTTTGATTGCTTCGTCCCATCCAAGTTCACTCATTTTAACATCTCGCAGTACCTTTCTCAGCTTATCCGAACCGCTTTAGTGGCGCGCCGGTTCTTTCCTTAGAGAAACCTTTTCCCGTAAGGTGCGTATTCATTGCGCACCATTGTCACCGGCGCAAACCCCACCCCTCGCCCCGGCTCTCTCGACCGGACCGGTGCGCAATAAATGCGCACCCTACGCAGACCCGTTCACAACCCCCTCGAACTCCCGCCATTCGCCCTTGCTCATGCCCGAGGTCTCTTGCGTCACGACCTCGCCCTTCAGCATCCGCCGCACACAATCCAGCGCGGTAGCAGACAACGTCGCCCCGCCCATGCGGTAATCCTCGAAGGCCTTGTAGGCATAGGGCACCCAATCGGCCACGAGGCGGCAAATCTCCTCGGCATAGACCCGGATTTCATATTGCGCATGGGCGTCGGCGCGCAGGCGCAGGAAATGCAAGAGGTTGTGCAGATCGACCTTCCAATACCATTGCGTATAGATATTGGCGGGCAGGTTCATCCGCGCCAATTCGCGCGCCAGCCCTTGCTGGCCCTCTTGCGAAATCATGCCCTCGTAATGGTCATAGCAGCGCATCGCGTCCTCGGTCAGGATGCGCAACACGCGCTGCGCCTCTTCCCCTTCAAGGGCTGCCCCCCGCCCCTGATTGTTGGTGGTCGATTGCGCCGCCAGCATGTCGGGTGCCGGAATGTAGAATTCGCGATCGAGGATCGAATAGCGCGCCGAATATTCGTTCACATTGGCGGTGCGGTGCCGGATCCATTGCCGCGCGACAAACACCGGCAGCTTCACATGCAGCTTAAATTCGCACATCTCGAACGGGGTCGAATGCCAGTGCCGCATGAGATAGCGAATAAGCCCCTCATCGTTCTGCACATGCTTGGTCCCCGCGCCGTAACTCACGCGCGCCGCCTGCACGATGGCGGCATCGTCGCCCATATAGTCGATCACTCGGACAAAGCCGTGATCGAGCACCGGATAGGCGGTGTAGAGATGCTGTTCCATCCCCGCCGCCGTGGCGCGCAGGGTGCTTTGGCTCTGCGCGCGCTGCGCGTCGATTTCGGCCTGTTGGTCGGGGCTGAGGGGCATGGCGAGGCCTTTCATCACAAGAACGAGTCGGAGATCACTATATCTTGGGGATCACCCATGCGCCAAGCCCATATCGGGTGCTTGCCCATGCGCCACAGGGGGGCAGTTTTTGCAATCCGCAGATGTATCGGGAATTGACTTTTAAAGGCAATGGCCTGAACGTCGCTGCAAAACAACTATAAAACATATTGAGGGCAGTCTCATCATGAAACATATCGTGGCAGGCCTGATGGCCGCTGCCCTTCTGGGCGGCTGTGGGGGTGGCGGATCCTCCAATCCGTTTGACAATCCCGGCGAAGATGACGGCACGACGGCGCCCCCCACGGATACGACCGTTCCCACCGAGATCTCCCAGGATGTGACGCGGGTAGAGTTCGATCCCGCGACCCAGACGCTGACGGTCGAGGGGCTTACCTTTGACGGCACCACTGACCCCGTGACATACAACCGCGCCGTAGCGCTCGATGTGCCGGGCTATCAGGCCTACTCGATCCAACAGGACGGGGCCTCTCGTCACAGCACCGCTTTTGCCGCGCAGAGCCAGACCTCGGGTGCCGTGACAGCTGGCGTCGCCGCCACCGGCGGTCCGCGCAACCGGCTCTTTACCGGGGCCGTCTTCGAGAGAACCGGCAGCTATACCCAACCTACCACCGGCGAGGTGGTCTATACTGGCCGCTATGTCGGCCTCACCAACCTTGACTCCCAAGGAGGAGACCTGCTGCCGCCCCCGGTCGGGCTCGCACCAGAACTGATCCCCACTCAGGCCGCGTCGACCCAAGGTGATGTGGTGCTGCGTGCAAACTTTGGGGATCGGGCGGTCGAAGGCAATATCATCAACCGCCGCATTTCCGAAACACCCGGCGGCGTGGTGATCAACCTGCCGTCGCTCGTTCTGATCAACACACAGATCACCGAGGGCGGCACGTTCAGTGGCACGGTCGAATATGACCAAACCGGCTTTCCAGCCGACCGCGTGACCGGTACCAGCATCGGCTCGTCCGCAGGTATCTTTGGCGGCATCGACGCGACCGAAGTCGCGGGCGCGATCAAGCTCAACGAATTTGACGGACCAGGCAATCCACTGGGGCTGACCAACGAGTCGGAAACCGGCATTTTCGTGCTTGACCGCTAAAGGCGGAGGCATGACCGCCCCGGTGTATACCAAGGCGCAAAACAGCCCCAAGCCCCTATGGCGTGCCATCCGACACCTGCTGCGTGCCAGTACCTTTGCTGGCGCGCTTGGGCTTGCCGGGATTGGCGCGGCCACACCGGCCAACCTCACCCTCGCCCAAGCCGATGCGCTGGCCGCTCAGGCGTTGGGCGCGGGGCAACCACGCCTTGCCTATAACCTGAGCAAAGGTCTCTTGCAGGCCGACCCGCACAATCCGCGCGCCCTTTACTTTCAGGCCGTGGCCCTTGCACAGGCCAAGGCCTATGGTGCCGCCGAAAGAAAGGCCGCGCTCGCCTATTGGCATGCCAAATCGGACGCACAGCGCTTTCAGGCCGCCAATCTCGCGGCAGAGCTCAGCTTTGCCGATGAGCGCCTGACCGGTTCCCAATTCTGGCTGCGCCGCGCGGTCGATCACGCCCCCGATGAGGTGGCCCGCGCCCAGACCGTGACCGCCTTTCAGAACGTGCGCGCGCGCAACCCGCTGCGGTTCGATTTCCGCTTTTCCACGACCCCCTCCGACAACGTCAACAACGGGGCCAACAGCCCGCTCAACGTGATCGACGGCGTGCCGGTGGTGGGCACGCTCAGCCCCTCGGCGCAGGCGCTTTCGGGCTGGATCACCACGGCGCAAGCCGCCCTCTCCTACCGCCTTGCCAAAAGCGACGGGCGCGAGACACGGGTGCGTGCCCGCGTCAACGCCCGGCGGGTCGATATTTCAGACTCCGTGCCGGGGCTGAGCGGCGATGACCTCTCCTCGACGGTCGCGGAACTGGGATTGACCCAATATCTGCGCGGCACCTCCGCAGCGGTGACGTGGAAATTCGACCTCGACGGCGGGCGGGTCTGGTATGCGGACGATCCGCTCTATGATTTCGCGCGCGTGGGGGCCACGCGCCATCACCGGCTGACCGACCGCCTGATGCTGAGCTTTGGTGGCAGCTTCGAGGATCAGCGCTACGAGAGCGCGCGCGGGGCCGACAGCACCGTCGCCAGCGGCTTTGCCGGGGTCGGCCTGACCCTTGAGAGTGGCGCGCAGATCGGCTTTCAGGTGCAGTATCGCGACACGGACAGCAACGGCATCAACCGCGCCTCGGATCAATGGACCGGCATTGCCAGCTATCAGCTGGGACGAGACATCGGCCCCGCCAGCCTCGAATTTTCCCTTGGGCTCAGCCAGTTGGACTATTCCAGCTATCAGGTCGGCTTTATCAGCGTGCCGGGCGGGCGTGACGACCGATCCGTGTTCGGCGGCGTCACAGCCACGTTCAACGACTGGGGCTACATGGGCTTTGTCCCCACCCTCACCGTGACCAGCGAACGCAGCGATTCAAACATCAGCCGCTTCGATGTCGAGGAAACCTCGATCACCCTCGGGATCCGGTCCGAGTTCTGAGCCACCCCGCCCCAGATTGCCCTCGACACCGGCGCACGCGCCACTATCCTCCGACCCATTGCAATCACGGAGGATGACCATGCGCATCAAATATCTGCACACGATGGTTCGGGTCAAAGACCTTGAGGCGACCCAGCGGTTCTTTGCCCTTCTTGGGCTCAAGGAAACCCGCCGCTGGGACAACGAGGGCGGGCGTTTCACGCTGGTGTTCATGGCCCCCGAAGGCCAGGAAGAGTGCCCGGTCGAGCTTACCTATAACTGGGACGGCGACGAAGGCCTGCCTTCGGACAGCCGCCATTTCGGCCATCTCGCTTATGCCACGAGCAACATCTATGAGCTGTGCCAACACCTGATGGACAATGGCGTCACCATCAACCGCCCGCCGCGCGACGGGCGTATGGCCTTTGTGCGCAGCCCCGACAATATCTCGGTCGAGCTTTTGCAAGAGGGTGACGCCCTGCCGCCGGCAGAGCCTTGGACCAGCATGGAGAATATCGGCCATTGGTGAGGCTCGCGGCCCTTCTTGCGGCCGCACTTCTCGCGGCCCCGGCCCAAGGCGCCTGTCGCCTTGCGCTGGTGCTCGCCCTCGATGTGTCCTCTTCGGTCGATGAGGCCGAATATGCCCTGCAACGGGTGGGCCTCGCCTCGGCCCTCGATGCGCCCGAGATCCGCGATGCCATCCTGCGCGGCAGCACGGGCGATGTGGCGCTGGCGGTCTATGAGTGGAGCGGCCGCTTTCAGGACAGGCTGCATCTCGACTGGACCTTTCTGCGCTCTGACGCCGATATAACGGACGCGGTGGCGGTGCTGGCGGGCATGCAGCGCTCGACCAGCGATTACCCCACCGGCCTCGGCTCGGCGCTGGGCTATGGCGCGGCGCTGATGGCGCGCGCGCCCCGCTGCGATCGGCAGGTGATCGACGTCTCGGGTGACGGGATCAACAATCAGGGCTTCGGCCCGGCGCTCGCCTACAAGCATTTTCCGTTTGACGACATCACCGTCAACGGCCTCGTGATCGAGGGGCACGACCCGCAGGTCACCCAATATTACCAGCGAGAGGTGCTCTTCGGGCCGGGGGCCTTTCTCGAAATCGCCCAAGGATTCGAGGATTTCGAGCGCGCCATGTCGCGCAAGCTCTTCCGCGAAATCAACGATCTCATGCTTGGCGCCCTGCCTCAATAGATATAGCGGATCTGATCCGTCCAATACCGCTCCACCCGGCGCAAAGAGGCGGTAATCTGGTCGATCCCATCGGGGCCCAGAACGCCGCGCGCCTCCAACCCCTCGGCGTGGCGGGCAAAGAGATCGCCGACCAGATCGCGGATCGTGCGCCCCTTTTCCGTCAGCCGCACCCGGACCGACCGGCGATCCGCCTCGCAGCGCTGATGGTGCATATATCCCATCTCCACCAGCTTCTTGAGATTGTAGCTGACATTGCTGCCCTGATAGTAACCGCGCGACTTCAATTCACCCGCCGTCACCTCGTGGTCGCCGATGTTGAAGAGCAAGAGCGCCTGCACCGCGTTGATTTCCAACACGCCCACGCGCTCGAACTCATCCTTGATGACATCCAGCAACAGCCGGTGCAGGCGCTCCACCAGCGACAAAGCGTCAAGATAGCTGCTGATAAAGGCGCTCTGAACGGCGCTCGTCGCGAGGGGGCTGTGATAGCTCATGTCGGTCTCCGTGCGATACTGCTCGCACGGGACCATCTGGCAAAAACCCGAACATTCGGTAAATCGCGACGAAACCGCCTAAAATGCGATCTACTTTCCGCCGCTGGCCTCTGCCGCAATCTCTGCCACCAAGGGCGCGAAGCGCGCAGGCGGCGCGGCTTGACCCGTCACCCATTGATAGAGATCCTGATCGTTCTCGCACAACAACGCGTCGAAACCGTCCAATGCGGCCTTGTCCATCACTTCGAGCCGCGCTTCGGCATAGCGGCTCAGGATGATGTCCATTTCCTTGATCCCCCGGCGCATCGCGCGCATGCGCAGGCGCTTGATCCGGTGGGCGGGCGGCTCATCAGCGCCGCCCGGTGCCTCGACAGGGGCCTCACTCACCGGCTTCTTCCCGCAACTTGGCGCGTAGGGTCTTTTCCAACCGTCCCAGACGGTCGGTCGCGCGGGTCATCTGTGCGCGGATGTCGCGAATCTCGGTCAGCATATCGATCACGTCGCGCGACAGCTCGCCCATCTCGGGCGCGCCCGGCCCCTCGCCTTCGCCCGACAAGAGCCACAAGAGCGAGACATTGAGCATCCCCGCCATCATCGACAACTTATTGGCGCGCGGCTCCGACAGGTCGTTCTCCCAAGCCTTCAACGTCTTGAGCTTGACCCCCAACCGTTTCGCCAGATCGGCCTGGCTCATGCCTGCGCGCTCGCGCGCGCCTGTCACGCGGTCGCCAAAGGTGGTGGCATCGGGATCGAACCAGCCGTCGGTGCTGTCTGCGGTCATTGTCTTCCTTTCCAGTGATCGGGCTTGATCGCGCCCTGACCGCAGCCTAAGACATTCTCGGAGTGAATTCAAACCGGAGCCGGCCATGTCCCGTCTTTCCGCGACATTGTCGCGCGTCAAACCCTCGCCCACCATCGCCGTCACCACCAAGGCCCAGGAACTCAAGGCCGCAGGGCGCGACGTGATCGGCCTGGGGGCCGGAGAGCCGGATTTCCCGACCCCCGCGCATATCCGCGCCGCCGGTATCCGCGCCATCGAGGAAGGCAAGACCAAATACACCGCCGTGGACGGCATTCCCGAGCTCAAGGCGGCGATCTGCGCCAAGTTCAAGCGCGACAACGGGCTCGATTATGTGCCCGCGCAGGTCAGCGTCGCCTCGGGCGGCAAGCAGATCCTCTACAACGCCCTCATGGCCACGCTCAATCCCGGGGACGAGGTGCTGATCCCCGCCCCCTATTGGGTCAGCTACCCCGACATGGTGCTCCTGGCGGGCGGCGAGCCGGTGATTGCCCCCGCAGGCATCGAAACCGGCTTCAAACTGACGCCAGAGGCGCTCGAGGCCGCGATCACGCCCAAAACCCGCTGGTTCATCTTCAACTCGCCCAGCAATCCCACCGGCGCGGGCTATACCTGGGACGAATTGAAGGCGCTGACGGATGTGCTCCTGCGCCATCCGCACGTCTGGATCATGACCGACGATATGTATGAACATCTGGCCTATGACGGCTTTGAATTCTGCACGCCTGCACAGGTGGAACCGGCGCTCTATGACCGCACGCTGACGTGCAATGGCGTGTCCAAGGCCTATTGCATGACCGGCTGGCGGATCGGCTATGCGGCGGGGCCGCAGGATTTGATTGCCGCAATGCGAAAGATCCAGTCGCAAAGCACCTCGAACCCCTGCACCATCAGCCAATGGGCGGCCGCCGAGGCGCTCAATGGCAGCCATGATTTCGTCGCCGAGAACAACACCGTTTTCGCCCGCCGCCGCGATCTGGTGGTCAAGATGCTGAACGAGGTCGAGGGCATCGACTGCCCCACGCCCAATGGCGCGTTCTATGTCTATCCGTCGATTGCCGGGCTGATCGGCAAGACCAGCGCAGGAGGGGCCAAGATCACCGATGACGAGGCCTTTGCCACGGCCTTGTTGGAGGAAACCGGCGTCGCGGTGGTCTTTGGCGCAGCCTTTGGACTATCGCCGAATTTCCGGATCAGCTATGCAACCTCCGATGAAGCGCTCAAAGAGGCGTGCACGCGGATACAGACGTTCTGCAAAGGGCTGAGCTAGGGGGACGGATGGCGGGCGATCTGCCGGATTATTATTTCAGGGTCCGTGAAAACGGGGCCTTCGTGTTTCGGGTTGATACCGAGAACCGGCAGCGCCGGATCGAGATGGAACAGATCGCCATCGTCAATATCCGCAAGTCCGAAATCAAGCCGCATGGCGACCGCGCCCTGTCCGACGCCGACATTGCCGCCATCACCGCGTGGATGGAGGAACGGCTGAAGCTGGTCGAATACCGCGACATCGACGATATCCTGCGCGCGGTGGATTACCTCAACACCACAACCCATTGGGTGCAGTCCAAGGCGACCGACGACCAGCTCGAACAGGTGACGGATGCGCTTCTCTTGGCGATGCACGACCTGCGATCGGTCCTGGTGCGCAAAAAGGCGGACCGGCTGCTCAAGGGAGAGTGAGGCGGCGGAGGGGACATTTGCCCCGATCTCCAATGCGCGGAATCAAGGCGCGGTACGCGCCGCCGCGCAGCGCCCGTCCGCCCCTCCGGGCGGGCGCTTTTGCAAGGTCTCAACACACTGAAACGCAGAAGTATCTGGCAGGCATAAAGTGCCAGCTGACCCCGTTACAGCGCCCACCCGTCGGACGGGCACCGCGCGGCTCTGTCGCTTGGGCCAAGATCAGCAACAGGCTCCACCCTCACCGCGAACAACTCGCCCCGCCCAGCACGCAGAACTTGGCGCAATGCGGGTGGTTCAGCGCCACGTCGCGCTCGGCCTCGGCCAGCGTCTCGCCCAATTCGAACTCGGGCGCATAGGGCAGCAGCGTGCAGGCCACGACCGCTGGCCGCGCCGCCCCCCTGCGTTTGACCACCATGCGCGACGAGGCGCACATGATGTCCTCGGGCCGCTTGTTCAGAATACCCCAACAGGCCGTGGTGATCTCGGGCACCTCGGCCCCCTCGTCCATCTCGGGGAATAGAACGGTCGCACCGGGATCATGCGCATCAATCTCGAACCCATGTTCCGCATAAAACGCAGCATAGCCTGCGCGCGACGCCGCCTCGCTCTCGCCCCAGACGGTGCGCCCGGCCACGGTCATGCGGATGCCATGGTCCCGCAACCAGCACATCCCCTCCACCGTCTTGGCAAAGGCCCCCGCGCCGCGCTCGACGTCATGCAGCGCCTCGGACCAATGATCGACCGAGATCCGCAAGGTCAGCTTGTCGCCCCAGACCTTCACCAATTCCAACAGCCCCTCCCGCATCGTCTTGCGCATCATCGGGCGCATGGCGTTGGTCAGGATCAGCACCTCGTACCCCGCCTCAAGCGCCGCACGCGCCATGCCGATCATCTCGGGGTTCATGAAGGGTTCGCCGCCGGTAAAGGCGATCTCGCGCAGCGGCCAGCCCCGCTCGCGCACCTGGTCCAGATAGTCACGCACTTCTGATTCGGTGATGTAGACCAGCGCGTCATTGCTGGGCGAGCTGAGAATATAGCAATTGCGGCATTCGATATTGCACAGCGTGCCGGTGTTGAACCACAGCGTTTCAGGATGGCTCAGCGGCACCGAGGCACGCAACTCGCCCTTGGCGGTGCGCGCGGGGTCCTGAAACTTGCCCTGATTGGCCGGGCCGGTGACGGTATCTTTCATAAGGTCATCCACCTTGCTGTTTTTCTTTTCTCACCTAACGCTCGCGATCTGGCAAGAGAAGCGTTCTGACGCCATTGTGAAGACGCCCCAACATGTTAGAGTTGCAGGGGCAAGGGTTGCGCCAGAAAAACAGGCGATTGACGAGCAAAGGAGACAGGCCATGGCCTCTCGGGTGATCCCGGTCGATCCCTTCGATCTGGTGATATTTGGCGGCACCGGCGATCTGGCGCGGCGCAAGATATTGCCGGCCCTCTTTCGGCGCTTTGTCGCCGGTCAGATCGAAGGCGATGTGCGCCTGATCGGGGCCGCGCGCAGCGATATGGACGCCGATGGCTATCGCGCCATGGCGCGCGCCGCCATCACCGAATTCGGCGGCGAGGAATCGGCCCGCAAGAAAGACCTCAACGCCTTTCTCGACCTGCTCGATTTCGTCACGCTCGACGCGCGCGGCACCGAAGGCTGGGAGCCTCTGGCCGCTCTCATGCGCCCCGACCGCATCCGCGCCTTCTACTTCTCGGTGGCACCCGCGCTCTTTGGCGATCTGGCCAAACGCCTGCACAAACACGGCATGGCCGACGATCTCAGCCGCATCGTGGTGGAAAAGCCGTTTGGCCGCGATCTGGGCACCGCGCGCGACCTCAACAGCACCCTGGCGCGGCACTTTACCGAGGGCCAGATTTACCGGATCGACCATTATCTCGGCAAGGAGACGGTTCAGAACCTGATGGCGATCCGCTTTGGCAACGTCCTCTTCGAACCGCTCTGGAACAGCCAATATGTCGATCACATCCAGATCACCGTGGCGGAATCCGTGGGCGTGGGCGGGCGCGGCGATTACTATGACAAATCCGGTGCCATGCGCGACATGGTGCAAAACCACATGATGCAGCTCTTGTGCCTCATCGCGATGGAACCTCCCGCCAAATTCGAACCCGATGCCGTGCGCGACGAGAAACTCAAGGTCATCCGCGCCCTCGACCCTGTGGCGCGGGGCAATGTCGTGCGCGGGCAGTATGAGGGCGACGGCACCCAACCCGGCTATCGCAATCAGGTCGGCAACCGCGACAGCACGACCGAGAGCTTCGTGGCCCTGAAGGCGCATATTTCGAACTGGCGCTGGGCGGGCACGCCGTTTTACCTGCGCACCGGCAAACGCCTGCGCGACCGTGCGAGCGAAATCGCCGTGGTGTTCAAGGATGCGCCCCATTCGATCTTTGGCGCCGATGCCGGGCGGCACCGCAATATTCTCACCATTCGTCTGCAACCCAACGAGGGGATCGAACTGGGTGTCACGATCAAGGAACCGGGACCGGGCGGCATGCGCCTCATTGACGTGCCCCTCGACATGACCTTTGCCGAGGCGCTGGGGCCGGAAGAGGCGGATTTCCCCGATGCCTACGAGCGGCTCATCATGGATGTGATCCGCGGCAATCAAACCCTCTTCATGCGTGGCGACGAGGTCGAGGCGGCCTGGGCCTGGACCGATCCGATCATCGCCGATTGGGAAGAAGAGGGGGTGCCCCCCCTTGCCTATGCCACGGGCTCGGCAGGACCGGATGACGCGCTGATGCTCATGCACCGCGATGGGCGCCGCTGGCGGGAGATACGACCATGACCTTTGTGGATTACGCAGACGACGAAATGCTCGCGATGGGGCTTGTCGATGTTCTCTCGTCAGACCTGCGCAACGCCCTGCGCAGCCGTGACCGCGTGCTGTTTGTCGTGCCGGGCGGCACCACGCCGGGACCGATCTTTGACGGGCTCTGCGGCCTTGATCTCGATTGGGACCGGGTTGACATCCTGCTCTCGGATGAGCGCTGGCGCCCCGAGGTGCACCTGCGCTCCAACACCCGCCTCCTGCGCGAGCGCCTCTTGCGTGACCGCGCAGCGGCGGCGCGCTACCTCCCGCTCTACGCCAAATCGCCCGAACCCGAGGCGGTGCTGGCCGAGTTGGAAACCAACATCTCGCCTGTTCTGCCGATTGATGTCTGCCTCTTGGGCATGGGGGCCGATATGCACACCGCCTCGCTCTTTCCCGGTGCCGACCGCCTCGCCGATGCGCTGGCCGAGGATGCACCCATCCTCGTGCCGATGCGCGCGCCAGGGCTGGAAGAGCCGCGCATCACCCTCTCGGCGCGGGTCCTAGACGGTGCGCTGTGCAAGCATGTGGTGATCACCGGCGCGCGAAAACGGGCGGCGTTAGAGCGCGCCCAGCATATGCGCCCCCTTGAGGCCCCGATTGCTGCCGTGCTAGCGGGAGCCACAGTGCATTGGTGCCCCTAAGAGGATTTGAGAATGTGGTCAGCGGTTGAAGAGAGCGCCCGAGCGGCGCGCGACATCGACATCACAGGGTTGTTCAGCGATCCCGCACGCGCCACGGCCTTTTCGACCCGCTTCGATGGCATGCTCTTTGACTATTCCAAGACCGCCCTGACCGCGCCCGCGCGTGCGGCACTCCTGGAACTTGCCGAAACCGCAGGCGTCGCCATCCGCCGCGCCGCGATGTTCGCAGGCGAAGCCATCAACGAGACTGAGGACCGCCCGGTGCTGCACACCGCGCTGCGCAACCTCTCGGGTGGCCCGGTCCGGGTCGCAGGCCAGGACATCATGCCCGAGATCACCGAAACCCGCAGCCGCATGGCCCGCTTTGCCGACAGCGTCCGGCGCGGTCCCATCACCGACGTGGTCAATATCGGCATCGGCGGCTCGCATCTCGGCCCCGAAATGGCGGTGCGCGCACTGCGCCCCTATCACGACGGTCCGCGCTGCCATTTCGTCTCGAACGTGGACGGTGCCGACATCTCTGACACGCTGGCGGGGCTGAACCCGGCAACCACCCTTGTGATCGTCGCGTCCAAGACCTTCACCACCATCGAGACCATGACCAATGCCGCCACGGCACAGGCCTGGATGACTAGCGCCGGGGTCAATCCGGGGCCGCAATTCGCCGCCGTGTCCTCTGCCGCGGCCAAAGCTGCGGATTGGGGCATCGACGCGTCCCGCGTCTTTGGCTTTGGCGATTACATCGGCGGGCGCTATTCCGTCTGGGGGCCCATCGGCCTGCCGCTGATGATCGCCATCGGGCCCGAGCGGTTCGAGGATTTCCTGCGCGGGGCCGAAGCGATGGACCAGCATTTCCAGACCGCAGATCCCCTCGACAACATGCCGCTCCTGCTTGGCCTCATCGGCATCTGGCACCATCAGGGCATGGGCCACGGCACACGCGCCGTGCTGCCCTATGACCAGCGCCTCGCGCGCCTGCCCGCCTATCTGCAACAGCTCGAAATGGAATCGAACGGCAAACGCGTGAGCATGTCGGGCGCCGCGCTCAGCCGCCCCTCCGGTCCCGTCGTCTGGGGCGAGCCGGGAACCAACGGCCAACACGCCTTTTACCAGTTGATCCATCAGGGCACCGCCGTCATTCCTTGCGAATTCCTCGTGGCCGCAACCGGGCACGAACCGGAACTTGCGCATCATCACCGCCTGCTGGTGGCCAATTGCCTGGCGCAATCCAAGGCGCTCTTGCGCGGCCGTTCGCTCGATGAGGCGCGCACGCTCATGCGCGACGCAGGCTACACCGGCCCCGAGCTTGAGCGGCAGGCGGCCCACCGGGTCTTTCCCGGCAACCGTCCCTCGACAACGCTCATCTATGACCGGCTGACCCCGCGCCGTCTGGGCCAGATCATCGCCCTCTATGAGCATCGCGTGTTCGTCGAAGGCGTGATCCTCGGGATCAACTCCTTTGATCAATGGGGGGTGGAACTGGGCAAGGTACTTGCGGTCGATGTCGATGCCATGTTGACCGGCGACACCACCCTCACCCGCGACGGATCAACCGCCGCCCTCGTGGCCTTTGCCCGCGCGGCCGGGGTCTGAGCCAAAAGCAACAGACGAGGCGCACATTTCTCACAGAGTTTGACCTCGCTCAAAGTCTGTCACAAAAAGTTCAAATATCATTCCAGGAGTGATCAATAGACCAGTCTGGAGTGCCGTATGAGCGAATCCCCTCTCTCCCCCCTGCCCACGCCCGAAACTCCGGACGCCTCCGCCACCCTGCCGATCAATGGCGCAGCCCCGGCGGCCCCGGCAGGCTCCCCCGCCGCCGCACCCTCCCAGATCGATCCCAACTCGCTGCGCGACGCCTTCGAAAATGGCGATTACCCCTACGAAACCCGCATGGGTCGCCGCAGCTACGAGACGCAAAAGGCGCATCTTCAGGCCGAATTGCTCAAGGTCCAGCTTTGGGCGCAAGAGACCGGGCAGAAATTCGTGCTGATCTTCGAGGGGCGCGATGCGGCCGGCAAGGGCGGCACGATCAAACGCTTCACCGAACATCTGAACCCCCGCACCGCGCGGGTCGTGGCCCTGAACAAACCCACCGATCAGGAACGCGGCCAGTGGTATTTTCAGCGCTATGTCCAACACCTGCCCACCTCGGGGGAAATGGTGCTCTATGACCGCTCGTGGTATAACCGCGCGGGCGTCGAGCGGGTGATGGGCTTCTGCGAGCCGCATGAATATCTCGAATTCATGCGCGAGACCCCCGAACTGGAGCGGATGCTCGTGCGCTCGGGCATCCGGCTCTACAAATACTGGTTCTCCGTCACCCAAGGCGAACAGCGCGCCCGCTTTGCCAGCCGCGAAACCGATCCCCTCAAGCAATGGAAACTCAGCCCCATCGACAAGGCCAGCCTTGATAAATGGGACGACTACACCGAGGCGAAAGAGGCGATGTTCTTTTATACCGACACCGCCGATGCACCCTGGACCGTGGTCAAATCCGATGACAAGAAACGTGCGCGCCTCAATTGCATGCGGCATTTCCTCAACTCGCTCGACTACCCCGGCAAGGATCGCCATATCGCCCATGCGCCCGACCCGCTCATCGTGTCGACCGCGCAGCACGTGCTGCACAAGAGCGATCACATCTTGGGCAAATCCCTGCATCCCGAGGACCGCAAGACCCGCTAAGGCCCGTGCACGCGCCCCTTGACGCGGTGCCCCGGTCTGGGCCAAGAACCCGCAGGCGTGGCCAGCAGGTCCGTCTGCGGCGTCAGACAGGGGGCAATCCGTGATACTCAAGGCACTCGACTCGCTCGGCGGGCTTCTTTTCGGACGCGAAAAATATCGGCGCGGCCATTATAAACTGGCCAAGCGTCTTGCCTCGCGGCAGCGCTATGAGGTGTACAAGCCCCACCTGATCTGGCTCACCGACCCCGAGTTTCTCGCCGCCCGTGACATGGCCGAGGCGCGCGGCATCGAAGGCAGCCCGCATGACCGCTGCTTCACGCTGATGACCTCTGCCCGCATGGTTCGCAACATTCCCGGCAATTTCGCCGAATGTGGCGTGCGCTATGGCAAATCCTCGCTCTTCCTGCTGACCGGCGCAGGTATGCAGAGCACCAAGCGCCTTCACATCTTCGACTCCTTTCAGGGGCTCTCGGAACCCAGCGACGCCGATGTGCAATCGGGCGGCAAATCCGAATGGTCCAAGGGCGATCTGGCTGTCCCCCAGGACATCGTGCGCCAGAATCTCAGCGCCTTCGGTGACCGGGTGGAATTGCACAAGGGCTGGATTCCCGACCGTTTCCCCGATGTCGCAGATCAGGAATTCTCGCTCGTCCATGTCGATGTGGACCTTTACGAACCAACGCTCGCTTCGGTCGAATTCTTCTATCCTCGGGTCAAACCGGGCGGGGTGATTATCTGCGACGATTACGGCTCTGGCGATTGCCCCGGCGCGAAAAAGGCGATCGACGAATTTTTCGCCGACAAGCCCGAGAATGTCCTCTCGCTGACCAGCGGGCAATCCATCGTGATCAAGGCCTGAGCGAGCTTTCGCGCGGGCGCGCGCACCCACGTCAAACGCGCCTTGCGGCGCGCGGTCCCTGCGCCTAAGTCTGACGGCATGAAGCCGCTCATTCCCATGGCCCTTGCCACCGCCCTCTGCCTGCCCGCCGCCCCCATGGGCGCGCATCCGCATGTCTTTGTCGATGTCGCCCTGCGCTTCACCGCCGACGCCCAAGGGCACCTGACCGAGGTCGAGGTGACATGGAGCTATGACGATTTCTTTTCCCTTCTGATCCTCACCGACATGGGCCTTGATCCCGATGGCGACGGCACGCTGACCGAGGCGGAACTGGACAAGCTCAAGGGCTTTGATCTGGTCGAATGGCCCGAGGGGTTCGAGGGTGATCTCTATATGTATCAGAGCGAGACCAAGATTGCTCTGGATCACCCCATTCCGACCGGCATTGCCCTTGCGAATGGCCGCATCATCGCCACCCACACCCGCAGCTTTGGGCCTGTCAAGGCCGAGGGACTGCGCATCGAGGCCTACGATCCCACCTATTACGTGGCCCATAGCCTTGCCGGTCCGATCACCCTGCCCAAGGGATGCGTCTACACGATCACCGAACCCGACCTTGACGAAAGTCAGGAGCAGTTCCGCCAGATGCTCAGCGAGTTGACCGCCGAGGACCAATATACCGGCGTCGAAATCGGCAATCTTTTCTCCGAGAGCCTTTCGGTCACATGCGCCGCCCCGTCCTGAGCCTCGCGGCCCTTGCCCTTGCCGCTCTTGTGATCTGGCTTTGGGGTTTTGGCGGGGCCGCGCAGGTATCCGCCTGGGCGCGCGCCGGACAGGCTGAAACACAACAGGCCATGGCCCGCCTCCTGCGCGCCCTGCGCGCCGGTGAACCCGGGGCCTTGGCCGGGCTGATGGGCCTCTGCTTTGCCTATGGCTTCTTTCACGCGGCGGGGCCGGGGCATGGCAAACTCCTGATCGGTGGCTACGGCATGGCCGCACGCGTGAGCGCGCTGCGCCTGTCCCTTTTGGCGCTGGCCTCCAGCTTTGCGCAGGCGGCGGCGGCGGTGCTGCTGGTCTATGCCGGCATCTTCGTGTTTGACCTCACCCGCCAGCACATGACCGATCTGGCCGAAGACATCATGGCCCCCGCGAGTTTCGCCGCCATCGCGCTCGTGGGGCTCTGGCTGGCAATACGCGGCCTGCGCCGCTGGCGGCAGAACCGCCCCGTCCCGCCCCCTCATCATCATCATCACCATGACCACCACGACCACGACCACGACGCCCCCTGCGCCTCTTGCGGTCACAAACACGGGCCAACCCTGGCCGAGGCCGAGGCCGTCACCACCTGGCGTGATGCCGCTGCCCTGATCGGGGCCGTGGCCATCCGCCCTTGCACCGGTGCGCTCTTTCTTTTGATCCTCACATGGCGCATGGGGCTGGATCTGGCAGGCATCCTTGGGGCCTTCGCCATGGGCCTTGGCACGGCCAGCGTCACCCTTGCCGTGGCACTTGCCTCCGTCACCCTTCGCGAGGGCGCGCTGGCGCGCCTCGCCACAGGCGACACCGCCCGCGCCCTGCCCCTTTTCGAAATCGCGGCGGGCGTGATCATTGCGGCACTCTCGACACATCTCATGCTGGGCGCACTCTGACGAGGGTTGCGCCCCACGCGCCCCCCGTCTAACCCCGATCCCATGCAAGCCCGCCTCACATATCGCCAACATGCCCGTGCGGTGCTGGGGCTTGGCCTGCCGCTCATCGGCAGCCATGTGGCGCAATTCGCCATCACCTTCACCGATGCGCTCATGCTGGGCTGGTATTCGGTCGAGGCGCTGGCCGCCGAAGTGCTGGGCGGCACCATGTTCTTTGTCCTCTTGATCATGGGCTCCGGCTTTGCCTGGGCGGTGATGCCGATGGTGGCCTCCGCGCAGGCCTCGGGCGCAACCACCCAAGTGCGCCGCGTCACCCGCATGGGCCTCTGGGCCTCGATCCTCTTCGGCTTGGCCACCCTGCCCCTGATGCTGGGCTCCGGCGCGCTCTTTGACCGCATGGGCCAAGAGCCCGCCACCGCCGCCCTTGCCGCCGATTACCTCGAAATCGCGGGGCTTGGCATCCTGCCCGCGCTCATGGTGATGGTGCTCAAATCCTATCTCGCCGCCCTCGAACGCACCGCCGTGGTGCTCTGGGTGACACTGGGCGCAGTGGCGCTCAACGCCGGCATCAATTACCTGCTGATCTTCGGGCATTTCGGCTTTCCCGAACTGGGCGTGCGGGGCGCGGCCATCGCCTCGTTCGGGGTCAATATCGCCTCCTTCGTTGTGCTGGCCGTCTATGTCCAACGCTCCGCCCCGGACCACGCGCTCTTTCAACGCTTCTGGCGTCCCGACCCCGAGGCACTGGCCCGCGTCTTTCGGCTGGGCTGGCCCATTGGCCTGACCAATCTGGCCGAGGTCGGCCTCTTCGCCGCGGCCTCGATCATGATGGGCTGGCTCGGTACGCTGCCCTTGGCCGCCCATGGCATCGCCATGCAGATCACCTCGGTCATCTTCATGATCCACCTTGGCCTCTCCAACGTCGCCACCGTGCGCGCAGGACAGGCCCATGGGCGCGGCGATGGTGCGTCCTTGCGCGACGGCGCACGCGTGGTGCTTGGCCTCTCGGCCACCGTGGCGCTTGCAACCATGGCCCTGCTTCTGCTCGTGCCCGATCCGCTGGTCGGGCTGTTCCTTGCCCCCGACGATCCCGACCGGGCCGAGGTCATCGCCATTGGCCGCCAACTCCTCGCCGCCGCCGCCCTTTTTCAGCTCGTGGATGCGGCCCAGGTTCAGGCGCTCGGCCTCTTGCGCGGCGTGCAGGATACCCGCGTGCCCATGGTCATCGCCGCCCTCAGCTATTGGGCGGTCGGCGTGCCGGTCAGTTACCTGCTCGGTTTCACCCTCGGCTTGGGCGGCCCCGGCATCTGGCTAGGCCTCGCGTCCGGGCTGGCACTGGCGGGGGTGTTAATGCTGGTGCGGTTCTGGGGATGGTCGGTGCGCACCATCCCATGAATCCCCCTGCGGCAACAGGGGTGATTGCGCGGACCCGCGTCCGTTGGTAAAGGAAACTAACCAATTTCGGAGGACGCCATGCCCGTCATCACCAATATCGCCGATCTCAAACAGATTTACCGCCGCCGCGTCCCCAAGATGTTCTACGACTACGCCGAATCCGGTAGTTGGACCGAACAGACCTTCCGCGAGAACACCACCGATTTCGACAAGATCTACCTGCGCCAGCGTGTCGCCATCGACATGACCGGGCGCAGCACGGCAACCAAGATGATCGGACAGGATGTGGCGATGCCCGTGGGCCTCGCGCCTGTCGGCCTGACCGGCATGCAACACGCGGATGGCGAGATCAAGGCCGCCCGCGCCGCCGAGAAATTCGGCGTGCCCTTCACCCTCTCCACCATGTCGATCTGCTCGATCGAGGATGTGGCCGAGAACACCACCAAACCCTTCTGGATGCAGGTCTATACCCTCAAGGACGACGATTTCATGCAGCGCCTGTTTGACCGGGCGCGCGATGCCAAATGTTCTGCGGCGATGATCACGGTCGATCTGCAAATGCTGGGACAGCGCCACAAAGACCTCAAGAATGGCCTCTCCGCCCCGCCCAAACTGACGCCGAAAAGCATCGCCAACATGATGACCAAGGTTCAGTGGGGCCTCGGTATGCTGGGCACCAAGCGCCGGTTCTTCGGCAATATCGTGGGCCATGCCAAGGGTGTCACCGATCCCTCCTCGCTCAGCACATGGACGGCAGAGGCCTTCGATCAGGCGCTCGATTGGGACCGCATCCGCCAATTCCGCAAGATGTGGGACGGCCCGCTCATCATCAAGGGCATCATGGACCCGCGCGATGCGCGCGAGGCGCTGAATGTCGGGGCCGACGCGATCATCGTATCGAACCACGGCGGCCGGCAGCTTGACGGCGCGCTCTCGGCCATCCGCGCCCTGCCCGCCATCGTGGATGCCGTGGGCGACAAGATCGAGGTGCATCTCGATAGCGGCATCCGCTCAGGTCAGGACGTGCTCAAGGCTTTGGCGATGGGGGCCAAAGGCACCTATATCGGGCGGGCCTTCGTCTACGGTCTGGGGGCCATGGGCGAGGCGGGCGTCACCCGCGCGCTGGAGGTGATCCACAAGGAACTCGACAGCACCATGGGCCTCTGCGGGCGTCGTGACGTGAAAACGCTCGACCGCGACATCCTGATGGTGCCCGAGGATTTCACCGGCCGCTGGATGGAGTGAGGCGCATCAGCGCCCCAAAAGCCGCCGCAAAAGCCCGCCCCGCGCCTGCACCTTCGGTGCGGGCGCAACGCCTTTCACCGCCTGCCACGCCGCAAGCACGGCGCGCGCCTCGTCCTCCAATTGCACCTCCGACGCGGCATCCTGTGCCACCTCGACATCAAAAACCCCCTGATGCCCCGCCCGCCGCTCCAAATCGTGATTGCTGCCCTTCCAGCGGTCCACCACCTCCTGACGTAGGGCATGGGGCATCAAAAACCGCCGCTTCGGCACCTCGACCACACCCGGCGCCTCCGCAAAGAAACGATCCAGAGCAACATCCACCTCAACCGCAGAGGCCCCGGCCTCCTGCATCTCGCATTTCAGCAACCGCGCAGGCTCGATCAGCCCGGTGGGGGGGCTGACATTGGCGGTCGGCACCGCCTCACCCTCCGCATAGCAGAGGCCCCCCGCACCAATCTGCTCCAGCACGAAATTCACCGGATCGCGGCGCGCGCTCCCCGGCTGGATCACGGCCGTGAACACCCGATCCCGACCGACATATTTCCCCCAATAAAGAGTAAAGAGCGCAAAGTTCAGCACATCCTGCTCCGTGCGCTTTTCCAGCAACTCCCCGATGCTGCCGTTCCAGGTCCGCGCACCTTTGACATGCTGCTTGAAATCCGACTCGAGCCAGTGATCCTGCCTGCGAAACAGGGCGATCACCGAGACATCAAACCCCCGCGCGCGCAACGCCTCAACGAATTTGATCGCCGCCGCCGATTTATAAAGCGCCGAGAACACTTCCGAACTCAGCACAACATCGCCCGCACCGCGCGAGAAAAAATCAAGCGCCTCCTCGATGGCCTCTTCCCTGTCCCGCAAGATCGAAATCGCCAGACGCGCGGCATTGCCCTGCCCCTCCGCCGCTGGCCCCTCCGGCATGTCATAGGCGATCCCCAGCCCGCGCAACGCCTCTTGCTTTTGCAACAACGCCGCCTGTATCGTCGTGGTCGCGCATTTGGGCATGCCGACATGCAGGAAAACGCGGCGTGGCATCTTGATCAGGCTCCTCTTGCGTCACGGGACCGACGGATAGGTCACGCCACCCCCCCCGGCAACAAGATTCCGCTTTTCAATTCCCCAAAACCCGGCTATTGGCGCAACCTCACGCGGGGACTACAGCCTTGGAGGAGCCCCGCCCTAACTTATGGAGAAACTAAATGGCTGGAGAAATTCCTGATCTTCAAGCCCAGGAACGCGCGGGGACGGGCAAGGGCGCCGCTCGCGCAGCCCGTCGTTCGGGTATGGTTCCGGGTGTGGTGTTCGGTGGCGACAAAGAGCCGCTGGCGATCAACATTCCGTTCAACGCACTGCTCAAGCGCCTCAAGAAGGGCCGCTTCAAGTCGACGCTCTTCAACCTTCAGGTCGAAGGCCATGACGATGTGCGTGTGATCTGCCGCGACGTTCAGCGCGACGTGGTCAAGGATCTGCCGACCCATATCGACCTGATGCGCCTGCGCCGCACCACCCGGATCAACCTGTTCATTCACGTTGACTTCATCAATGCGGACCAGTGCAAGGCCCTGCGTAAGGGCGGCGTTCTGACCGTCGTGCGCCCCGAGGTCGAACTCAACGTGCTCGCCGGTGACATCCCCGATCACGTGACCGTGGACCTCTCGAAGGTCGAGAAAATCGGCGACGTGGTCACGATTTCGATGGTTGACCTGCCCGAAGGCTCCGAGCCGGTGATCAAGGACCGCGATTTCGTGATCTGCAACATCTCCGCCCCCTCCGCGCTGCGCTCGCAGGGCGATGACGAAGAAGATGAAGAGGGCGAAGAGGACTGATCCCGCGGGACCAGACCCAACCCAATCAAACGCGGCCCCCATCGGGGCCGCGTTTTCTTTTGGCGCGCCCTGCGCCCTGTTGATTCCCGCCCCCCAAACCCCTAGACCGTCACCCATTCAGGATCGGGGGCACCACCCATGCAGCTCTTTGTAGGTCTCGGCAATCCGGGCGCGAAATACGAGCGGAACCGCCACAACATCGGCTTCATGGCGCTCGACCGCATCGCCGAGGATCACGGCTTTGGCCCGTGGCGCTCCAAGTTTCAGGGCATGGTCTCTGAGGGCACGCTGGACGGCGCGCGCGTCATCTTGCTCAAACCCATGACCTTCATGAACCTCAGCGGCCAATCCGTGGGCGAGGCGGTGCGCTTCTACAAACTCACACCCGCCGATGTCACCGTCTTTCACGATGAATTGGACCTCACCCCCGGCAAGCTGCGCTGCAAGACAGGTGGCGGGCACGCAGGCCACAACGGGTTGCGCTCGATCCATCAACATATCGGCGAGACCTATGCCCGCGTGCGCCTCGGCATCGGCCATCCGGGGCACAAGGACCGCGTGGCAGGCTATGTCCTTCAGGACTTCGCCAAATCCGAAAACGACTGGCTCGATGACCTGCTGCGCGGTATCGCCAAGGGCGCACCATGGCTGGCGCAGGGCAAGCCCGACCGCTTTCAGAATGCCGTGGCACAGGCGATGACCCCGCCCAAGCCCCCGCGCCCCACCCCTGTCGAAACCGAACGCAGCCCTGCTCCCGCGCCGGACCCCACCCCCGACCCCCGCTCGCCCCTGCAACGGCTCGCGGACAAGTTTCGCTAACGCAATTTCAGAAAAAGTTGAGTGACTTTTTCGGCTCGAAACTGCGCCAGTTCAAAGGGTAAAGGCATTTTGGCGTTAGAGAGAAATGCCGAAACGCTTTAGACCCGCCCCAACGTCAGACTTGATCCGACACGAGGGCCCTGCTCAACTATCCGCAGAATATGGGAGGGTGAAAATGCGCAAGGCAGTTAAATGGTTGGCCCGTATCGTGGTGGTTCTGGTCCTTGCGGCGGCGGCGGTGGGCCTCTGGAAGCGCGATCAGATCATCCGCCTCTGGGCGGTCAACAGCCTCTTTGACGAGGGCCGCATCGTCCAGAACTTCTCGCATATGGACCGCGCCTTTCTCTCGGTGCCCGTGCCCCGCGGCACGGGCCCTGTCTCGCCGCTGCCCGCAGGCCCGGCCATGACCCTGCCCGCCGTAGCAACCGATTGGATCACCGCGCGCAATGTGACCTCGCTCATGGTCCTGCACCGGGGCACCGTGGTGCATGAGAGCTATCACCTCGGCACTGCGCCCGAGGATCGCCGCATCAGCTGGTCCATGGCCAAGAGCTTTCTCTCGGCCCTCTTCGGCGTGATCGTGGCCGAAGGGCAAATCGAATCGCTCGACGATCCGGTCACGCGCTACGCCCCCAGCCTCACGGGCAGCGCCTATGACGGGGCCACGATCCGCAACGTGCTCCTGATGATGAGCGGCGTGGCTTTCAATGAGGATTATCTCGACTACGAGTCAGACATCAACCGCATGGGCCGCGTGCTGGCCTTGGGCGGTACGATGGATGGCTTTGCCGCCGGCCTTACCGCCCGTGATGCGGATCCCGGCGCGCGCTGGAAATATGTGTCGATCGACACGCATATTCTGGCCATGGTGCTGCGTGGGGCCACGGGGCGCAGCCTGCCGGACCTTCTGTCGGAAAAGATCATTCAACCCTTGGGCTTTGAATCCGAACCCTTTTACCTCACCGATGGCGAGGGCGTGGCCTTTGCCCTTGGCGGTCTCAACGTCACCACCCGCGATTACGCGCGCTTTGGCCTGATGGCCGCCAATCTGGGGCGCTACAACGGACAACAGGTGGTGCCCGAGGACTGGATGCGCGCGGCCACAACGCCCACGGCCCCCACCGCCCCCGGCGATCTGCAATACGGCTTTCAATGGTGGATGCCCGCCGATGCCCGGCCCGGCGAATTTTTCGGCCACGGCATTTATGGCCAATATATCTACATCGACCGCGCCCGCGATGTGGTGATCGTCGCCACCTCCGCCGACCGCGCCTTTCGCGAGCCCGGCGTCAAACACGGCAATATCGCCGTGCTGCGCCAGATCGCCGGGGCGCTCTGATCCCGAAACGCCGCCCCGGGCTTGACCCGGGGCCTCTCCTCTTGAGAAACGAGGTCCCGGGTCAAGCCCGGGACGGGGCGTAGACGCCTGGCTTACCCCAGGGCCGCGTCACACCGCCCACAGGTGCCCGGATGCTTGTGCTGCCCCACATCCGGCAGGATCTTCCAGCAGCGTTGGCATTTCTCGCCCTCCGCCCGCTCAAAGACCACGCCAACCGTGTCCACCTCCGGCAGGCGGAACGCCTCGTCGGGGCGCGGATCGCCGGTCAGCATCAGATCCGAGGTGATGCAAATATCCGCGAAATCCACCGATTTCAGCGCCTTCAGCATCTCGGCATCGCGGATATGCACCACCGGTGCCGCCTCGAGACTGGCCCCGATCACCTTGTCGGTGCGCTGCACCTCCAGCGCCGCCGTGACCACGCGCCGCGCCTGCCGCACCATCGCCCATTTAGCTGCCAGCGGCTCGTCTAACCAATCGGCGGGCGTGTCTGGAATATCGGTGAGGTGAATCGAGCTCTCCTCGCCCGGAAAGCGCGACAACCACACCTCCTCCATGGTGAACACCAACACCGGCGCCAGCCACGTGGTCAGGCGGTGGAACAACAGGTCCAACACCGTGCGCGCCGCACGCCGCCGGGGCGTATCGCCATCGCAATAGAGCGCGTCCTTGCGAATGTCGAAATAGAACGCGCTCAGGTCAAGCGTGCAGAAGTTGAAGATTTGCTGGAAAACCCCTTGGAAATCATAGGTTTCGTAGCCTTTCTTCACCTTATGATCCAGCTCTGCCAGACGGTGCAGCACCCAGCGTTCCAGTTCCGGCATATCTGCCGGGGCCACGCGATCCGCCTCGGTGAACGGGGCCAGCGCCCCCAGCATGAACCGCAGCGTATTGCGCAAGCGGCGATAGCCATCGGCCACACCCTTGAGGATCTCCGGCCCGATCCGCAGGTCAGCGGTATAATCCGCCTGCGCCACCCAGAGGCGCAGAATATCCGCGCCATATTGCTTGACCACTTCCTCGGGCGCGACCGTATTGCCCAAGGATTTGGACATCTTGTTGCCCTTCTCATCGAGGGTAAAGCCATGCGTCAGCACCCCCCGGTAGGGCGCGCGCCCGCGCGTCCCGCAAGCCTGCAACATCGACGAATGGAACCAGCCGCGATGCTGATCCGTGCCCTCAAGATAGAGATCGGCCAAACCATCCTCAGACCCGTCCTCGCGGTCGCGCAGCACAAAGGCATGGGTCGAGCCGGAATCGAACCACACATCCAGAATGTCATCGACCTTGCGCCAGTCCTCCGGGTTGACGATGCCCGACAGGAACCGCTCTTTCGCGCCCTCCTTGTACCAGGCATCCGCGCCCTCTTCCTCAAAGGCCGCAAGGATACGCGCGTTCACCTCTTCGTTCCGCAAAAGATATTCAGAATCAGTTGGTTGCGCGCCGTTCTTCACAAAACAGGTAAGCGGCACACCCCAGGCGCGTTGACGGCTCAGCACCCAATCGGGCCGCGCCTCGATCATCGAATAGAGCCGGTTGCGCCCGGTCTTGGGCGTCCATGTCACCAACTCGTCAATCGAACGCAGCGCGCGTTCGCGGATCGTGGTGCCATAGTCGTCCTGCCCGTCGCCCACCGCGCGGTCAATCGCCGCGAACCATTGCGGCGTGTTGCGATAGATCACGGGGGCTTTGGAGCGCCAGCTATGCGGATAGGAGTGCTTGATCTTGCCCCGCGCGAGCAACCCGCCCACCTCGGCCAATTTATCAATCACCGCCTTGTTGGCATTGCCCTCCTTGCCCTTGCGGTCAAGGATGAACTTGCCACCAAAGAAGGGCAACTCGGGCCGGAAAGAGCCATCTTCCAGCACATTATAGGTGATCACTTTCTCAAGCCAGGTACCACCTTCGGGATGATCGCCCAGATCACGGTAAAGCTCGAATTCCTCCATCCCGTGCGAGGGCGCACAATGAACGAACCCGGTGCCTTCTTCGTCACTGACAAAATCGGCCGCACGGAAATCGCGCAGGTCATCCCATTCGCCGTTCCCGCCCTCGGCCCCGGCCAGGGGATGCTGAAGCTGCATACCGGCCAATTCCTCAGTCGGCACATCACGAACGCGCCGATACATCGACCGCTCCAGCCGCGCACGGTTCATCACATCCTCGGCGCGGGTATCGGCGAGGATGAATTTCTCCCCCACAGCCGCCCAGCACTCGCCCGGCGTCCCGGTCACCTCATAGAGGCCATAGGAAATCCCCTCGCCATAAACCACGGCCTTGTTCGACGGCATGGTCCAGGGCGTCGTGGTCCAGATCACGACCGATGTATCCTCCAGACCGGGGCGCGGCGTGACGACCCGAAATTTCACCCAAACCGTAAAGCTTTCCTTATCGTGATATTCCACCTCCGCCTCGGCCAGCGCGGTTTTTTCAATCGGCGACCACATCACGGGCTTTGACCCCTGATAGAGCACGCCGGTCATCAGGAACTTCTGGAATTCCTCCGCGATGATCCGCTCGGCGCGGAAATCCATGGTGAGGTATGGCCGATCCCAACAGCCGGTGATGCCCAGCCGCTTGAATTCCTCGCGCTGAATGTCGATCCAGCCCTCGGCGAATTTGCGGCATTCCTGACGGAAATCGACCACATCCACCTTGTCCTTGTCCATGCCCTTGGCGCGGTATTGCTCTTCGATCTTCCACTCGATCGGCAACCCGTGACAATCCCAGCCGGGGATATAGCGCGCATCCCGGCCCATCATCTGCTGGGACCGCACCACCATATCCTTGAGGATCTTGTTCAGCGCGTGCCCGATATGCAGATGGCCGTTGGCGTAGGGCGGGCCATCGTGCAGTGTAAACGGCTTGCGTCCCTTTGCGTTCTCGCGCAGCTTCTCATAGACCCCGATCCGCGCCCAACGGACCAGCCACTCGGGCTCGCGCGCAGGCAATCCGGCGCGCATCGGGAAATCAGTCTCGGGCAGGTTCAACGTGTCTTTGTAATCAGGCGTCTGGGTCGTGTCGGCGCACATGGTTTGCGTCCTTGTCACTGGTCTGGAATTTGGGGGGTGAGAGGCGGCGTGGGTGCCCATACGCCTTGTCCCGGCAGCTCGATTGTCTCAGAGCGCCGGGCATGTAATTCGAATAATGATCGCGCTGCGTCTCATCATGCCCCGCCTTATAGGCGCGCTCCGTCCAAGCGTCCAGAGGGCGGGTGTCCGCTTTCTTGAAAAGAAAGCGGTCCGAAATCTTTTCAAGATTTCGGGTCCACGTTGGGGGATTGCCTCTTGCGACATCCCGCGCCACATAAGGACCATGACCACCACCCTGCCCCCGCGTTTCCCCATCACCCGACCCGAGATCGAGCGGGTCGTGACCGCGTTCTACGCGGCCGTGCGCGCGCATCCCGGCCTTGGGCCGATCTTTGCGGTGCATGTCAACGACTGGCCCGCGCACGAGGCCAAGGTGGCCGATTTCTGGGCCAACTCCATCCTGCATGAACGCGTCTACGACGGCAGCCCGATGGCCGCCCATGTCAACGCCCGCAATGTGCAACCGGGCATGTTCTCGACCTGGCTCGCCCTCTTTGATGCGGTGCTCGCGCGCGAACTCTCTCCTGATCAGGCCGCCGCCTGGTCGGCGCTGGCGCATCGCATCGGGCGGTCCTTGCGCGCGGGCGTGGTGGATCGCAGCACCCTTCCCGGCGGCATCCCCAAACTGCGCTGATCCTTGCCGAATCCGCCTGCCGCCTGCGGCCATATCTGGCCGACGGCGGGAACCTGCCCGGCGCGCCCCCCCAAAATGGCGGCAAAGCGCCGGAAAACACTACCGCGCTTTCAAACCCTCGGGGACTGCCCCACCTCTGGCTTATGCTGAGCGCAGTCAAAGAGGAGCCAGCCATGTACACCCCCCAAGACGACATCCACCGCCAAGCCAACCGCGACCTCAACCGCTACGCCCCCCCCGGCCATGATCCGGGTGCCGGTGCGCGCGGCGGGCTGGCGGGTCTGCTCATCGTGGTGATCCTGATGGGCGGGCTGATCGCCTTCAGCATGCTCAGCCCGAGCCGCGACAGCACGCCACCCGCGATTGATGCTGCCCCAAGCAGCGTGATCGACGGCACGCAATCGCAACAAACCCCTGCCGCCCCGGTCGATTAACGACCACACTCACGGCGCAGACGGCCCGGCCAGAGCCTCCAGCATGGCCGGGCCACTTGGCCCTGAGCGGCCTCAGTCGAGCGACGTCACCCAGAGCACGGTCGCATCCTCGGCACTCACCGAAATCACGTTGTGGCCCATGGTGGCATCATAATAGGCGCTATCGCCCCGGCGCATCTCGATGGGCTCGTAAAACTCGGTATAAAGCCGCACCACCCCGGTCAGCACATAGAGAAATTCCTCGCCATCGTGGCGCACCCACCCGCCAAAGTCCTCGACCGCGCGGGCGCGGATACGCGCACGGTAAGGCATCATGCGTTTCTGGCTCAGCGTATCGGCCAGCAGATCATGCTCATAGGTCGCCGTCGCCATGGGCCTGCCTTCGCCCACCCGCGTCACCGCCATGCGCCCGTTGATCCGGTCGCGCGACGGCGGGGTAAAGAGCTGCGGCACCGAGATTTCCAATCCCTGCGCCAGTTTCTTGAGCGCCTCATAGGTGGGCGACATCTGACCATTCTCGATCTTCGAGAGGGTCGAGCGCGCCAGCCCCGCCTGTTTCGCCGCCTGTTCCAGCGTCCAGCCCCGCGCCTTGCGCAATTGCCGCACCCGAACGCCCAGATCAAGCGGCTCCGGCACCGTGTCAGCGCCGGTTTCGCGCGTGACGCGCAGCAGAGGGGGCAAGGCTTGATCCGTCATAGGCCCACGCTATAGGCCAAGCGCAAGGCCACTTGCAACCGTCCCCAGAGGCCCCTAAGCCAAGGCCATGAGCGCCATATTCGATCAGGGCCCAAGCGCCCCCTGCCCCCGCCCCTTCAACCTCGCAGCCCATGTTCTGCGCCGGGCCGAAGCGCATCCCGACAAGATCGCCCTCGCAGTCCTCAGCCTGACCAAGTCCGACCGCTGGAGCTATGGCCGCCTCGCGGCCGCCGTGCGCGGCACCGGCACCGGCCTTTTGCGCGCCGGATTGAACCCCGGCGACCGGGTGCTGATGCGGCTGGGCAATACGGTCGAGTTTCCGATTGCCTATCTCGGGGCCATTGCCGTGGGCCTCATCCCGATCCCCACCTCAAGTCAATTGACCGAACCAGAGGTGGCGGGCATCCTTAATACCACGCAACCCGCGCTGATCCTACGCGCCGAGGGCGTGCCCTGCCCGGACACCGATATTCCCACGCTCACCGAGTCGAGCCTCGAGGCGATGCACGCCCTTCCCCCCGCCGATTGGGACATGGGCGATCCCGACCGTCCCGCCTATATCATCTACACCTCCGGCACCTCCGGCATTCCGCGCGCCGTGGTCCATGCCCATCGCGCCATCTGGGCGCGGCAGATGATGTTTGACGGCTGGTATGGGCTGCGCCCCGACGACCGGCTCTGCCACGCGGGCGCCTTCAACTGGACCTTCACCCTTGGCACCGGCCTGATGGACCCCTGGACCATGGGGGCCACCGCCCTCATCCCTGCCCCCGGTATCACGCCCGAGCAATTACCCCTCTTGCTCAAACGCCATGACGCCACGATCTTTGCCGCCGCCCCCGGCGTTTATCGCAAGCTTGTGCACCCCGGTCAGCGCCTTGATCTGCCGCATCTGCGGCACGGGCTGGCGGCGGGCGAGAAACTCTCGGATACCATCCGCCAGCATTGGCAGGACGCCACCGGCACGCCGATCTTCGAGGCATACGGCATGTCCGAATGCTCGACCTTCATCTCGGGCAGCCCCGATCACCCCGCCGCCCCCGGCACGCTGGGGCGCCCCCAGACAGGCCGCCGCGTCGCCATCCTCGCCGACGGCACGCCCGCGCCCCTTGGCAGCGAAGGCACTATCGCCGTCCACCGCTTCGATCCAGGTCTCATGCTGGGCTATCTCGGCGCGCCCGAGGCCACGGCAGAGAAATTCACCGGCGACTGGTTCCTGACCGGCGATCAGGGGAGCATGGACTCCGCAGGTCACATCACCTATCTGGGCCGCGCCGACGACATGATGAACGCAGGCGGCTACCGCGTTTCCCCGATGGAGGTCGAGGCCGTGCTCAGCACGCATCCCGGCATCACGACCGTTGCCGTGACCGACATCGAGGTGAAAGAGGATGCGCGCGTCATCATGGCCTTCTATACTGGCCCCGAGACACTCGACCCCGCCACGCTTGATGCTTTCGCGCGGGGCCGGCTCGCGGGCTACAAGGCCCCGCGCGCCTATCACCACATCGCGGCCCTTCCCACAGGGGCCAATGGCAAAATCCTGCGCCGCGCCCTGCGGCCGATCTACGAGGACCTCCATGGTCAAGCTTGACATCATCTCCGACCCGATCTGCCCCTGGTGCTACATCGGCAAGACGCTCCTCGATCAGGCCATGGCACAGCGCCCCGATCACCCGTTCGAAATCGAATGGCATCCGTTCCAACTCAACCCCGACATGCCCGCCGAAGGCATGGACCGGCGCGACTACCTGGAGACCAAATTTGGCGGCAAAGAGGGCGCGATCCGGGCCTATGCGCCCGTGCTGGAACGCGCCGAGGCCGCAGGTCTGACCATTGATTTCGCCGCCATCAAGCGCACGCCCAACACGCTCGACGCGCATCGCCTGCTGCATTGGGCGGGCATCGAGGGCTGTCAGGACCGCATGGCCATGGCGCTCTTTCGGGCCTATTTCAACGAGGGGCGCGACATCGGCGACCCCGAGGTTCTGGCCGATCTCGCCGACAGCCTCAGCCTTGACGGCGCGATGATCCAGCGCCTCTTGGCCACAGAGGCCGACCGCGACGCGATCCGCGCCCGCGATGCGCAATTCCGCGAAATGGGCATTTCGGGCGTGCCCACCTTCATCGTCGGCGGCCAGCACGCGGTGCCGGGATGCCAGCCCCCAGAGCTTTGGGTCAAGGTGATCGACGACCTGACCGCCGCCGCAAGCTGATACTCACGCCAGCGCCATCCGCCGTGCCAACCGCCGCTCGCGCCAGAACGTGTAGATGCCCGAGGCAATGATGATCCCCGCCCCCGCCAGCGTCCAGACATCGGGCCGCTCGTCAAAAAGCGTGACCCCGATGATCAGCGCAAACACCAGCCGGGAATACCGAAACGGCGTGATCACCGCCACATCGCCCAACCGCATTGCGGCGACTATCGCGTAGTAGGCCGACACCCCGCACAAAAGCGCCAGCACCAGATCGCGCCAGTTCACCGCCGTGGGCATCGCAGGCGTGCCATGAAACGCCAGCAATATCACCCCCGTCGGCACCAGCGTGGCAAAGGCATAGGTCGACAACTGCATGGACGAGATCGTGCGCGGCACCCGGCGCGTCGCAAGATCCCGCGCCGCAAGCCCAAAGACCGCCAGGACCGCGAAGAGCGACGCCGGCTCAAACCCCGCCATGCCGGGCCGGATCACCATCAGCACACCGCAAAACCCCACGAGGATCGCCGCCCATCGCCGCCAGCCTACCGCCTCGCCAAGGAAAAGCGCGGCCCCCAGCGTGACCGCAAGCGGCGTCGCCTGCAAAATGGCCGAGGCCGACGACAGCGGCGTCAGTGCAATCGCCATCACGAACCCCAGCGTTCCTACCAATTCGCCGCAATTGCGCAGGATCACAGGCCGCGACAGCAGATCGCGCGACCAGAGCCGCCCGCCCTGCGTCCGGGTGATCGTGCCAAAGATCAGCGCGCCGCCCAAACCCAGCAGAATGATGATCTGCCCCACCGGCAAGCTATCCGCCAACCGTTTGACGAACATATCCTCCAGCGCGAAACCGCCCATCGAGAGGACCATCAGAATACTGCCGCGCAGGTTTTCCATGTCAGACTTTCTTGGCCGGGTTGCGGATCGGTTGAACGCCCGTGATAGCGCGGATCACCTGCCCAAAAAAGCGGCAGAGCTATGACAGCACGACATGACCGCTATGCTTGGCCTTGTGCTCGGGTTCGACATGGATCGTCACCCGCGCGCCTGGCAGTGCCGCCATCAGCGCCGCCTCGATCCGGTCACAGAGGTCATGCGCTGCCTCGACCGTGGTCTCGCCCGGCATCACCAGATGAAATTCGATAAAGGTCACAGGCCCGGCATGGCGCGTGCGCAGATCATGCGCCTGCAAGGCGGCATCGTCGCTGGCGGCCGTCTCGATCACCTGCCGGATCATGATCAGTTCCGCCTCGGATACCGCCTCATCCATCAACCCGCTCAGCGACGCCTTGATCACCATGCTGCCGGACCACAGGATATTGAGCGCGACCAGGACCGCCATCGCCGGATCAAGCCAGAGCCAGCCCGTCGCCAACGCCAGCCCAACGCCGAACAGCACGCCCACCGAAGACACCACATCGGTCATCAGATGCTTGCCATCCGCCACCAGCGCCGGCGAGCGATAGCGCCGCCCGTTGCGGATGAGCGCCAGCGCCCAGAGCGCGTTGATGCCCCCCGCCGCCATGTTGATCGTCATGCCCAGAAACGGTTCGTCCATCGCGCGCGGGGCCTGAAACCCGTCATAGGCTTCGCGCAGGATAAAGAGCGCCGCAATGACGATCAAAACCCCCTCGAGCACCGCCGAGAAAAACTCCGCCTTGTGATGCCCAAAGGGGTGATTGTCATCCGCAGGCCGCCGCGCCACCTTGAGCGCCACGATCACCGCCAAGGCCGTCGCCAGATTGACCAGGCTCTCCAGCGCATCCGACATCAGCGCGAGCGACCCGGTAAGCGCCCAGGCCAAGACCTTGAGCGCCATCACCAACAGCCCCACGACCACGCTGCCAATCGCCAGCCGCATCACTCGAGTGGCGGCGCTCCCTGCCTCACTCACCGGATTTGATCGGCACGCCGTATAGTTCGAGCCGATGCCCGATCAGGCGATACCCCAGCTTTTCCGCGATCCGGTCCTGCAACGCCTCGATCTCGGGATCGACGAATTCGATCACCTCGCCCGAATTCATGTCGATCAGATGATCGTGATGGTCGCGCTCGGCATCTTCATAGCGTGCGCGCCCGTCACCAAATTCCAGCTTGTCGAGAATACCCGCCTCCTCGAACAGTTTGACCGTGCGATAGACCGTGGCAATCGAAATTCGCGGATCACGCCCCGAGGCGCGGGCGTATAGCTCTTCGACATCCGGATGATCGTCCGACCCCTCCAGAACCGACGCAATCGTGCGGCGCTGCTCCGTCATGCGCAGCCCCTTGGCCTCGCAACGCTCGGTGATGGTCTCTGTCATGGGCGGCCTCGTCTTGTCTTGCGGCGGTGCCATAACGGCACGGGGCGGTGCTGACCAGCCCCTTTGCCGCCCTGCCTGCGCGGTCAATGCGGTGCTGTGCGCGAGAATAGCTGAATGACAACGATCCCCGCAAGGATCATACCCGTGCCGATGATGGCAGGAAGATCGAGTTTCTGGCCAAAGATCACATAGCCGATACAGGCGATGAACACGATCCCCAGCCCCGACCAGATCGCATAGACCACCCCGACCGGCATCACCTTGAGCGTTTGCGCCAGCAGGAAAAAGCTGATGCCATAGGCCACCACCACCAGAACCGACGGCCACAAGCGGGTGAATTGCTGGCTTGCCTGCAACGCCGTAGTGCCTGCGGTTTCGGCAAGAATGGCAAGAAACAGGATCAGGTAAACCTGTGGGATCATGACGCACACTCCGGTCTCGGGCAATCGGCCCCAGACTTATGCGAGGGCGCAAGCGACGTCCACCGGGAAAGGGTGGCTTTCATCTGCGCCTTGCACGGAAACCCCGCGCGGAACAAGGCGCGGGACGCGCCGCCGCGCGGATCGCTTGATGCAAACCTCAGCGAACTCCCATCCCCTCAAACCCTGCTTGCCAGCCACCCCACCCCACCCCATATTCCTCTCATGTTGAAATTCACCCCGATCCTGCTCGCCATTCTCTACGCGCTCGCCATGTATCGTTTCTCGGTCTGGCGCACCTCTAGGGAATTGGATGCTCAATCAACCGAACTGGCCGACCCCAAGCTCAAGGCGATGACAGACCAGCTCGCCCGTGCGCTCAACCTGCCCCGCGTTCGCGTGCATATCTATGAGATTGACCCGGTGAACGGCCTGGCCGCCCCAGATGGGCGCATCTTCATCACCCGTGGCTTCTATCGCAAGTTCCAGACCGGCGAGGTTTCCGCCGAAGAAATGGCCTCTGTGATCGCGCATGAGTTGGGCCATGTCGCCTTGGGTCATTCCCGCCGCCGGATGATCGACTTTTCCGGGCAGAATGCCCTGCGCACGGCCCTTGCCATGATCCTGTCGCGCTTCATTCCCGGTCTGGGCGTCTGGATCGCCAACGGTCTGACCACCCTGCTCGCCGCCCGCCTCTCTCGCGGTGACGAGTATGAGGCCGACGCCTATGCCGCCGCCCTCCTGACCAAGGCGGGCATCGGCACGGCTCCGCAAAAATCGCTGTTCGAAAAACTCGAAGCGTTAACAAGCAGCGCGGGCGGCGCCATGCCTGCGTGGCTGCTCAGCCACCCCAAGACCGCTGAACGCATCGCCGCGATCGAAAAACTTGAGAGTCGCTGGAAGAGCCTTCCTTGATTGTCAGTGATCCTCGGACCTGACCCGAGGATCTGCCGCCTTCCGACGACCTTACAAAATCACCTGACAAAGCTTACAAACCTTACCATTCGTCACCTTCAAAATTTTTTGATCAAATTATCTTGGCAAGTCCCCCACTGCCGGGCTAGGCTGTCACAAAATCATCATCAGGACTTACTTCCAATGGATCTTACACAGTTCCAGACCTTCCGCGTGGCTGCCTGTGACCTCAATGGCCGGATGCGGGGCAAACGTCTTCCCGCCGCCCATGCGGACAAACTATCAACCGGTAGTGTGCGTATGCCGCTTTCATCTCTAAATCTGGACATCTTCGGTGCAGATATCGAAAACTCGCCGCTGGTGTTCGACACCGGCGATATCGATGGCGTGCTCCTGCCCACCGACCGTGGCCCAGTGCCCCTGCCTTGGCTCGACGTGCCGCAAGGCCTTGTGCCCATGGTCATGCACCACGAAGACGGCACCCCCTTTGCCGGTGATCCGCGCCATGCCCTCGTGTCCGTCCTCGACCGCTACGCCGCAAAGGGCTGGCACGTTCAGGCCGCGACCGAGCTGGAATTCACATTGGTAGACGGAAAAGGTAATACTCTCAAGAACATACGCGACCCCCGCAATGGCCGACGGATGAAATCACCGGGCATTCTCTCGCTTGGGCAGATGGATGCGTTCGACGGTTTTCTCAGCGCGCTTTACAACGCCGGGATGGAAATGGGCCTGCCGGTCGAGACCGCCGTCAGCGAAGCAGGCATCGGCCAGTTCGAACTGACCCTGCATCACCAGAACGCCCTGCGCGCCGCCGATGACACCTGGCTTTTCAAGACACTTATCAAAGGTTTGGCGCGCCAGCACGGCTATGTTGCCACCTTCATGGCCAAACCCTTCGAGGACGACACCGGCAACGGAATGCACATGCATTTCTCGGTTATGGACAAGGACGGGAACAATGTTTTCAACGATGGCACGGCCGAGGGCACGGACATCCTGCGCGCCGCAGTGGCGGGATGTCTTGCAGCAATGCCGCCCTCAACGCTGATTTTCGCACCGCATGCCAACAGTTATGCAAGGCTGGTGCCCGGCGCCCATGCGCCAACCGGTGCAGGCTGGGGCTATGAAAACCGCACCACCGCCGTGCGCATCCCCGGTGGCCCCCCTGCCGCGCGCCGGATCGAGCACCGCGTCGCAGGCGGCGACATCAACCCCTATCTCAGTTTTGCCGCCATTCTGGGGGCGGCAATCACCGGGATCGAAGACGGTCTGACGCCCCCACCGCCCATCAGCGGCAATGCCTACGAGGTCGAGATGCCGCAACTGGCGGCAGATTGGGCCACAGCGATCGACTGGTTCGCCGAGAATCCGATGATTGCGCGCATCTTTCACCCCGAACTCATCCGCAACCTCGTGATGACCAAACGTCAGGAATTGGCCTATATGTCCCCCATTCCCAAAGAAGACCACTGGAAGACCTATCTCGAAACGGTGTAGCCTGAAGCAGCACCCCTGCCTTAATTTGATCAAATCAAGAGACCGCCATGAAAATCGGCATCCTGAAAACCGGCCACGCCCCCGACATCGTGCAAGACGAGTTGGGCGACTACGAGGTGATGTTCGCCCAGTTGCTCGACGGGCATGGCTTTGAATTCGATCATTACAACGTGGTTGATGAAGACTTCCCTACCGGACCGGACGCCGCCGACGGCTGGCTCATCACCGGCTCGAAACACGGGGCCTACGAGGACCATCCGTGGATTCCCCCGCTGGAGCAGTTGATCCGGGATATCCACGCCTCGGGACGACCGCTGGTGGGGGTCTGCTTTGGTCATCAGATCATCGCGCAGGCCATGGGCGGCAAGGTCGAGAAATTCGGCGGCGGCTGGCAGGTGGGTGTCACCGACTATGATATCGAGGGGCAACGCCTGCCTCTCAACGCCTGGCATCAGGATCAGGTGACAGAACTGCCGGAAGGGGCACAAGTGATTGGAAGCAACGCGTTTTGCGAAAACGCTGCCCTGCTCTACGGCGACCGGATATACACGATCCAGCCGCACCCAGAATTCACCGCCACAATGATCGACCGCCTCATCCACCACCGCGCCCCCGGCGTGGTGCCGCCCGACCTGATTGCCGAGGCCAAGGCCAAACTTGACCAACCGACCGCAAATGCCACTATAGCCGCCCGTATGGCGGAGTTTTTCAAACGAGGTGCCAGCCATGGCCGATCTGAATGACCTGACCAATTCCCTACCCGCCTCCGCGCAGGCCTATCTCGAGAATAGGCGTCTCGACGAGGTCGAGTGTATCATCTCAGATCTGCCCGGTATCGCGCGCGGCAAGGCGGTGCCAGCGACGAAATTCGCGCGCCAGAAATACTTTCACCTGCCCGATTCCATCTTTTTCCAAACCATCACAGGTGATTGGGGCGAAGCAGCCGGCGAAGGCGGCTTTATCGAGCGCGACATGATCCTGCGCCCCGACATGTCGACCGCCACCGCTGCGCCCTGGACTGCGGACTGGACGCTTCAGGTGATCCATGACGCCTTCGACCGCGAGGGCGCGCCTATTCCCTTTTCTCCACGCAACGTTCTGCGCCGGGTGGTCGACATGTATCACGCCCATGGCATGAAGCCCGTGGTCGCGCCCGAAATGGAATTCTTCCTTGTGGCGCGCAACCTTGACCCGGCGCATGAGATCAAGCCGATGATGGGCCGCTCAGGCCGCCCCGCCGCCGCGCGTCAGGCCTATTCCATGACCGCAGTCGACGAATTCGGCCCCGTGATTGACGACATCTACGATTTTGCCGAGGCCCAAGGTTTCGAAATCGACGGCATCACGCAGGAGGGCGGTGCCGGTCAGCTGGAAATCAACCTGCGCCATGGCGATCCGATCAAGCTGGCGGATGAAGTGTTTTATTTCAAACGGTTGATCCGCGAAGCCGCCCTGCGCCATGACTGCTTCGCCACCTTCATGGCCAAGCCCATCGCCGACGAGCCGGGCAGCGCCATGCATATCCACCACTCGATCCTCGACATGGAAACGGGCCGCAATATCTTTGCCGGGCCGCAGGGCGGCGAAACCGACGCCTTTTTCCACTTCATCGGCGGCTTGCAGAAACACCTGCCCTCGGCCATCGCCGTGCTGGCCCCCTACGTCAATTCCTACCGCCGCTACGTCAAGGATCACGCCGCCCCGATCAACCTCGCCTGGGGCCGTGACAACCGAACCACCGGCATTCGGGTTCCCCTCTCCGGCCCCGAGGCGCGGCGCGTGGAAAACCGCATGGCGGGTATGGATTGCAACCCCTATCTGGGCATCGCGGCAAGCCTTGCCTGCGGTCTCTTGGGGATTCTCAACGAAGATTGGCCCGACAAGCAATTCAAGGGCGATGCCTACTCCGGCGAGCCGGACATTCCCAACGTCATGGGTGACGCGCTCGATATGTTCGAGGAAGCCAAGGCGCTGCACGAGATTCTCGGGCCGGAATTCGCCCGTGTCTACGCCATCGTGAAACGCACCGAATACGAGGAATTCCTCCAGGTCATCAGCCCATGGGAGCGTGAGCATCTCCTCCTCAACGTCTGAGCCGCGCGGCACCGGCGTACGATTGAGTATTTGCACCAAGAAGAAGCCATGAACCTGCTCTATTCCAACGACCGGCGCGGCCTTTATCCGCCAAGCTGGTATGCGGCCACGGCCTCGACCCTGCCGGAATTCGCGCCCCTGCGCGGGCGAACGAGGGCCGATGTCTGTGTGGTGGGCGCGGGATATACCGGCCTCTCGGCGGCACTGCATCTGGCGGAGGCGGGGTTTGATGTGGTGCTGCTCGAGGCGCAGCGCGTGGGCTTTGGTGCATCGGGGCGCAATGGCGGGCAATTGGGCAGCGGGCAGCGCATGGAGCAGACCGCGCTCGAGCGGCTGGTGGGCGCGGATGATGCCGCGCATCTGTGGCGGCTGGCGGAAGAAGCCAAGGATCTGGTCAAGTCGCTGGTGGCGCGCCATGGCATCGACTGTTACCTGAAACCGGGTGTGGCGCATGCCTGTTTTACGGCGCGCGAAATGGCGGCAGAGCATGCCTATGCCGATCATCTGGCCAATCGCTATGGCTATGATCAGATCGAAAAGCTGGATGCCGAGGGCTTTGCAACGCTCTGCCCCTCACCCGCCTATCACGGTGGCACGCTGGATATGGGGGCCGCGCATCTGCATCCTCTGGCCTATGCGCTTGGCCTTGCGCGTGCGGCAGCGGCGGCAGGGGTGCGTATCCACGAAGGATCAGCGGTGCATCAGATCACGCGCGGCCCCAAGCTGCGCGTGGCCACGGATGCAGGCGCGGTCGAGGCGGATCACCTTATTCTGGCCTGCAACGGCTATCTCGGCGGCCTTGATCGCAAAGTCGCCGCGCGGGTGATGCCGATCAACAATTTCATCGTGGCGACAGAGCCACTGGGCGATGACGCCGCCCGCGTTCTGACGCGGGATGTCGCGGTGGCCGATACGAAATTCGTGGTCAATTACTTTCGCCTCAGCCATGACAAGCGCCTGCTCTTTGGCGGCGGCGAAAGCTATGGCTATCGCTTTCCCAAGGATATTCGCGCCACCGTCCGCAAACCGATGCTCGAGATTTTTCCGCATTTACAGGATGTTGCGCTTGAGTATGCATGGGGCGGCACGCTGGCGATCACTCTGCGGCGGATGCCCTATCTGGCGCGCCTTGCCCCCAATATCCTGTCTGCCTCGGGCTATTCCGGGCATGGTGTGGGCACCGCCACACATGCAGGCCGCCTGATGGCCGAGGCCCTGCGCGGCGAGGCATCGGGCTTTGACTGCATGGCGCGGGTGCCTGCGCCGGCCTTTCCGGGGGGCGCCGCGCTGCGCAGCCCGCTTCTGGTGCTGGCGATGACTTGGTTTTCGCTGCGCGACCGTCTCGGTCTTTGACCCCGCCCATTTCAGCGTAATTCTGCCCTTTGCCCCGGTATCAGCTGGGTTTCCTTTGACAAACTGTCACAATTCACGCCTATATGTTCCGGAAAACCGAAATCTAACTTCAGGAAATCCGAAAATATGGCGCTTGCCCCCAATGTCTATGACGCGGAACCCATCCCCGAGGCCGCCCGTGCGGAGATCGACCGGATGCTGCAATCGGGCGATCTCTTCCGCTACACGGCCCCGGAGAACGCCCCGGTGACGCTGTTGGAACAGGAGTTTGCCGCATTGCTGGGCACGAAATATGCGCTGGCTGTGTCATCCTGTTCTGCGGCCTTGTTCCTGTCGCTCAAGGCACTGGGCCTGCCGCGCGATGCGCGGGTGTTGATCCCCGGCTTCACCTTTGCTGCCGTGCCCTCTTCGGTGCTGCATGCCGATTGTCTGCCCGTGCTGTGCGAGGTGGGCGAGAATTACCGGATAGACATTGCGGACTTCACATCTCGACTGGATACGGTGCAGGCCGTGATCATCAGCCATATGCGCGGCCATACATCGGATATGGATGCCATCATGGACCTCTGCGACGCACGCGGCATTCCGGTGATCGAGGATGCGGCGCATTCGCTCGGCACGACCTGGGGCGGGCGCAACATCGGCACCATCGGCAAGATCGGCTGTTTCAGCTTTCAATCCTACAAGCTGGTCAATGCCGGTGAAGGCGGGATCATGGTCAGCGACGACGCCGATCTCATCGCCCGCGCGGTCATCATGTCCGGCGCCTATGAACACAACTGGGCCAAACACCTGAGCGCGCCCGATGCAGAGCTTGAAGCAGCGTTCGCGCGCGCTCAGAACCAGCTTCCGCTCTATAATCTGCGGCTCAACAATCTGTCGGCGGCCATTATCCGTCCGCAATTGGCAGAGGTGGAGCGGCGCGTGCGCGACGGGCGGGCCAATCACGATTATGTCGCGGCGCGGCTCGATACCTCGCCTTGGATGAGCGTTCCCGCCAAACTCCCCCCCGAAGAGCGCGCCCCGGATTCGATCCAGTTCAATCTGGTGGGAATGACCGAAGAGGATACCCGCGCCTTTGCCCAGGCCGCGGCGGCGCGCGGCGTCAAGGTGCAGGTATTTGGCCTGAGCACCGACAATGCCCGAGCGTTCTGGAACTGGCGGTTCTTGCCCGGTGCGGCCCCGGTTCTGCCGCAGACTCGCGCCATGTTGATGCGCGCCTGCGATACCCGCCTGCCCGCGCGCCTGACCCGCGCCGATCTCGATCTGATCGCCGATGCGCTGGTTCTTGCGGCAGAGGATGTGATGGGCCGCGGCCGCGCCTACGGCACCTGATCCCGCCATGAAAACGGGCCGCCCGCAGCGTGCGGACGGCCCTTATTCCTCTCTCACAGAAGCTTATTCGGCTTTGCCAGCTTCGATCGAAATCTGCACCTCGACCTCGTCGCTGACGAAGGGGGTGAATTTGTCCACGCCAAAATCCGAGCGCAACAGCGTTGTGGTGGCGTCAAACCCAAGCCACGGCTTGTTGTTCATCGGGTGCGCATCCGCCTTTTGATTGAGGCGGGCATCCAGCACGACAGATTTTGTCACGCCGTTCATGGTCAGATCGCCGCTGATCTTGGCGGTGGTGTCGCCCGTGACCTCGATCCCGGTTGAGGTAAAGGTGACCATATCGCCTTCGGTCGCGCCAAAGAAATCCTCAGACATGAAATGCTCTTCGCGCTTTTCCCAGCCGGTGAACATCGACATCACCGGCATCGACACGTTGACCGAAGACGCGGCCGGATCTTCGGCATCGAACATGATCTCACCAGCAAAGCCAGAAAACATGCCATGGGTGGTGGAAAAGCCCAAGTGATTGTAGGAAAACACAACTTGGCTGTGGCTGGGGTCCAGCTCGTATTTTTCAGGGGCAGCAACAGCGCCGGTCGCGGTGAACGCAAGCGCCGTGGCGAGCAGGATATTCTTCATCGGAAACTTCCAGAGAGTGAAATGTGACGTACATGATCACATTTGGCGCTCCGGGTCCAAATCACAATCCCGTAGTTTCAAACAACCTCTGTGGATTGGCGAACACCTGCCGCAGTAGCGCGTGATACCTGCCCGGCTCAGGCAGGAAAGCCCAAGGCAAGGCGCAGGGCCTTGGCCGTGGCGCGATCCTCGATCTTCATCGCGACAATCTGACGACCGGCGGCATCACGCGCCGTCAGCACCCGGTCCCGCATCGAGAGTTCCGACAGCGTGTCGAGGTCATGCACTGCGACGCGCGCCACCCGCCCACCCGCAACAGGGGCGATCACATGCAGGCGGCGGTTCATCACGTCGACCTGAATCTCGGGTCCTGTCTGACCCGAACGCGCGCGGCTCAGGCACATCAGACCCCCAAAGAGCAGCGTCACGAAGAACAGCAGCTTGATCATCATCATCGCGGAGTCCTGCGCGCCAGCCGACACCAGCCAGAGGCCAAAAGCCGAAAAGATCAGCGCACTGCCGCACAAGGTCTGCGTGGCGCGACCAAGATCGAGTGCCGGGGCCTCTGGCAAAGCATGGCCGGTGGTCTCGTGGTAATCGAACGGTGCATGCGTGAACTCGCGCTCAAAATCCGGCAGGGCAACCATGGTCATACTCCTTTTCACCTCGAACACGACCAACCTGCCCGCCAAATTCGTCCGCATTGCGGCAAGTCGGCGGCATTCTGCGGGCTGGATCAAAGCGCCTTGCGCCGACCCGCAGGGCCATGTATACGCGCCCAATCTTTCGCAATCGTTATGAACCGCGCAGTCTCTCGTGGATGGGGCGCGAAAGATCCAAAGCCCGTCCTATGAAATGCGCCTTGATAGAAATGGAGTGAACATGCCGCTTTATGAGCATGTGATGATCGCGCGTCAGGACCTGTCCAGCGCGCAAGCTGAAGGGCTGATCGAACATTTTGGTGCCGTGCTGACCGAGAACGGTGGCACACTCGTCGAGCACGAGTATTGGGGCGTCAAGACGATGGCCTACAAGATCAACAAGAACCGCAAAGGCCACTATGCCTTTCTCAAGAGCGATGCGCCCTCAAGCGCTGTGCAGGAGATGGAACGCCTGATGCGTCTGCATGACGACGTGATGCGTGTGCTCACCGTCAAGGTCGACGCGCATGAAGAAGGCCCCTCTGTCCAGATGCAGAAGCGTGACGAGCGCGGCGACCGTGGCGACCGCCCTGATCGTGGCGACCGGCCCGACCGTGGGGACCGCCCCGACCGTGGCGAACGCCGCGAACGTCGCTGATCCATCCCCTGAGACAAGGAGCATAAACCATGGCTACAAAACCGTTTTTCCGTCGCCGCAAGGTCTGTCCGTTCTCGGGCGATAGCGCGCCCAAGATCGACTACAAGGACACGCGTCTGCTGCAGCGCTACATTTCCGAGCGTGGCAAGATCGTGCCGTCGCGCATCACCGCCGTTTCGGCCAAGAAGCAGCGTGAACTCGCGCGCGCCATCAAGCGTGCCCGTTTCCTCGCCCTTCTGCCCTATGCCGTGAAATAAGGAGACCTCAAATGCAAGTGATCCTTCTTGAACGCGTTGCCAAGCTTGGCCAGATGGGCGATGTCGTCGACGTCAAGCCCGGCTTTGCCCGCAACTACCTGCTGCCGCAGGGCAAGGCGCTGTCCGCGTCGGAAAAGAACATTTCCGATTTCGCCGCCCGCAAAGCCCAGCTTGAGGCCCAGAACCTTGAAACCCGCAAAGAAGCCGAAGCCATGGCGGACAAGCTGAACGGTCAGCAGTTCATCGTCATCCGTCAGGCATCTGACAGCGGTGCGCTCTACGGCTCGGTCAGCACCCGCGACGCGGCAGAAGCCGCGACCGAGAATGGCTTTACCGTCGAGCGCAAGCAGGTTGCCCTGACCCGTCCGATCAAGGATCTTGGTCTGCATGACGTCCTCGTGACGCTGCACCCCGAGGTCGTGGCCACGATCCAGTTGAACGTTGCACGCTCGGTCGAAGAAGCGGCCCTGCAAGCCTCTGGCAAGAGCATCCAAGATGCTGCCGCCGAGGCCGATCAGGCCGCTGATTTTGAGATCGCGGAACTGTTTGACGACATCGGCGGCGCCGCAGGCGACGAGGATGACTATTCGGATCGTCGCGACAATAACGCCTGATATCGGCAATTGTTCTGAAAAACGTGCCGCGCAGTCTCCTGCGCGGCATTGTTTTGTGACATCGCGGTCGACAAGACGCGTCTTGCAATGTTACGCTTGGCTTTAAATTCGAGTTTTCTGTCCTCCTAGTGGTTTCTTTCCTTGCGGTTCTCGTGCTGTAACCCCACCGTCTCGCTCGCTTCTGACGTAAATTGTGGGACCAACCAGTTCCCCTGTCGCCATATCACCTGGGCCTGCTCAACATGGAAACCCCGCTTATCCAGAATTTGACCCTACACCGCCACCAGCGGTGGCATGCTCTTGGAGTCGGCTGTCTTGCGATCCAACCTATGAGCGGAGGCGCCGGGTATCTGACGCGCATGTCCTTTCTCTTGGTGGCCTTACCAACCAGCCCGCCCACCCATAAAAGGGGGACGCGGTAAATGGCTCAGTTGGATCCGTTCCGGCAGTTTCTTGACGATTTGCGCAATAGGTTCGAACTTGATCACGTTGCCTATGCCGGCATGAACCCGATCAGCGGGGCCACACATGGTCATATGACCTATGGTGCGGACTGGACATCTCACTATCTCCAGAACAAGTACTACGAGATCGACCCGACCCTGCTCAAGGCCCGTCACAGCATCGCTCCGGTGGACTGGAACAGACTGGAGCGGGGGGCCGAATTTCAAACCATCTTTCGGGCTGCCCGTGACTTTGGGATCTCGGATCGGGGGCTGACGATTCCCATTCACGGCCCCTACGGTGATGTCGGCGGTCTCAGCATCAATCGTGATTGCTCTGAACGCGAGTGGCACCTGCTCATCTCGGGGATCATTGGTGATCTCCAGTCGGCAGCAGTGTATATGCATGACATGGTGATCCAGGCTGATCCTCTGACAAGGATGCTCAATACCCCCTCTCTCTCGACTCGCGAGATTGAAATCCTGCAATGGACGGCCGCCGGGAAATCCCAACAGGACATCGGCGATATCCTGTCCATTTCGCATCGCACCGTCGAAGTGCACCTGCGGTCTGCGCGTCAGAAACTCAATGCGTTGACAACGCCACAGGCGATTGGCCGCGCGATCAATCTCGGTTTGATCTACCCGCGCTGACCTGGGCGGGCTTTTGATCAGATATCCGAAATTTTACGTATTTCCAAAGAGGTTGTCACGGGTTGGTGAGCAGTCGTGTGCGGCGATACGGGATTTCCCCAATAGTATAATCCCCCAATTTTACTAACCTCTGAATTGCGAAAAGCACCACTCACACGGGATACGCCACTTTTGGGGAGACGACACAATGATTTTGGTAATTGATGCCATTAACAAAGACAGGTTCGGCCATGTGCTGGACGAGATGTTCAAACTGCGCGCACGGGTCTTTGGGGACCGACTCGGGTGGCAGGTTGAAGTAAAAGATGGACGCGAGCGGGACCTGTTCGATGATCTGAACCCGGCTTACGCCGTAGGGCTCGACGATGAGGGGAATGTCGTCTCTTGCGTGCGCGCACTTCAGACCACCGGTCCGCATATGTTGGCCGATGTCTTTGCCGATATTCTCGATGGCGAGCCGCCCTTGCGCAGCGCGACCTTGTGGGAATCCACCCGCTTTTGCGTGGACACGCGCCGTCTTGGACGGGGGCGGGACCGCAATTCGGTCTCATACGCAACCTGCGAGTTGATGATCGCCTCGCTCGAGGCAGCAAAGCGCGCCGGTGTATCAGATATCGTAACCGTAATTGATCCGGTGATGGACCGGGTTCTGAAACGCTCGGGCAATGCACCCTATGACTATGTCGGCAAGACAGCCGATATGGGCAAGGTGCCCGCACTCGCGGCCCTTCTGGATTGCACGGAAGAGCGGATTAATCGCATCCGCGCCTTTGGCGGAGTTGAGGGCGACGTTTTTATCAGCGATGAGGCGGCTCTTGCCCTTCCGGCGATTGCTCGCATTGCCACTCCCAAAACGCCGCTTGAGCAATATTGCGACGAGCAGATTACCGCAGCCACCTCGGAAAAAGAGCGTGTTGCCGCTCTGCGCCTCAAGGCGGCACTCGAGGACAAGATTCGTTCGCGCATGGATCAGCGCGCCTGACCCCCAGGGGCGCGCAATCCTGACCGGCGACCGGCACTGTCGCCCATGTCACATGCGCTCGAACGAAAAGGGCCGCCCCACTTCTCCCCGGGGCGGCCCTTCATTTTTTGGCGGGTTGCCTGACGATCACTCGTCGTTCATCGCCTCGATCGCTTTTTCCAATTCTTCCTTGGACAACTCTTTTTCACTCACATCGGCCAGCTCGACCACATAATCGATGACCTTGTCCTCGAAGATGGGGGCGCGCAATTGCTGACGCATTTGCGGGTTCTTCTGCACGAATTCAAAGAACTCCCGCTCATGCCCCGGATACTGGCGCGCCTGGTTCATCACCGCTTGCGTCATTTCAGCATCCGTGACCTCCACATCCGCCTTCTGACCCAGGTCCGCCAGCAAGAGACCAAGGCGCACGCGGCGCTCGGCAAGCTTGGTGTGCTCTTCGGTCACGTCGATCTCGGGATGATCATGGCCTTGAACGTCCGGGTTCTCCTCGTGCCAAAGCTGATGCGCGATCTGCTTGGCCTCGGTTTCGACCATGGTCGGCGGCAGGTCAAAGCTGACCTTCTCATCCAGTTGATCCAGAACATGACGCTTGAGGATCGCACGTGCGGCCCCGGCATATTCCATTTCCAGACGCTCAGCGATTTGCGTCTTGAGCGCGGCCAGATCCTCGGCCCCATATTTTTGCGCCAACTCATCGTTGACTTCGGCGGCCACCGGCTCTTTGACGGCCTTGACGGTGCAATCGAACACAGCCTCCTTGCCGGCAAGATGCGCAGCCTGATATTGCTCGGGGAAGGTCACGGTCACGGCTTTGACCTCTTCGACCTTGACGCCGACAAGCTGCTCTTCAAAACCGGGGATAAAGCTGCCTGAGCCCAGAACCAGCGGATAATCCTCGGCGCTGCCGCCGTCAAAGGCTTCGCCATCGACCTTGCCAACAAAGTCGATCACAACCTGATCGCCATCCTTGGACTTGGAGCCTTTCTTGCGGTCCTTGAAATCCTGCGCATTCTCGGCAAGGTTCTTCAGCGCTTCGTCAACCGCCGCATCGTCGGCCTTGGCGACCAGACGCTCCAGCTTGATCGACTTGAGGTCAACATCGGGAATCGCAGGCAGAGCTTCGTAGCTCAGCACGATTTCGACATCGTCGCCTTCTTTCCATTCCTGATTGGCCATCTTGACGTCAGGCTCGAACGCCGGGCGTTCGCCCTTGGCCTCGAAATGCGCCTTCATCGCGTCATCGACGCTCTCTTGCATGGCTTCGCCCAGCACGCGCTGGCCAAACTGCTTTTTCAAGAGCGGAAGCGGCACCTTGCCCTTGCGGAACCCTTTGATCTCGATATCCGGCTGGGCCTCCTTGAGCTTGGCGTTTACCTTCTCGTCCAGATCCTTGGCCGACAAGATCATCTTGTAGCCGCGCTTCAGCCCTTCGTTCAGGGTCTCGGTGACCTGCATTTTCGTCCTCTCATATGCATCGGGCCGCGGAGGCGTCCGCGGCGGTCAAAATCACGCGTGTTCTATTGAGGCCCCCGCCAACGTGCAAGGGGAATCCGGCGTCATTTCGCCAGTCTGTTGGTGCGGGTGGAGGGACTTGAACCCCCACGCCTTGCGGCGCCAGAACCTAAATC
>NZ_CAXAUM010000007.1:0-196357 GCF_963972555.1 uncultured Roseovarius sp.
TCCTCGTCGAGGACATCACCGCCGCGCAACTCACAGTGGACGATTTCACATTCCTCTAGAGCGGGCTGCATCTGATCCGGGTCACATCGCCCCGGCCCCCGAGCCGGGGTCTCTGCACCGCCTCATCGAGGCCCCGGGTCAAGCCCGAGACGGGTGCGTTTTCGACGGGGCGCAACACGCCCTAAGGCGTCTCCGTCACTTCCTGCGCTGGCACCGCGCCCGGTGACAGCACGGTTTGGTCCTTTTCCAGAATAACTGGCAGATAGCGATGCGGCTCGGTCACGGCCTGTCCGGGCAGACGGCGATACCGGGCGCAGCGCACCACCTCGCCATGGCAAAGCACCCGCACCGCCACGCCATCCACAATATCCCGCAAGGATGGGTGCAGCGACAGCCCAGCCTCCTCAGACATCGACAGATCATAGAGCGGTACCAGAGCTGCCCTGCGCCCCGCCGCGCGGTCCTCTTCCAACCAGTCCAGCAATTGCGTCACCCCCGCATCCCGCATGGTCATCAGCCCCGCGTAAACCCGGTCGCATGTCACCTCAGCCCCCCCGGAGCAGAGCCGCGCAGGGGCGGGAAAGGGTCGTGCGCCACCGGGCCGATACCACAGATGCAGGGCGCGCGCGTGATGGTGCCGCTGCGCCTCGTAATATTCGCGCCGCACCCCGTAATAGAACCAGTCCATGCCGGTGGCCCCCTCCCCCGTCGCACTTCCCCCGCTCGCGCGTTGCAGGGCAAGGGGGCCGGTCTCGGGCATGGCCACCGCGCTCTCGCCAAAGAGATGCCGCACCCGGCGCAAAAGCTCGCTATCGGCAGAGACGCGCACCGCGTCCCACCCCCCCAGACAGTCGCGCACCAGATCGGTGGGCAGCATGAGCGAGGTCATGTTCTCGAAAATCAGCGCGCCGGTGCCGGTCCAGCGACAGGGGCGCAGATCGGGCATGCACCGCGCCTGTTGGCTCAGACAGCCGACATGGCCGGGATTGCTCAGCAGAAATTCCACCTGATGCCGCAGCCGGTCAGGATGCGACCAGTCATCGGCATCATGCAGCGTCACGAACCGGCCCCGCGCCTCGGCCAGCCCTGCATTGCGCGCACCATAAGCCCCCCGGTTCTGCGCCAGCCGGATCAGGCGGATACGCGGATCGCGCGCGGCATGGGCGGCCACGATGTCAGCCGTGGCATCCGTGCTCGCGTCGTCGATCACCAACAGCTCGAACGCCCGCCAGCTTTGCGCCTGCATCGCCCGGAGCGCGGTTTCAATCGTCGCCGCACTGTCATGCGCGGCCATCAGCACGCTGACCAGCGGGCCTTGCGCGGCCCCCCCGCCGCCCGGTGTCGCCGGGATCAGCCGATCCATCAGCGCCCCCGCCCCGTCCGCCAGCGCCACGGGCGCATGACCGGCCAGCCCCAGCGCAGCGTTGAGAGAGGCCAGCGCCTCGGCCTCGGTCCCCGCCCACCAGATCCGCGCCAGATGCAGCCCCGGCGAGGCTGGCGCCTGCGCGGCCAGGGTTTCTGCCGCCGCTCTATCCCCATCCCGCGCCGCCGCAATCGCCATCACCGGCGCCAGTCGCGCCAGCGCCGCGCCCGAAATCTCCTGGCGGCGTGTCAACCAGGCCCGCGCCTCGGCGACCTCGCCCCGATGCAAGGCCATGAGGCCCAGCGCCTCGGCCGCACCGGCGGCGGCCTCGGGGTCCGCCTCTCCCATGGCCATCTCTGCCAGGGCCGCGCGCGGCCCTGCGTCAAGCCCGCCGGTTTCCAGCAAATCGCGCAGATGCTTGAACCGCCGCAACGCGGCAGGCGCGCGCGCAGGCCCAGCGCCGGGATGCGCCGCACGCCCCTCGGCCCGCCCGGCGCTCTGGTAATGGGTCAGCGGGTCAAGCCCTGCCGCCGCGACATCGGGATTGGCCGCAAGATAGGCGCGCGCCGCGAATTGCGGCCCCGGATCACGCGCCAGATAGGCCCCGAGCCAGGCATAATGCGTCGCCGGGTCCAGCGGCAGACGCGCCACATCCGCATAGGTGCGCGCATACCACGCCGCATCGAACCACGGGGATCGGCGCAGCCGCGCCACCGCCTCGGGATCAACCTTTGGCCGCATGGATCACCGCCACCGGGGGCGCAACCGCGCCAAGAGACCGTGGGGCGCGGGAGGCTCGCTCTCACGATCCAGCAACCGCGCACTCAGCCGGGTAATTTCGTCCTCGCGCGTGGCCAGTGCCGCGCGCAGGGCCTCGACCTGCTCCAGCAACAGCCGGTTCTGGGCGCGCAGCGCGGCGATGGCCCGCGCGCTTTCATCCTCTGGCTCGCTCACGTGACCTCCGGAATGCTGCCGTGCTTGGCACGGATACGGGCCAGGTTCGGCCCCAACGCCTCGCGCGTGGTGATGTTGTCAAGGCCAAGACTGTCCACCACGTGATGCCCCGTGATGACCGGCAGGGCAACGGGTGCCGACCCGGCCGCAAAACGCAGGATCAGGTCCCAATCCACCAGCCGCGTCAACGCCGTGTCAAACCCGCCCAGCGTCTCGACCAGCGCGCGCCGATGCACGAAACTGTTCAGGTCGATGAAATTTTCCTCGGCCAACTGCGCCCAATCAAAGCGCTGAAACAGAACATCGCTCCATCCTTGCGAGAGGTTGTGGCGACAGATCGCGGTATAGGCGCTCTGCGCCTCCGGCACCGCCAGCAACCCGCCCACCGCATAGAGCAGATGATCCGAGTCCCAGTGATTGTCACTGTCGAGATAGGCGATCACATCACCCCGCGCCTGCGCCAGACCGGCATTGCGTGCCGCCGATACGCCTGCGTTTTCCTGCGTGACGATCACGAGACGCCCCGCCGCCACAGGCTCGGGAAACCGCTGCTGCAACAAGGCGACCGTCGCGTCCTGGCTGCCATCGTCGATCACGATGACCTCCTTGGGCGCATAGGATTGCAAGAGCGCCGAGGCGACCGCCGTCGCCACCGATTGCGCCCGGTTCCACGTGGGCAGGATCACGCTGACCTTCGGTCTTTGCTGCCCCAAGAGTGCCAGCGCCTCTGCCCGTACGGTCGCAGGCATGTCGCGACAGAACCTTGGCGGCGGGCAGGTCTCGACCAGTGTCATCAGACCTTCGCCTGTCTCATCCATCCGTTGCGGCGCGCGCCCCTCTGCCGCCCCGCCTGTCAAGTAATGCGCAAGAGGGTCAACCCCGGCCGCCGCCACATCGGGGTTCTGCTCCAGATAATCCCTGGACGAGAAAAGCACGGCTTGCCGGTCTTGCGGCAGATCGGCCAGCGCCTGTGCAAACAGCAGGTTGAGTGCCTGCGCCTTCCCCGAGAGCCTCTCGGTCTCTTCCGCCGCGCGCGCGGCGCGCAGGGTCAAAAGCTCGAATTGCGCGGCCTGCGCGGTGATCCGGCCCTTGAGCCCGTCCTGCGCCAACCGCACCCCCAGCGCGCCGATGAAATCCGCCAATGCGCCCGCGTCATCGGCCTCTTGCTGGCAGAGCCAGGCTTGCGCGGCCTGTAGCTGCGCACCGAGGTCCAGCGATGGCGCGCCGGTCTGATCGGGCTGCGGATGCCCGAGAAACCGCGCAAGCTCTGCCAGAAGCGCCAGCATGTCAGGGGGCGAAACGGGCATGGCAGCGGCCTTCTGTCCGGCCGGACATCCTGTCCGGGGATTGCGGGTCAGGACAACGGCCAGACCAGCCGCTGTCCCTTCCGTCTTACTGCGCTGCCTTCGGTGCTGCAATCCTTTCCCCGGACGCGCTCAGGCTGCCTTGCGCTCTCCCGGCCGATCGCCGCTGCCCTGCCACGTCAGATCCCCCCGATAGCGCGCCGCGATCCGCCCCGCGTCATCGAGCAACATCAGATGCAGCCAGCCATTGTCGAACAGCGCGCGCAGATCGGGATGCCGTGCCAGAATATCCGTCACAGCCTCCGCCGGGGCCGCCACGCAGACCGTCAGGCGCAGCGGCTCATGCACAAAGTCCGTCCCGTCATGCACAGATTGCCAGGGCAAGCCCACCCGCAAGGCACCGCCATTGCCCTCGACCACACCAACCCCGCCGGTGACATTGTGCAAGAGCTTGTTGCCCGCGCCAAACACCTCCGCAGCCACCACCGATCCGTAATATTGCAGGCTGATCCAGCTTGCCACCACCACCGGCGCGGTCAGGATCAATTCCAGCACTCCAAAGCCCTCGTCCTGCCGCCAGTCATAGTCATGCAGAAAGGCGCGGCCCCCCAACGGCTTGCCCCGCGTGACATGGCGCGGCGCGGCAACAAAGGCCCTGCACCCCGCCAGCCCCCATTCAGGCCGGGTTTCGGCCCAATCGGTGCTGCGCGCCGCAACCGCATCGCCGGTGCCCGCTCGCGGCAGACGCAAGGCCCGCTCCGCGCGGGCCAGCGCCCCCGCCTCTTGCAGCCATGCGCGCGCACGCCGCAGCAGATCGGGCGACACCGCACACCCGGGGTCTTGCGCATAGAGCGTCACCGCATCCGTGGTCGTGTCGTGCAACGCGCCAAGGAAAACCGTGTCATGCGGAATGGCGATGCCTTCTGCCGCCAGCCCCGCGCGCACCTCGGCATCGTTCAGCAACCCCGCCAAAAGCCGTGCATTGGCGTCGCCCCGGTAGCCGCCACAGGCCCCGCAGTGCAGCGCGCTGGCATGCGGATTGTTGACCACGCTTGCCCCATGCCCGACCAACAGCACCACGGGCGCGAATTCTTGTGTCAGCGACATCGCCCGCAGGATGGCCGCCGCCGTCGCAATCCGCTCGGGCAGGGTGAATTCGGCGCTGAACTGCGGCGCAGGGGCCTCGGTCGCGCGTGGCACGACCCCCAGCGCATCGCGCAAGAGCTTGCCCAGATAGACCGGCCCCGTCGCCTCGACAAAGGCAAAGGACGACACCGCCGCCAGCTTGAACCGCCCCCAGGCCCGCGCCGCCCGCGCCCCGAACCGTGCCGCCTGATCCGACTCCACAGCACTCGGGGCAGTGGCCGTGCTCCACAGTTTCGGCGCAAGCAACACCGGTAACCGCGCCTCGCTCACATCGGATGCGAAATCCCGATGCGCATGGGCCAGGCCAAAGAACCCGGCAAAACCAAGGGTCTGAATACCGGGATCAAGGCTTTCGAGCGCACGCCGGAACACCTCTGACCGCACGTCGATGCAGAACGCCGCCTGAAGCTGCGGCCGTGCCCCGGCCCGTTCCGGCGCTGCCGCCTCCAGAATCCCGGCCAGATCGCGCTGCGCCGCCCGCTCTGCCGCGTCTTGCAGCACGCAGGCGGCCATCTGCGCCGCCGTAGCGCGCGGCGGGGTGGCGTGGGTGGCGCGGATTTCGGCCCAGCGTTCCGCGATACGGTCGCCATATTGCGCCCATAGCGCCGCGTCCCAGATCACCCGGATGGTCAAGAGATCGGTGGTGATCGGTTCTGCCCGCCCGTCCATCTCGGCTTGCCATAGCCGCTGCCGCGCCAGTTGCGCCCAGCCACCAAGCCCCAGCAAAAGCTGGTGAAAATAGCTTTCCGCCGCCGCCGCCTTCAGCCCCAGGGCATCGCAGGCCAGCGACAGTGCCACCCTTGCCCGTCCCGGCTGTGTCGCCACATGCGCCGCGAACCCGGCCAGACCCGAGATTTCCGGCGTCAGATCCCGGCTGGCAAAGATCTGCCAGCTTTCATAGGCCCCGCGCCCCGCCGTCACCTGCCAGAGCGCTTGACCGGCATCGAAATAGCCCGCCGCCCAGGCCCCGATGCGCGCCTCGATCAGCCCCGGCCAATCCACGCCCGACACCGCCTGCGCCAGATGCGCGATCGTGGGCAAGGCCTCGGGCGTGCCATCCTCGGCCTCGGCGGCAGCTTTCAACGCCGCCACCGTCGCAGGCGCGCCCGCCGGGGCCTCTGCCAGCGCCGCCTCAAGGTCGGCATCGGTGATCCGCCCATCCGCGATCCGCGCGCGATACCAGGCATTCGGCATTGTCACCCGCATCCCGCCAATCCGCCCCAACAGCGCCGAAACCTGCGACAGGCTCTGCCCCGTCTGGCCAAGGAAGGGATTGACCGCAACGGTCGCCTCCAGCGGCCAGAGGGGCGGAAGGACGCGGCTCACCTTCTCGGACAGGGCGATCAGTTCCAGATGGGGGCCGGTAAACCCGGCGTGCGTTTCGATCTTCATGATGCCGCTCCCTTGCGTGCCCGTGGCCGCGACCAGACACGCAGCAGGCGGTCCTCGACGGCGTTGATGTAAAACCCGTTGGTGATATGAACCCGCAGCCCCTGCGCCGCCGGATGATGCGCCCAGAGCGGCAGGGTCGATTGCGCCACCGCCACCGCGCCGAAACTGACCAGCGCCAGAATGATCAGCGCCCATTCGAGCGGCCCCGCCGCCGGTGCGGGTGGCAAGACACCCGAGGTCAGCCATTCCGATCCCCGTTGCAGCGCCAGATAGGCCAATGTGGCCAGCACCGACATCTGCGCCGTGCGCCGTGTGAGCGCGCGCGGGGCCGCATCCGCAAGGCCCTGCGCCAAGAGATAGGCCACCCCAAAGATCAGGATCGCGCCCAGCGCCACCGCCTGCGGCGATTTCGCGCCAAAGCCGATGAGCGCCCCCGAGGCGAGGTAAACCAACCCATAGATCGTGATCGCCAGACCAAAGGCGCGCGCCACAGACCGCAGGCCCGGCACCGCCACCGGCCCCGGCCGCCGCTGCGCCGCCACCCGCTCGACCGCACCGCCCGCCGACAGGAACGCATGCGCCTTGTAGAGCGAATGCGCCACGATATGCAGCAAGGCGAGCGGAAAGAGCGCGAGACCGCATTGCAGGATCATGAACCCCATCTGCGACACGGTGGACCACGCCAGCGAGACCTTGACCGTCGGTTGCGTCAGCATCACCACCCCGCCAAAGAGCGCGGTAAACCCACCGATCCCCACCAGCACGGCCAGAACCAGCGGCGACAAGAGCATGACATCGGCAAAGCGGATCAAGAGAAACCCGCCGCCATTCACCACCCCCGCATGCAACAGCGCCGAGACCGGCGTCGGCGCCTCCATCACCTCGGTCAGCCAGCCATGGCTCGGGAATTGCGCCGATTTCAAGAGCGCCGCCAGCGCCAAGAGCCCGGCCGCCGTGGCGGCCATCCCGCCACCTTCACCCAGACGCGCGGCACTCAGGATCCCCGCGATCTGGGTTGTGCCATAGGCCAGGACCAACAGCACAGCCGCCCCGATCAGCGCGGCATCGCCCAGCCGTGCGGTCACGAATTTCTTGTAGGCCGCGCGCTGTGCCCCGATCCGCTCGGGGTAGAACAGCAGCAGGCGGTGCAGACAGAGGCTTGTGGCAATCCAGGCCCCGACGAATTGCACGACCGAACCCGACAGCACGAGGATCTGAACCGCCGCCAGCGTCGCCAACAGCCAGACCGCAAAGCGCCGTTGCCCCGGTTCGCCATCCAGATAGGTCCGCGCATAGCGCGCCACGACCCATCCGATAACGGCCACCAGCACCAGCATCACGGCGCTGACCACATCCACCCGTACCGCGATGACATGGCCCAGCACCCCCGGCAAGGCGCCGTCGCCCGCCCCTGCACCGATCAGGATCACAGGCATCGCCAAGGCCAGAAAGAGCGCCATCAGCGCGGCCACCTCGCCCCACCTTGCGGCGCGGCTCTGGACCATCTCGCGGCGCAATTGGATCACGACCGCCACTGCGATCAGAACGACAGGTGCGAGCAGGGGGAACAGATGGATCAGCATGAAACCTCCGGGGGCGAAACTTGGGTTGCCCGGTGATAGCCAAGCCCGGAACATAATAAAAATTCATTGTTCCAAACAAATCCTTCTTTTATATAGAACGATATGACCGAAATGAACTACAACCACCTGCGCTATTTCTGGGAGGTCGCCCGCGACGGGAACCTCACCCGCACCGCGGCGCGCCTCAATCTCTCGCAATCCGCCCTCTCGGTGCAGATCCGCAAGCTCGAGGATCGTCTGGGCCAACCGGTGTTCGAGCGGCGCAATCGCCAATTGCACCTGACCGAGGCCGGGCGCATCACGCTCGACTACGCCGAAACCATCTTTGGCGCGGGGCAGGAACTCATCGCCACGCTGCGCCAGACCGGCCATGCGCAACAGGTGCTGCGCGTGGGCGCGCTCGCCACGCTGTCGCGCAACTTCCAGATCGAGTTTCTGCGCCCTCTCCTTGGCCAGCCCCAGATCGAGCTTGTCCTGCGCTCCGGCACCTCGATCGAATTGCTGCAGGGGCTCGAGGCACTCAGCCTCGATGTCGTGCTCACCAATCTGGCCCCCAGCGCCGATGCGCTGACCAGTTTCATCGTGCATCCCGTGGCCCAGCAACCCGTGAGCGTGATCGGCACCCCCGCCCGGATTGACGCGGCCGATAGCCTTGCCGCGCTGCTCACGGCCAATCCGATCATCGTGCCCACGCTCGAATCTCCCGTGCGCGCGGGCTTTGACGCGCTTTGCGCCCGCCTATCCGTCCGCCCCGTGCTGGCCGCCGAGGTGGATGACATGGCCATGATGCGCCTTCTCGCACGCGAGGACATCGGCCTTGCGGTGCTGCCCCCCATCGTGGTCAAGAACGAACTGGAATCCGGCCTCCTGCAAGAGGCCGCCTATCGCGTCGGCCTCACCGAGCATTTCCACGCCGTCACCGCCAAACGCAAATTCCCCAACCCCCTCCTCGCGCAACTCTTCGACCGGGTGTTGTGAGGGCATCTGACCCGTTTTCTTGAAAAGAAAACGAACCGGACCCTTTTAAAGGGTCCGGCGGCAATCCCTCAGCCCCCACCCAGCCCCTTGCCTGCCCCCCGTAAAACCCCTAAAGCCAGCCCATGCTAGACGAGACCGAAGAGATCCATCCGCTGTTCCACGGGGCGCCCAGCAGCACCGAATTCAAAAAGCTGCGCAAACGGATCGTGCGCCACACCCGCGAGGCGATCGAGCAATACGGCATGGTTGCTCCCGGCGGCAAATGGCTGGTCTGTCTTTCGGGCGGCAAGGACAGCTACACGCTGCTTGCCGTGCTCTACGAACTCAAATGGCGCGGTCTCCTGCCGGTCGAGTTGCTCGCCTGCAATCTCGATCAGGGCCAGCCCGGTTTCCCGGCCACCGTCCTGCCCGAGTTTCTCGAACGCATGCAGGTGCCCCACCGCATCGAATACCAGGACACCTATTCCATCGTCGTGGACAAGGTGCCGCAGGGGCGCACCTATTGCGCGCTCTGCTCGCGCCTGCGCCGGGGCAATCTCTACCGCATCGCCCGCGAAGAGGGCTGCACGGCGGTCGTGCTCGGCCATCACCGCGACGACATTCTCGAAACCTTCTTCATGAACCTCTTTCACGGCGGGCGGCTCGCGACCATGCCGCCCAAGCTGGTGAACGAAGAGGGCGATCTCTTCGTCTATCGCCCGCTTGCCCATGTCGCCGAAGAGGATTGCGAGCGGTTTGCCCGCGCCATGAACTATCCGATCATCCCCTGCGATCTGTGTGGATCACAGGACGGCCTGCAACGCCAGCAGGTCAAACAGATCCTCGACGGCTGGGAATCACGCAGCCCAGGTCGCCGTCAGGTCATGTTCCGCGCCCTGATGAACGCGCGGCCCTCGCATCTGCTTGATCCCAAACTCTTCGATTTCATGGGCCTGACCACAGAATCGATAAAATCCGACGCAAATCCCGAAGGATTGCCCAAACTCCGTTAACTCCTGCCGCGCTAGGCTCAACGCCAGATTGCGGGAACAGGGTTGATGGTCAGAACGGGGCAAGAGCGGATAGCAGGGATCGCGGCACGGCTGCGCGCGGGCCATTGGCCACAATCGCTGGCGCTGATCGGCGCGGCGGGGCTGGCGACCCATTGGTTCGGGCTTGCGGCGCTGATCCTGGCATTGCCACTGGCTTTTCTGGCGCTTGCCCTCTCGGATCGGCGCCAAACCCCGCCCCTGACGGATGAGGCGGCGCGCAGCGTGCCCATGCGACAGGCCATCGCCGATACCCTCGGCACTGCGCGACAGGGGCGCGCGCGCACCGCCTGCCTCCTCCTGCAGATTGACGAATTCCAGACGCTGACGGATCGTCACGGCCTCGCCACCGCCGACCGCGTGATCGTTCAGAGCCTTGAACGCCTCGCGCGCACGCTGCGGCCCGCGGACCAGCTTTTCGATCTCGGCGCGGGGCGGCTTGGGGTGCTCCTGGCCCCGATGCCGGGCCTCACACTCGGCCCGCTTCTGGCCCTCGCTGAACGGCTGCGCGCGGCGTTGACTGACCCGATCCCGCTTGATGCGGCCACGCTGCATATCTCTGCCTCGCTAGGTCTCTGCCTTGATGCACAGGCCCCCGCGCGCACCGCCCCGGCGCTCTATGACGCCTGCCTCGCCGCCCTGCACGACGCGCAGCACCACGGCCCCTCGGCGATCCGCGCCTATGGCCGGGGCATGACCGCGCCCGCGCCCCTGCCCCGCGCCCTCGCAGAGGAGGTGACGACCGCCTTGCAAGAGAGGCGGCTCATCACATGGTTTCAGCCGCAGATCTGCACCGACACCGGCCAGATCACCGGGTTCGAGGCGCTCGCGCGGTGGCAGCATCCGACGGCGGGGCTCATCGCTCCGGCGGAATTCCTGCCGCTCCTTGCTGCCTCGGGGCGGATGGAGGTGCTGGGCGATGCCATGCTCGCCAATGCGCTGCGCGCCCTGCAAACCTGGGATCACCTCGGCCTCGACATTCCGCGCGTCGGCCTCAACCTCTCTCCCGAGGAATTGCGCAATCCCACTCTGCCGGAGAAATTCGCGTGGGAACTGGATCGCTGCGATCTGGCCGCGCACCGGCTGGTGATCGAGGTGCTCGAAACCGTGGTCGCCACCTCTGCCGATGACGTCATCACCCGCAATATCGCGGCGCTGGCGCGCATGGGCTGCCCCATCGACCTTGACGATTACGGCACCGGGCACGCCTCGATTGCCACCATCCGCCGCTTTGCCGTCCAGCGTCTCAAGATCGACCGCTCCTACGTCACCGCGATTGACCGCGACCCGGACCAACAGCGCATGGTGGGGGCAATCCTGTCGATGGCGGACCGCCTTGGCCTTGGCACCCTCGCCGAGGGGGTCGAGACGGCAGGCGAACATGCCATGCTCGCGCAACTGGGCTGCGCCCATGTGCAGGGCTTTGGTATCGCCCGCCCCATGCCGCTCGAGGCGACGCCGGACTGGATCGCGGCGCATCGCGCCAAACTCGGCCCCGTGCCCCGGATCGCCCGCGCCAAGGGCTGACCCCTGCGATGAATCCCCGCGCCAATGGCCAAAATCCCCGGAATCCGCTTGACCTTTGCCGCCGCACTCTGTTGAACCGCCCCTGACACGCAACACAGGGATGGCCATCGACGATGGATGATCAGAACAAGAACCTCATCTTGGCAACAGCACTCAGTTTCGTCGTGATTCTGGTGTGGTTCGTGATGTTCCCGCCACCCGAGCCCGCCCCGGTCGACCCCAACGCCGCCGTGCCCACGGCGACCGAGAGCCTGCCCACCCCCACCGCCCAAGGCAGCACCGAGGCAACCACTTCCACAACCGCGGTCCCCGCGGCCGAGCCGGACGCGCCGCGCCTCACCATCGACACATCCAGCCTGAAAGGCACGATTTCCCTGCAGGGCGGCCGGATCGACGATCTCTTTCTCAAGAATTACCGCGAGACGATCGACCCCACCTCAGAGATCGTGCGCCTGCTCTCGCCGGTGGGCACCGAGACCCCCTATTACGCGCTCTATGGCTGGGCCCCCGGCGCGGGCCTGACCCCCGATCAGGTGCCCGGCGCGAATACGCTCTGGCAGATCGAGAGCGGCGACACACTGACCACCGCCACGCCCGTCACCCTCTCCTGGGATAATGGCGCGGGCCTCATCTTCCGCCGCGAACTCAGCGTGGACGAAGATTTCATGTTCTCCGTCCGCCAGTCGGTCGAAAACACCGGTGCCAATGCCGTCAGCCTTGCGCCCTACGGTATCCTTGCCCGTCATGGCCGCCCCGCCGACCTCAAGAAATTCTTCATTCTCCACGAGGGTCTCATCAGCATGGCCGATGGGACGCTTTCGGAAATCAAATATGACGATGTCGAGGAATATCCGTTCAACGCCCGCGAAGGTGCGCCCGCCGAAGTCACCCAAGTGACCGAGAATGGCTGGATCGGCTATACCGATCATTATTGGATGACCACCCTCATCCCAGCCGCTGGCAGCCCGTTCAAGGCCGTGGCCAAGTTCGATCCGCAGCGTGGTATCTACCAGACCGAGGCTGTGCAACCGACCCAGACGGTCGAGCCGGGCCAGACCGCCATCGCCGAAACCCGCCTCTTTGCCGGGGCCAAGGAATGGGCCACCATCCGCAACTATCAGAACGAACAGGGCGTCGACCGCTTTCTCGACTCGATCGACTGGGGCTGGTTCTTCTTCCTGACCAAACCGATCTTCGCGGCGCTGCACTGGCTGCATGCCGTGATCGGCAACATGGGCTGGGCGATCATTGCCCTCACCCTGCTGATCAAGGCACTGGTGCTGCCCTTGGCCTATAAATCCTACGTCTCGATGGCCAAGATGAAGGAACTCCAGCCCCAGATGGAGAAGATCAAAGAGACCGCCGGCGACGACCGCCAGAAACTCCAGAAAGAGATGATGGAGCTTTACAAGCGGGAAAAGGTCAACCCGGCGGCGGGCTGTTTGCCCATCTTGCTGCAAATCCCGATCTTCTTCTCGCTCTACAAGGTGATCTTCGTCACGCTCGAACTGCGCCACGCGCCTTGGGTGGGCTGGATCAAGGACCTGTCCGCCCCCGATACCTCGTCGCTCTTCAATCTCTGGGGCATCCTGCCTTGGGCGGCACCCGAACCGGGCTCGATCCTCGCGCTTATCTTCATCGGCATCCTCCCGCTCTGCTTGGGCATCTCGATGTGGCTGCAACAGAAACTGAATCCAGCCCCCACCGACCCCACGCAAAAGATGATTTTTGCCTGGATGCCATGGGTCTTCATGTTCATGCTGGGCAGCTTTGCCTCGGGTCTCGTGATCTATTGGATCGCCAACAACGTGATCACCTTCTCTCAGCAATACCTGATCATGCGCAGCCAAGGCTATAAACCCGACGTCTTCGGCAACATCACCTCAAGTTTCAAGCGCGACAAGCCTGCGCCCGAAGCCCCGAAAAAGAAGAAATGACCGCGATTCGCGCCCTCTGGCGGCACCCCATCAAAGGCCACGGGCGCGAAGCGCTGACCGCCGTCACCCTCACCGCCGGGCAGGCGATGCCCGGCGACCGTCTTTGGGCCGTCGCCCTCGAAATCGCCCGGCTGACGACCGGCGAATGGGGGCCTTGCGTCAACTTCTCGCGCGGGTCCAAGACCGGGGCGATCATGGCGATCAACGCGCGGTTCGATGAGGCATCCGAGACCGTCACCCTCTCCCACCCCGACCGCCCCGACCTGACCTTTCGCCCCGATCACGACGGGCAGGCGTTTCTTGATTGGGTGCGCCCCCTGATGCCCCCCGAGAGCACGCAGCCGACCCGCCTCTACCGGCTCGACGGGCGCGGCTTTACCGATACCGAGTACCCGTCGGTCAGCCTGCTCAACCTCGCTTCCAACGCCGATCTCGCGGCCAAGATGGGGGCCGATGTCTCGCCTCTGCGCTGGCGCTGCAACATCCACCTCGACGGGCTTGCCCCTTGGGCAGAGTTTGACCTTATCGGCAAGACGCTGCGCCTTGGCACCGCCGAGATGATCGTGCGCGAACCGATCCGCCGCTGCCTTGCCACCACCGCCAATCCGGCCACGGGCCTGCGCGACCTCGACACGCTGGCCGCGCTCAACAAGAACTGGGACCATCAGGATTTCGGCATCTACGCCGAGGTGATCACCGGCGGCACCCTCACCCTTGGCGACCAGATCGAGGTGCTGTGATGGAACTGCGCTTTTCCCTTGCCCCCGACCCCGATCACGAGACCTCCGAACAGGGGCGCAAGCTTTTCGCGGGGCCTGTGGACTTCGTCAAAGGCGTTGTCGCGATGTCCGGCCTGCCGCCCGCCGACCGACTCGAGGTGTGCTTTGCCGGGCGCTCCAATGTCGGCAAATCCAGCCTGATCAACGCCCTCACCGGGCGCAAGGCGCTGGCGCGCGCCTCCAACACGCCGGGCCGCACGCAGGAAATCAACTTTTTCGCCCTGGGCGAGAGCCACTATCTCGTGGACCTGCCGGGCTATGGCTATGCCAATGCGCCCCTCGCCGTGGTGCAAAAATGGCAGGCGCTTCTGAAGCAATACCTCTCGGGTCGCCAGACCCTGCGCCGCGCCTTCGTGCTGGTCGATGCCCGCCACGGGATCAAATCCGTGGACGAAGAGATCATGAGCCTGCTCGACGCCTCCGCCGTGACCTTTCAATGCGTACTGACCAAGACGGACAAGATCAACGCCACCGAGCGGGCGCGTGTGCTGGATCAGGTGCGCGCCAAACTCGCGCCGCATCCAGCCGCCTTTCCCGAACTGATCCTCACCTCCAGCGAGAAGTCAGAGGGTCTGGCCACCCTTCGCGCCACCATCGCCACGCTGGAATAAGGCGCGCGACCGGGCTTCGCGCCCCGGGCCTGACCCGGGGCCTCTCCCCCTCTGCGTGCCATAACCGCAAAACAAAACAGCCCGCGAACCCCTCCTGATCCGCGAGCCGCTCCTCCCGTTGCCAAACGCGCCTTACCGGCCCGCGTCCAGCACATCCTCGACCGTGCGCAGCCCGGTGCGCGGCGCTTGCACCAGCACCGCCATATTCCCCGGCTTATGCTCGTTGCGCAGCATCTTGACATGCGCCTGCGGAATCTCGTCCCACGGAAACACCTCGGACATGCAGGGATCTAGCCGCCGCTCGACCATCAGCTTGTTGGCCGCCGCCGCCTGCTTGAGATGGGCAAAGTGGCTGCCCTGCAAACGCTTCTGGTGCATCCACATGTAACGCACGTCAAAGGTGCAGTTGAACCCGGAGGTCCCGGCGCAGATCACCACCATGCCGCCCTTCTTGCACACCAGCGACGAGACCGGGAATGTCGCCTCGCCCGGATGCTCGAACACCATGTCCACGTTGACGCCCTTGCCGGTGATGTCCCAGATCGCCTTGCCGAACTTGCGCGCTTCCTTGAGCCACTCGTTATATTCCGGCGAATTCACCTTGGGCAGTTGCCCCCAGCAGTTGAAATCCTTGCGGTTGATGACGCCCTTCGCGCCCTGATCCAACACGAATTGCCGCTTGCTCTCGTCCGAGATGACGCCAATCGCATTGGCCCCTGCCGTATTCGCCAACTGGATCGCATAAGAGCCCAGACCGCCCGACGCACCCCAGACCAGCACGTTCTGACCGGGCTTGAGATCGTGCGGCGCGTGGCCGAACAGCATCCGATAGGCGGTGGCCAGTGTCAGCGTATAGCAGGCACTCTCTTCCCATGTCAGATGCTTTGGTCGCGGCATCAATTGCTGCGCCTGAACGCGGGTGAACTGTGCGAACGATCCGTCCCCGGTCTCATAGCCCCAGATGCGCTGCGTGGGCGAGAACATCGGATCGCCACCGTTGCAATCCTCGTCGTCGCCGTCGTCCTGATTGCAGTGGATCACCACCTCATCGCCGACCTTCCAGCGCTTGACCTTGTCGCCCACCTTCCACACGATCCCCGAGGCATCGGACCCCGCGATGTGATAGTCCTGCCCATGCACGTCAAAGGGGCTGATCGGCTGGCCCAGACCGGCCCAGACGCCGTTGTAATTGACGCCCGCCGCCATCACCAGAACCAGAACCTCCTGGCTGTCGATATCCCAGACATCGACCACCTCTTTCTGAAACGATACGTCCGGCTCGCCATGCCGCTCGCGGCGAATTGCCCAGGCGTACATCTTCTTGGGCACATAGCCCAAGGGCGGCATTTCCCCAACCTCATAGAGGTCCTTTTCGGGGGCGTCGTAGGGCGCAATGCCCGTCTTGGTATCCAGGGCCATGGTCAACCTCCTGTCTCAGAATGCCGCGATGCAGAATCGTCCGTCTTGACCCGAGATACAAACGGCCTCGCAATAATGCAATAGCATTTGATCGTTTTTTGTAATTTTATAACCGAGCGGATGCAGAAAATCCGCTCATCCCCCGCTGCACCCGCGAAATAGATGGTCGATCGAGGCGGCATAATAGGCCACCACGGGCCGCTCCGCCTCGGTAATCACAAAGGCGCCATGCCGCTCTTGGATCATCCCGCGCTTGCGCAGCACCTGTATCCCGAACCGCGCCGCATAGCCCAGATCCTTGCGCGGCAGATGCACATGCGCGCGCGGCGCCTCTGCCAGCATCTCCGCCAGCGCCGCATCCAACCCCTCGCGCGTCAGCGGCCCCTCGGCCCGGATCAGCGCGCGCGCCACCAAGGGCACCGGCAGCACCGGCACCTCGGCCCCGATCCGCGCCATCAGCGCCCGCGCCAGCCCCTCGACCCCCGCCGCCGGATGATCGCGCTCGAACTCCGCCAGCGACATCGGCGCGCCAAAACTCACCGCCGCATAGCCATGCCGGTGATAGCGCCGCCTCAGCCGCAGCCAAACCTGCCGCAGCACGAATCCCGCCACCACGGAAATCCGCGCCGGAAACCGCCGCCCGCCCGCCTGTTCTGCGGCCACCAACAGCCGATCCTCGAACACCCGGTCGTAATTGATCGCCACAGGCACAAAAACCACATCGCGGCCACCGGGGCGGCGCTCCTCCACCAGATATTTCAAGAGACCCAGCTTGGGCGGCTGCAACCCGCCTGACAGGCTCAGCCCGCCTTCGGGAAACATCGCCTGCGTCACGCCGCCATCCGTGGCCATGCCCACATAGCGCGCCAGCACCCGCCGATAGAGATCGCCGCGCGATTTGCGCCTTATGAAATAGGCCCCCATCGCCTTGATCAACCGGCTCAGCGGCCAGACCCGCGCCCATTCTCCCACCGCATAGCTCAGCGCCGACCGCTCCGCCGCAAGCCACGTCACCAGCACATAATCCATGTTGCTGCGATGGTTCATCACAAAGACCACCGTCGCCTCGCGGTCCACCGCCGCCAGCGCCGCCTCGTCGAAATGCCCCAGCCGCACGCGATAGAGCGACCGGCTCAGCCATTTCGCGAGGCGGATCGCAATGCCGAAATAGGCCGTGGCGGAGAAACTCGGCACGATCTCGCGCGCATAGCGCCTGGCCTGTTCAAAGGCCACGTTCTCGGGGATGCCCTCGGCCTGCGCATGGGCGGCAATCGCGACGCTCACCTCGGGATCATAGATCAACCGCTGGATCATGTCATAGCGCCGCGCCAGCTTGAACGGCTCGATGGGGCGCTGCAACCGCGTGTTCAGCCGCGCCACCGCCCGCTCCAGCCTGCGCCGCAGAAACCACCGCACCGAGGGAAAGAGAAAATGACTGGCAAAGGTGACGGCCGCAAACCCCACCAGCAACACCAACGCCCAGAGCGGCATCTCCACGGTCTGTCCCATGACGCCACCAAATCAGGGTTTTGGGTTTTCGTAAATGCCCCAACCCATATGCCGCAACGCAGCGAATTGACAGCGCAACCTTCTTGCCTATACCCTGCGTCGAAACGAAACAAAATTGCGCACCCTGATTCACGAGGCCCCGTATGTCGCAGCCGCAGAAAGACAAGCCTTGGTTGATCCGCACCTATGCGGGCCATTCCACCGCCGCGAAATCCAACGCGCTCTACCGCGCCAATCTTGCCAAGGGGCAAACCGGCCTCAGCGTAGCCTTCGACCTGCCCACGCAGACCGGCTATGACAGCGACCATATCCTGAGCAAAGGTGAGGTGGGCAAGGTGGGCGTGCCCATCTGCCATCTGGGCGACATGCGCACGCTCTTTGACGCGATCCCGCTCGACCAGATGAACACCTCGATGACCATCAACGCCACCGCACCCTGGCTCTTGGCGCTCTATATCGCCGTGGCCGAGGAACAGGGCGCCGATGTGACCGCCCTGCAAGGCACGGTGCAGAATGACCTCATCAAGGAATATCTCAGCCGGGGCACCTATATCTGCCCGCCCGCGCCCAGCCTCAAGATGATCGGCGACGTGGCCGAATACTGCTACACGAATGTCCCCAAATGGAACCCGATGAACGTCTGTTCCTACCATTTGCAAGAGGCGGGCGCCACGCCCGAACAGGAACTGGCCTTTGCCCTTGCCACCGCCATCGCCGTGCTTGATGAGTTGCGCCCGCGCGTGCCCGCCGCCGATTTCCCGGCGCTCGCGTCGCGGATTTCCTTCTTCGTCAACGCGGGCATCCGCTTTGTCACCGAAATGTGCAAGATGCGCGCCTTCGTCGATCTCTGGGATGAAATCCTCGAACAGCGCTACGGCATCGAGGACGCCAAGTACCGCCGCTTCCGCTACGGCGTGCAGGTCAATTCGCTGGGCCTCACCGAACAGCAGCCGGAAAACAACGTCTACCGCATCCTGATCGAGATGCTGGCCGTGACCCTCTCGAAACGCGCCCGCGCCCGCGCGGTGCAGCTTCCGGCCTGGAACGAGGCGCTGGGCCTGCCGCGCCCCTGGGACCAGCAATGGTCGATGCGGATGCAACAGATCCTCGCCTATGAAACCGACCTCCTGGAATTCGACGACCTCTTCGATGGCAACCCTGCGGTCGATGCCAAGGTCGAGGCGCTCAAGGACGGCGCGCGGCACGAGCTTGCCAATCTCGATTCCATGGGCGGCGCGGTGTCCGCCATCGCTTACATGAAATCCCGCCTGGTCGAGTCGAACGCCGACCGCCTTGGCCGGATCGAGCGGAACGAGACCATCGTCGTCGGCGTCAACCGCTGGCAGGAAGGAGAGCCCTCGCCGCTACAAACCGAGGATGGCGGCATCATGACCGTCGATCCGGCGGTCGAGGCCGAACAGATCGCCCGCCTCAAGGACTGGCGCGCCGCCCGCGACGAGGCCGCCGTCAAATCCACCCTTGCCGCCCTGCGCGCCGCCGCCGCCGAGGGGCGCAACGTGATGGAGCCCTCCATCGCCTGCGCCCGCGCCGGTGTCACCACCGGCGAATGGGCCGCACAGATGCGCGCGGTCTTTGGCGAGTATCGCGGGCCCACGGGCGTGTCTGCCAGCCCCTCGAACCGGACCGAAGGCCTGGATCACATCCGCGACGCCGTCAACGCGGTCTCGGACCGGCTTGGACGCCGCCTCAAATTCCTTGTCGGCAAACCCGGCCTTGACGGGCACTCCAACGGGGCCGAACAGATCGCCTGCCGCGCCCGCGATTGCGGCATGGACATCGGATACGAGGGCATCCGCCTCACCCCGGAACAGATCGTCAATGCCGCGCTCGAAGATCACGCCCATGTCGTCGGCCTCTCGATCCTCTCGGGCAGCCATATGCCGCTGGTCGAGGATCTGATGGGCCGCATGCGCGCCGCGGGCCTTGGCGATGTGCCGGTGATCGTCGGCGGCATCATCCCCGAGGATGACGCCCGCCGCCTGCGCGAAATGGGCGTGGCACGGGTCTATACCCCCAAGGATTTCGAGCTGAACACGATCATGATGGATATCGTCACCTTGGTCGATCCGCAGGCCGTGGCGGCGGAATGACCGCGGCCCTCACCATCCGCCCGATAGAATCCGCCGATCGCCCCGCTTGGGGCGACCTGTGGCGCGCCTATCTCGATTTCTACGAAACCACCCTGCCAGAGGCGGTTTATGACACCACCTTTGGCCGGTTGCTCTCGCCCGATCACCCGGATCAGAACGGGCTGATCGCGCTCCTTGATGGCCGCGCCGTGGGTCTCGTGCATTTCATCTATCACGCCCATAACTGGCGCGTGGAACAGGTCTGCTATCTTCAGGATCTCTACGCCGCCCCCGAGGCCCGCGGCATGGGTATTGGCCGCGCCCTGATCGAGGCGGTCTATGCCCGCGCCGATGCCGATGGGCGCCCGGCGGTCTATTGGATGACGCAAGAGTTCAACGCAACCGCGCGCCAGCTTTACGATCGCATCGCCACAGTGACCCCGTTCATCAAATATAGCCGTTAGAGCGGCTTGCGCCCCATCGAAGACACACCCGCCCCGCAACCTTTGGGTGGCGTCGCAAGGGGCTTCTCGCCTATGCTCCTATGACGTGCCTTTCGTTTCATCCCCATAGGCCGCCATGACAGACACGGCTAAATACCGCCGCCAGATCGAAATCCTCCGACACGCGGACGCCACCTCCGTGACCGAGATTCTCACGCGCCACGCCATCGTCGTCGGAGGCGCTGTCCTGCTCTGGATCGGCACGGGGCAGGCGCTCATGCTGGCATGGGGCTTTGGCTATAGTCTCCTCAACGGGATTTACATTCTCTTCCTGCGCTCCCCAAAACTGCCCAAAGGGCGCGCGACCTATTGCGCGCTCTTTCTCGCCAGCATGATCATCTCAAGCTGGTATGCAGCCATGACCGTTTATCTAACCACGCTCGATGCCCGGGTGTTCGAATTTATCGGTATCTGCGGGCTGATCGGCCTTGGCCTCTACAATCTCAGCCGGCACACCGATCTGACTTATCTGGCGATGTGGGACACGCTCCTGATCACATTCTGCGTCATCGGCATCGTGCTGGCCTTTGTCGCAAAGACCGAGACCCAGAGCCATCAGATCGCCATCGTCTTTGCCGGGTTCGGCATCAATGCCTATTATATGATGACCTATCTGTCGATGATGCGCACCCGCGCCACCCTGCGCAGCGCCCAAGAGGCCGAAGTGCAATCGCAAAAAATGCGTGCGGTCGGTCAACTGACCAGCGGCATCGCCCATGACTTCAACAATATCCTGACCGTGATCCGCGGCAATCTCGATCTGGCCTCGGAATTGCCCGATCCTGCAGAGCGGGAAACCATGTTGGATGAGGCCCGCACCGGATGCGACCGCGCCGCCCATCTGGTGCGGCAACTGCTGGCCTTTTCGCGCAAATCCCAGATGATCCGCAGCAACATCGCCCTTGGCCCCTTTCTCGAGGAATTTGCCCTCTCACTGCGCCGCCTGCTGCCTGAATCCGTGCGCGTCGTTCTCTCGGGCAACTTGCCCGATCTCACCCTGCACGCAGACCGTCAATTGCTGGAAACAGCCCTCTTGAATTGTGCTATCAATGCCCGCGATGCGATGCACCCCGAGGGGGGCGTTTTGCGACTGTCGGCTCAGGACAATCCCGACGCGCGCGAGGTGGCTTTCCTGATCGAGGATACCGGCCCCGGCGTGCCCCTCGCCATGATCGACCGCATAACAGAGCCTTTCTTTACCACCAAGCAGGTGGGCGAGGGTTCGGGCCTTGGCCTCTCGATGGTCAAGGGCTTTGCCGAGCAGTCAGGCGGACGGCTCGAATTGCGCAACCGGCCGTCGGGCGGGTTGCAAGTTGCGCTGATCTTGCCGCTGATTTGAGGCACGGCCATGCCCCCGCAGATCCCCGCCCCGAACCTGATCCGAGGCTCTCTGCCGATTTAATCGTCACGAGGCCCCCAAAATGCCCCGCGACCTTACAAAATCCCCTTACAAAGCTTACAGAACTTACACAGGCAAACCGCCCAATCAAAAGGGCCGTCCCATCTGGGAACGGCCCTCTAGAAGTCGCGGAGGTGGGCCGGTTAGGCGCACCAATTCAGGTCGTTTTCACCCAAGGGCTGCCTCAGGCGATCCCCTCCCGAACTGTTCCGACACCTCGCTCCAATCCCTCTATAGACACTGGACCACCTCCTTTCGCTTGTTGAACTTATCCACAGGTTGCCACAGATTTTGTGCTTGTCAAAACAAAATCATGTGGTGCCCGCAAAAATTTTCGCATCATGCTGATTTATTCAGCCTGCAACACCGCAACGCACTGGCCCGGCAAATCGGCCATGGTCAATTCGCGCTTGGGCTTGGGCGCGGGCGCATTGGGATCGGGCGGTGGCGGGTTCAGGATATTGCGCACCCACTCTTGCGCATCGGCACAGCCATCCCCCGGCGGCATCGGCTCTTGTGGCACGCAACCCGTTGCTCCGCTTGGACAATTCAGCCTGACATGGAAATGGTAGTGGTGCCCGTACCACGGCCGAACCTTGCGCAACCACTCTCGATCACCGCCCTGTTCATCCTTGCACATCTGCACCTTGGCCCCCGGAAAAATGAAAATCCGGGCTGTGCGCGGGTCCTTGGCGGCGGCCTTTACGATCTCGTGGTGGGCGCGGGTCCATTGGCTGTTGGTATAGGCGCCATTCGCCCTCTGCATTGAAATAGAAGAGATATTTTCCCTCTGCGTCGCACTCAGATTCAGATTGTCCGCCGGTCTCAGCCATATATCGGCATCCAATCCCATCTGATGACTGGCATGCCCTGTCAGCATCGGACCGCCCCGCGGCTGGCTGATATCCCCGACGTAGAGCCCGCTCCACCCCGGCTGCTGCGCCGCGACGCGCGACAATTTCTGAACCAGATCAATAGTTTCCGGGTGTCCCCAATTGCGATTGCGGCTCAGGCGCATGGCCTGCCAGGTGGGTCCACTCTCGGGCAGGGCGACGCCGCCCGCCAGACAGCCCTTGGCATAGCTGCCATAAGCCGCCGGGCTATGCTCTGACGCGCCGCGCTGCGCGCCGAAAAGTTGTTTGGCATGAACACCTTGCATCGCGGCGGGGATACTCTGACTGGACAAGACACCGCTTGCCTCAGGCTCCGGTTTGGATTGCATACAGCCCGCAAGCCCTAGCAACAGCGCACTTATGACGACGATCCGACCCATGTTTCCCTGTCCCCTTCCGCCTTGACCCAGCGTAACAGAACAAGGCCGATCACAAAAAGCAAAATCACCGGCGAAACCCCGATGCGCGCCGACCCGCTCAGCGTGGTCACAAGGCCGATGAGCGCCGGTGCCATAAATGCCGTCGCCCGCCCAGATAGCCCATAAAGTCCAAAGTTTTCAGTGGGTAAAGCCGGATCAGTATGCCGCACCATCAGCGACCGACTGGCCGATTGCAACACCCCACCAAAGCCACCGATCAGCACGCCACACCCGAAAAAGATCATATCCGGCAACTTAGACCCCTCCGCCAGCGGCATCCCAAAAATCTGGCTCCGGTCCATACCCACGACGATCACGCAGACCCCGATCAGCGCCCAGATCGCCAGTTTGATCACCGGCTTGGGGCCGAACCGCTTATCCGCCTTGCCGCCAATCCAGCTGAACACCGCCCCGGCAATCGCCCCGATGATCCCGAAAATGCCCACAGAGGTGATCGACCAGTTCAACACCAGGATCGCATAGGTGCCGCCAAAACCGTAAAGCCCGTTGAGCGCATCGCGGTAGAACATCGACGAGCCGAGATAGGTGCTCAGGCTCAGCCTGTGGCGTAAGCTCTTGATTGTCTTGAGCAATGTTCCAAGTGCCTTGGTCACACCCCCACCCGGCCCCCGTGGCCCCGTATCCCGCACCCAGAGAAAATAGGGCACCATGAACACCACGAACCAGAGCGCCGTGAACGGCCCCACGGCCCGGGTCCCCTCGCGCTGCGTGGCATCGAGCCCGAGGATCGGATCAAGCCCGATCAGGGTCTTGCCGCTCGATTGCTCGACCAAGAGCGCCAGCACGATCATCAGCGACAGGACGCCCCCCAGATAGCCAAAGGCAAAGCCCGAACCAGAAATGTCGCCCACTTCCTCTGGCATCCCAAGAGAGGGCAATTGCGAATTGATGAAGATCAGCGCGTATTCCGCCCCGATGAAACCAAACCCAAAGGCAAAAAGCCCCCACCAGAGGTTCGATCCATCCGGCTGCATGCCCCAGATCGCCGTGGCACCCAGAACGTAAATCATTGAAAATACAATGATCCATGGCAACCGCCGCCCCGTGGTATCGGCAAAGGCGCCCATGATCGGTGCCCCCAACCCGATGATCAACCCCGTCACCGTCAGGCACCAAGACCACATCGCCTGCGCCTGCGCATCCGCCGCCTCTTCGATCAGCCCGCTGCCCATGAAATACTCGGACGCAACAGAGGCGAAATAGGGCCCAAAGACAAAGGTCACAAGCAGCGTGTGATAGGGCTGGCTAGCCCAGTCAAAGAAATACCAGCCCCAGATCCGCTTGCGCTGCGATATGCCTGCCATGCCCCAACCCCTTTGGTTTCAAGGGGATATGACAACCCTTGCAGGGTTTGCGCAAGCTATTCCTGTGTGTCCGGCATGGGCGGCCAAGGACGTGTGGCATCTGCCGCGATCCAGGCAGCGGCCCAGTCCGGCAGATCGGGGGCGCGTATGTCCTGCCCCATTTCGGCAACGGCACGGTCCGGCGCGATGATCCCCTCGCGCCCCGTGATGGCCGCGCGGAGCAGGATGTGGTTGGCGCATTCGCCCGATGCTTTCCACATGGACTGCTCGACGTAGACGAATTTATCATCCCAGGACAGCAGGCGAGACCGCATTTCGATCCGCTCGAACATGGTGATCCGGCGGCGATAACGCACACTCGCCCCGGCAATCGCCAAACCCCAGCGATTGCGCTTGAGCGCGCCAATCAGGCCCACACGCCCCGCCAGTGGTATCCGTCCCAGATCAAAGATCGTCAGCGTCCGACCATTGTTCAACTCTCGCCACAGGTCGATGTCCCAAGGCATGCAAATGTGGTGCGACACATGCGTCCCCGTCAGCGGCAGGCGCGGGGAATTGCGGTGCAGGTAGAATTGCCACATCAGGCGCAGAACGGGATACATGCTCGGTCTCCTTCGCGGGCGGCTTGGCATCCGCGTCGGGGCGCGTCAACCGCGACCGCGCGTCAGGCTTGCGCTTTGGCGCGCGCTTGCATAGGTCATAGGCGGCCAGACCCAGAGGATATCCGCCCATGCAATCGCTTTTCCAGATCCTAATGCTCATTCTCGACATCCTGTGGTTCTTCATCATCGCGCATGTGATCATGTCCTGGCTGATCAATTTCCAGGTTCTGAACCCGCGGCAGCAATTTGTGGCGCAGGTCTGGTATGGCCTCAATCGCCTGCTAGAGCCGATTTATGGCCGTGTACGCCGCATCCTTCCGCCCATGTCCGGGATTGATCTGGCCCCACTGGTGGTTCTGGTGGCGGTTTATGCCCTGCGAATCGTGCTGATCAACAACGCTGCGGCATTTTACTGATTTCCAGGGCTTGTTCACCTAATCTTAGTATGAAAAACCTCTTGTAAGAGCAGATATAGTCAAACCTTACAGGGGTCTCATGCCAAGCGCCGCCACGCTTTTGCGCGATGTGTTCGGATTCGATGCCTTTCGTCCCGGGCAGGAAGAGATCATTCACACCGTCGCCACCGGCTGCAACACGCTGGCTATCATGCCCACTGGAGGCGGCAAATCCCTGTGCTTTCAAATCCCTGCGCTGATGCGCGAGGGTGTGACCGTGGTCATATCCCCCCTCATTGCCTTGATGCGCGATCAAGTCCGAGCGCTCAGGGCGGCGGGGGTCGAGGCCGGCGCGCTTACCTCTGGCAATACCGACGAAGAGACGGCCGAGGTTTGGCAGGCACTGGAGGCGGGTCGTTTGCGTCTGCTCTACATCGCGCCCGAACGACTTGCGGCGGGCTCTGCCCTTGGCATGCTGCGCCGCATCGGTGTAGGCCTCATCGCCGTGGACGAGGCCCATTGTGTGAGCCAATGGGGCCATGATTTTCGCCCCGATTACCTGCGCATCGGAGAACTCAGGCGCGCGCTCAACGTGCCGCTTGCCGCCTTTACCGCCACCGCCGATGCCGAAACCCGCGACGAGATCGTCGACAAGCTCTTTGACGGGCAGCCGCCGCAGACCTTCTTGCAAGGTTTTGACCGGCCCAATATCCACATGGCCTTTGCCGCCAAGGACAATCCGCGCGCGCAGATCATGGAGTTTGCCGCCGCGCGCAAGGGGCAGTCGGGCATCGTCTATTGCGGCACCCGCGCCAAGACCGAAACCCTTGCGCGCGCGCTCTCTGACGCCGGCCATTCCGCCTGCGCCTATCATGGCGGGATGGAGGCCGAGGCGCGGCGTATCGTCGAAGGGCGGTTCAGCAGCGAGGACGGGCTGATCGTGGTGGCCACCGTCGCCTTTGGCATGGGCGTGGACAAACCGGATATCCGCTGGGTCGCGCATGCCGACCTGCCCAAATCCATCGAAGGCTATTATCAGGAAATCGGCCGCGCCGGGCGCGATGGTGCCCCCGCCGAAACGCTCACGCTCTTTGGTCCCGATGACATCCGCCTACGCCGCACTCAGATCGACGAGGGATTGGCCCCGCCTGACCGGCGCATGGCCGACCACGGACGTCTCAACGCCCTTTTGGGTTTAGCTGAGGCGTTGGAATGTCGCCGCGCCACGCTCTTGCGCTATTTCGGAGAGAGTGCCACGCCTTGTGGCAATTGCGATCTCTGCGACACCCCGCCCGAGACATTCGACGGCACAGAGTCGGTGCGCAAGGCGCTCTCGGCAATTCTGCGCACCGGCGAGAGTTTCGGTTCTGGCCATCTGATCGACATCCTGACCGGCACGGCCACCGACAAGGTGCGCCAACGCGGACATGAGGCACTGCCCACCTTCGGCGTCGGGCGTGACATGGACAAACGCGGGTGGCAGGGCGTGTTTCGCCAGATGATGGGGCGTGACCTCATTCGTCCTGACCGCGAGCGGCATGGCGCGCTGGTGATGACTGAGACCGCCCGCCCGATCCTGCGCGGTGAAGAGGGCGTGACCCTGCGTCGGGATACGATCGACCATACCCCCCGCCCCGTCGTGCGTGCGCTGGTGTCTGACGAGGATGCGCCGCTGCTCTCGGCGCTCAAGGCCAAACGCCGCGCGCTGGCAGAGGCGGCGGGCGTCCCAGCCTACATCGTCTTCAACGACCGGACCCTGATCGAAATGGCCGAAAACCGGCCAGAGACACTCGATCAAATGGCCCGGATCAGTGGCGTGGGAGCAAAGAAACTGGAACGCTTTGGAGCGGAGTTTCTTGAGGTGATCACGGGGGCACGAGAGCTTGTTCATCCCACCCGCCGCAAGCTTGCGGGCAGCTCCGCAGGCGAGGTTTACGACCGCCTGATGCAAGCACAGGCCGATCTGAGCCGGGGCGAAACGGGCATTGATCGCCCGCTCAGTTGTTCTGCCGCACTTGTTGCGAAGGTCGCAAGCCAACGACCCCGCACCGCGCAAGAAATGGAGCGCCTCTTGGGCGAGAAGTATGCCGCCCGTTTTGGCGCCGCTTTTCTGGACGTTCTTCACGCCGCGCCCTAAATCACAGACTGCGTCACCCAAAGGAACATTGCATGCTTGTCGTCGTCTCCCCCGCCAAGAAACTGGACATGACCCCGGTCGAGGGGATCATGCCGACGCGCCCCGCCTTTTCCCAGCAGGCCGAGGATTTGGCACAGGTTGCACAGGGGCTGAACGTGGGCGATCTGCAAAAACTGATGCATATCAGCGAGAGCCTCGCGCGCCTCAATGCCGACCGCTTTGCCGAATTTGGCCAGATGGAGGAGAAGCCCGCCGCGCTCGCCTTTGCCGGCGACACCTATCAGGGGCTTGAGGCAGGATCGCTAGACCCGGACGAAATGTCTTGGGCGCAGGATCATTTTCGCATTCTGTCCGGGCTTTACGGGCTATTGCGCCCCCTCGATGCAATCCAGCCCTACCGCCTTGAAATGGGCAGCCGGCTGAAGACCGCGCGCGGCAAAACGCTCTATGACTATTGGGGCACGCAGATCTCAGAGGCACTGAATGCGCAGGCGGAAACGCTCCGAACCGACACGCTGATCAATTGCGCCAGTCAGGAATATTTTGGCGCTGTTGACCGCAAGGCGCTGCGCCTGCGGGTGGTCACGCCGGTGTTCATGGAGGAAAAGGCGGGCACGCCAAAGATCGTCAGCTTTTACGCCAAGCGGGCACGGGGCGCGATGGCACGCTTCATCATCCAGAACCGCCTGACGGATCCCGACGCCATTCTGGATTTTGACAGCGGCGGCTATCGCCATGAGGCCAGCCTGTCGAAACCCGATCAGCCAGTGTTCCTGCGTGATCATCCGACCGCCTGAACCGAGCGGGGCACGCCGTCGGGCGCACGTGCGCCGCTGGGACAGGCCGCGCGGATGTGGCCAAGGATCATCTCCTTGCGCAGCGGCTTGGTCAGGTAATGATCAAGACCCGCCGCCATGATATCCGTGTCATCCCCGGTCATCGCATGGGCGGTCATTGCCACGATGGGAACGTGGCCACCGCTGTGCGCCTCAAGCGCGCGAATGGCGCGCGTGGCCTCTTTGCCGTCCATCTTGGGCATCGAAATATCCATGAAAATCACGTCTGGCGCCAGAGCGCGAAAGAGGTCAACCGCCTCGCAACCATTCTCGGCAAAGCTCAGCTCGATGTCCAACCCCTTGACCATGTTGGAAAATACCAGCCGATTGGTGCGGTTATCCTCAGCCGCCAGCACCCGCATCGCGCGGTCGGGCGCGGTGACAGGGGGCATCACGGCGGCCAGGGCAGCAAAGAGATCCTGCCGCGCCACAGGCTTTTGCAGCACCGCCTGCACATGGACGCGCGCCGGATCCTGTTCGGCATAGCCGGTGTTGGGACTGAGCAGCAGAAAGGGTATGTCCTGCCCACTCTCGCGCAGCGCCTCTGCCAACTCCAACCCATCCATCCCGACCATGTTGTGATCGCTCACCACCAGGTCAAACCCCGCGCCCACCTGCGCCAAGGCCTCTGCCGCGCTCTGGCAAGAGACCGCCGTGATCCCCAACTGGTCCAATTGTCGCTCCAGAATGGCGCGGCTGGCTGTCTGCGGCTCGACGATCAGCGCCCTGCACGGGCCGTTGATCAGGTTGGGCACGTCGACCTCGACAATCTCTGCCAGTGGCAAAGAAACCGAAAACCCAAAGATCGACCCTTTGCCCTGCTCGGACTCGACCCAGATCTTGCCACCCATCATCCGGATCAGCTTTTGCGAGATGGCAAGGCCCAGACCCGTGCCCTCGAACTTGCGGTTGCGTTCGTCGTCGACCTGATTGAACTCACCAAATATGTGGTCAATCTTGTCCGGCGGAATCCCGATCCCGGTATCCTCGACTGTGACATGAATGCTCGCCCGCCCCTCGGCATCAGGATGCAGGCCCGTCACCCGCACCAGAACATGACCCGTTTCGGTGAATTTCACCGCATTGCCCAGAAGGTTGGTCATGATCTGGCGGATACGCCCCGGATCGCCCACGAAGCGCGTCGGCAGGAAGAGATCGTAATCCACTAGAACATCCAGCCCCTTATCACGGGCATTGACCTGCATCAGTGTCACCAGCTCGTGAATACATCGTTCCAGATCAAAGGGTTCTGCGTGCAGAACCAGCTTTTCAGCCTCGATCTTGGAGTAGTCCAGCACATCATTGATGATCACCAGGAGAGCTTCGCCAGAGTTCTTGATGGTCGAGGTAAACAGCCGCTGTTCTTCGGTCAGCTCGGTCTCCATCAACAGTTCTGCCATGCCGACAACCCCGTTCATCGGCGTGCGGATTTCATGACTCATATTGGCGAGAAAGGATGATTTCGCCCGGTTCGCGGCCTCCGCCCGACGGCGGGCATCCTTGAGCTCTTTTTCATAGCGGATCGTGTCGGTAATATTGAGCGCGAGGCTAACGACATCGCCCCCATGGCCGCGTTGATCAATCAGCTTGATATACTGGCCATTCCAGAGGCGGATCACCTCTGGTTCAGGTTGCGTCCCCTGCCAACGGTCCAGCATTTTCTCGCGCCATTCATGCGGCTTGAGCGCCCCGATGTTGACGATCCCCTCTTCGGTGATGAATTGCAGGATCTCGATGTAGCTGACACCGGGCTTGACCGCCTCCAACCCGTCAAAGACCGCGAGGTAGGCATTGTTGGCGGCAATCATCCGGCTATCGGCGTCGAAAAAGGCGAAACCGTCCTGAATGGTCTCGATCGAATGCCAGAGGCGGCGCTCGGCAATCTCGACCTTTTGATAGGCGACGTTCAGATCGGATTTAACACGCTGGTTCTCGTCTCGGACGGTTTGAACCTCTGCCCGTGTTTCGTGAATCTCGTGCGAGAGAGCCAAGGCATGCTTGCCCAGCTTGCGATTGGCGGCCTGTAATTCGGCCTGTTTCTGTTCCAATAGCCGCTCTGCGGCCAGTCTGGCGCGCCGTTCTTCTGCCAGTTTGTTCGCAAGGCTCATGCCCGTTCTCCGACATGCCGGATCGTGATCGTGTCACCATCCGGCATCGTCGTGAACATGCGGTTAAAGCCGCTGAAAATACCCGCTCAGAGACGCTCGATCGCGAGGGCAATCCCCTGACCGCCACCGATGCACATGGTGATGATCGCACGCTTGCCCCCGGTCCGCTCCAGCTCATAGAGCGCCTTGACCGTCAGGATCGCCCCAGTCGCCCCAACCGGATGGCCAAGCGCGATCGCGCCGCCATTGGGATTGACCCGGGCGGGATCAAGACCAAGCCCCTTGTTGACCGCAAGCGCTTGGGCCGCAAAAGCTTCGTTGGATTCGATCACATCAAAATCGGATGCCTCTTGTCCAATCCGCTTGAGCAGCATCTCCACCGCAGGCACCGGGCCAATGCCCATCACCTGAGGGCGCACACCGGCGTGGGCGTACCCAAGGATACGCGCGCGCGGCTTGAGACCGGCCGCCTCAGCGGCATCGGCACGCGCCAGAACAAGGGCGGCAGCGCCATCGTTGATGCCGCTCGCGTTACCGGCGGTGACGGAGCCGTCCTTCTGAAACACCGGCTTGAGACCGGCAAGCGCCTCGGCGGTGGTGGCCTTGGGATGCTCGTCGGTGTCAAAGGCCACCATGTCACGCTTCACGCGCACCTCGACCGGCACGATCTGGGATTTGAAACGGCCCTCGGCGATAGCCGCGGCGGCGCGGCTCTGGCTTTCGAGTGCGAAAGCATCCTGATCGGCCCGGCTGATATCGTGCTCTGCCGCGACATTCTCGGCGGTGACGCCCATATGCCCGGTGCCAAAGGGACAGTTGAGCGCGCCCAGCATCATGTCGAGCGTCTTGATGTCGCCCATCTTGGCCCCCCAGCGTTGATCGGGGATGATGAAAGGCGAGCGGCTCATGTTCTCGGCCCCACCAGCAAGACCGAAATCGGCATCGCCCAGCATCAGGGATTGCACGACCGAAACAATCGCCTGCGCGCCAGAGCCGCAGAGGCGGTTGACGTTCATCGCCGGCGTGGTGTCGGGAATACCCGCCTCCATCGCCGCTACCCGGCTGACATACATATCGCGCGGTTCGGTGTTGATGACATGGCCAAAGACCACATGCCCGATTTGCCCGCCCTCAACGCCCGAGCGCGCCAGAGCCTCGCGCGCCACGATGGCTCCGAGAGCGGTGGGCGGCGTGCCCGCAAGCGCCCCACCGAAAGTACCAATCGCCGTGCGGCATCCGTCCAGAATCACGATGTCAGTCATGGGTATCCTCCCCCCGGGTTGCTTTGGCACGAGCCTAGCGGCAGGGGCACACCCATGGCAACGGGGACGTGTCGTCAGAGGCTAGACATGCCCCAATCAGAGAGGGATTCGGCCCGTCTCCGTCAAGAGCCAGGCATCGCGCCCCTCGAACACCGCAGGCCAGAGCGGACGGCCATAGGCAGCCCCGCCATCAAGGTCGATGCGGTTGCCGAAATGAGTGGGCATTTCGAGGGCGGTGTGCCCATGAACCACAAGCCAGGGGTGCGGGGCCTCGTAATCCAGAAATCCGTCCCTGATCCACATCAGGTCGGCAGGGTCTTGGGCGGGCAGGCTGAGGCCGGGGCGGATACCGGCATGGACAAAGAGCAACTCCCCCGCCTCTTGCCAGAGCGGCAGAGCGGTCAGCCAGTCACGATGCGCCGGGGGCACGGCACGGCGGGCGGCCTCCCACTCTGTCGTGTCTTCGCTCACGTCGAGCCCGTATGAGGCGAGCGTCGCGGCCCCACCCAAGCGGTGATGCAACCACGACAAGCCAGAGCGGATATGCGGGGACTGAATCACGCCGCTATCCAGAAAATCGACGAACATCTGGTCGTGATTGCCGCGCAGCACGGTCCATGGCCGCCCCTGTGCCTGACCCGTCATAAGACGGTCGATCACGGCCCGGCTATTCGGCCCCCGATCCACCAGATCACCCAGAAATATGATCTGCGCGTCTTTCCCACCATCGCGAGCAATCCGGTCAAGCGCATCTTCGAGCAGGGCATCCTGCCCGTGAATATCGGGAATGGCATAAATCGCTTCAGTCATGGTGCCGTTGAACCCCTGTGCGCGGCGGATGTCCAGCGATTCCCACTAGGGTTACAGGATGCAGGCCAAACGCTCGCGCAGCCAACGATGGGCGGGATCATTTTCCGACCGGACATGCCACATCATCGCCACCTCGGTCGCGGGAGATGGATCAGGCAGGGCGTACACAGCCAGACCCTGACGCGCGGCCAGATGCTCGGCCAAGGGCCGTGGCAGTATCGACACCAGCGGAGTGCACCCCAAGAGGGTCGCAAGCGTATGCAGATCAGGCAGAGTGATCACCGCCCGCCCGTGCCCATTGCCGGGGGCAGCGACACAATCCGCACGCGGCAATTCTGCCACCAGGTCTGGAGAGAGCGTGTCACCGGGGGCAATCCCTGCCGCGGCCAAACGCGGATGATCGGCCCGCGCCAGCACCATAGGACCCGCGCGATAGAGCGGCTGTGCCGCCGCCCAATCCGGCAGGTCGCACATCGGGCAAAGCGCCATATCAGCGCGCTTGAGCAAAAGCGCTTCAGTGGGATCAGCGCCGGGCATTGTCGCACAAAAAAGAGTGACGCCTGGCGCCTCGGAAGCCAGATACGCCATCAGCTCGGGCAAGAGATGCGCACCCCAGAATTCCGCCCCCAAGATATGGAAATGCCGTTCGGACCGAGCAGAATCAAAGCTCGTTGGACGTGCCAGCAGCGCTTCGGCTTCGGCGAGAATGGCCCGTACGGGTTGGGCGAGGGATTGCGCATAATCTGTTGGTACCAGATGCCGTCCTTCACGCAGAAAAAGAGGATCATTCAACGCCTGTCGCAACCGCCCAAGGGCCGAAGACACGGCTGGCTGGGAAAGGCCCACCTGTTGCGCTGCAATGGTCGTGGAACGGGTGATAAGCAACGCGTCGAGTACGCGCAAAAGGTTCAAGTCAAACTTTGCAAAATCCATCGGGTTCAAGACAGCCTGTCTGGCAGATTTTCCTGATCTTAAGATGCCCACACCAAGAAATTAGGCAGGCACCGAGTGGTTTTAGAGCGGCGAAAGGCGCTATCAAGAAATTTTTACCCAAAACTTCAGCAAGACAGAAAGCCGCCGCCCTGCGCATGCAGGACGGCGGTCAATCGGTAGAAATAGGGCCCTAAGCCAAGTCTGGGTGGGGCGTCAGCTCACGTCGAATTTCAACTCGCGAATTTGCTGGAACTTTCCCGTGTCATGCAATGCCTTGATCGCCTCAGAGGGCACCGGGGCATCAACATAAAGAAGCGCAATCGCCTCACCGCCCGCATCGGCGCGCCCGAGGGTAAAGTTGGCGATATTGACGCCATGATCGCCCATCGTCTGACCAAGCGTACCAATAATGCCCGGCACATCCTCGTTGGTGGTATAGAGCATGTGACGACCGATTTCGGCGTCGATGTTGATCCCCTTGATCTGAATGAAACGCGGCTTGCCATCCGAGAACACCGTGCCGCCGATCGAGCGCTCGCGCTTGTCCGTGACCACGGTGATCTTGATATAGCCTTCAAACGCGCCGGATTTGTCCTGCTTGGTGGTGCTGATCTTGACACCGCGTTCCTTGGCCACGACGGGGGCCGAGACCATGTTGACCTCGGGGTTGACCGATTTCATGATCCCCGCCACCGCGGCGGAGGTGAGCGCGCCAAGGTTCATCTCGGAAACGACACCATCGTAGAGGATGTTGATGGCCTTGATCGGCTCATCGGTCATCTGGCCGATGAAATTGCCCAAGTGATCCGCCAGCTTGATCCACGGCCCCATCACCTTGGCCTCTTCTGCCGTGACCGACGGCATGTTGAGGGCATTGGTGACAGCCCCGGTCAGAAGGTAATCGGACATCTGTTCCGCCACCTGCAAGGCAACATTTTCCTGCGCCTCTGTCGTGGCAGCCCCAAGATGCGGCGTGCAGACCACATTAGGCAGGCCAAAGAGCGGGTTTTCCACCGCCGGTTCCTCGGTGAACACATCAAAGCCCGCGCCCGCAACATGGCCGGATTTCAGGAGGTCCGCGAGCGCCTGCTCATCCACCAGACCGCCACGCGCGCAGTTGATGATGCGCACGCCCTTCTTGGTTTTCTCCAGGTTTTCGCGGCTGAGGATATTACGGGTCTGATCGGTCAACGGCACATGCAGCGTGATGAAATCGGACCGCTTAAGCAATTCCTCAAGCTCGACCTTTTCCACGCCCATCTTGTCGGCCTTTTCCTGACCAAGGAAGGGATCGTAGGCGATCACCTTCATCTTGAGGCCGCGCGCCCGGTCACAGACGATGCCACCGATATTGCCTGCGCCAATCACCCCAAGGGTCTTGTTGAAAAGCTCAACGCCCATGAACGCGTTCTTTTCCCATTTGCCAGCATGGGTCGAGGCAGAGGCCTCGGGCAGTTGGCGTGCGACGGCGAACATCATCGCAATCGCGTGCTCGGCGGTCGTGATCATGTTGCCAAAGGGCGTGTTCATCACGATCACGCCCTTCTTCGAGGCGGCTTCCTTGTCGATGTTGTCGGTGCCGATACCGGCGCGCGCGATCACCTTGAGTTTATGGGCATTGGCAAGGATTTTCTCCGTGACCTTGGTCGCGGAGCGGATGGCGAGGCCATCATAGTCACCGATCACTTCGGCGAGTTTTTCCTTGTCCTTGCCCAGTTCCGGGCGAAAATCCACCTCGATGCCCCGATCACGAAAGATCTGGACGGCGGTTTCAGAGAGTTTGTCGGATACGAGAACCTTGGGGGCCATCTGTCTGGTCCTTTTATGAAAACTTTGGGGGAGGGGCCCGGAGTCTTTGAAAGACTCCGGACCGATTTCTTTTCAAGAAATCGGGATCAGGCTGATACGGACAGCGCTGCGATCTCGGTCTCGAACGCCCATTTGATCCACGGCATGAGGGCCGCGACATCAGCGGTCTCGATCGTGCCACCACACCAGATGCGCAGACCAGCGGGCGCATCTCGATAGGCGCCGATGTCATAAGCCACACCCGCTGTTTCCAGCCGCTTGGCAACCGCCTTGGCGAACGCGGCGCCATCGGTGATCCGGGCATCCTCAAAGGTCAAACACACCGATGTATTCGAGCGGATCGCCGGATCAGCCGCGAGAAACGCCAGCCAATCATTCTGCGCCACGAATTCCTCGACCGCCGCCAGATTGGCATTGGCGCGCGCTTGCAGACCGGCCATGCCGCCCACCGAAGCCGCCCAATCGAGCGCAACAAGGTAATCCTCGACCGCCAGCATCGAAGGCGTGTTGATGGTCTCGCCGACAAAGATGCCGTCGATCAGCTTGCCACCCTTGGTCAGGCGGAAAATTTTGGGCAGGGGCCATGCGGGGGTATAGCTTTCGAGCCGCTCCACAGCGCGCGGGCTAAGGATCAGCATACCATGCGCCGCCTCGCCCCCCAGCACCTTTTGCCAAGAGAACGTCGTCACATCGAGCTTGTCCCAGGGCAGATCCTGCGCAAAGGCCGCGCTGGTCGCGTCACAGATCGTCAGACCCTTACGATCCGCCTTGATCCAGTCGCCATTCGGCACGCGCACGCCAGAGGTGGTGCCGTTCCAGGTAAAAACCACATCCTTGTCGGTATCGACCGAGGCCAGATCGACGATCTGCCCATATTCGGCGGTCTTAACCACCGCGTCGAGCTTGAGTTGCTTGACCACGTCCGAGACCCAGCCTGCGCCGAAACTCTCCCACGCCAGCATCTCGACCGGCCGCGCCCCCAAGAGGCTCCACATCGCCATTTCCACGGCGCCGGTGTCAGAGGCGGGCACGATGCCGATCTTGTAATCGGCAGGCACGCCCAGAATGGCGCGCGTATTCTCGATTGCGGCCTTCAGCTTGGCCTTGCCCACGGCAGCACGGTGGCTGCGGCCCAGAGGGGCGTCAGACAGCATGTCGAGCGTGAATGTGGGGATCTTGGCACAGGGGCCAGAGGAAAAACGCGGATTTGCCGGCCGCGTCGCCGGTGCTTCAATAGCCATTTAGCTACCCTCTCAGATAAGCGCCCCTCGTTGGGGAGGGGTGTCCCACGGACCGGATTACGGGCAACCGGGGTCTTTCGCAAGCGCAGAAATGACGCTAGAACGCCGCTTGAGTGAGAAATTGCGACACCGCGCGCCTACGATCGGAAACTTGCCCCATGTTCACCACCACCTTGATCGCCGCACCCGGCGCGCTGCAACCCGCTCTGGCCGAGGCGTTGCGCAACGCTTGGGGCGGCGGCGTTTTGCAATGGCTAGCCCCCGACGAGGCGGCAGAGTTCAACTTACCCGATCTGCCTAGCAACCGGTGGGAGGTCTGGGCCGAGTTGCAGAACATGCGCGTCGATCTGGTGGTCCAGCCCGCCGAGGGGCGGCGCAAGAAGATGCTGCTCGCGGATATGGACAGCACCATGATCCAGCAGGAATGCATCGACGAGCTGGCCGAGGTTGCGGGTGTGGGCGCCCATGTCCGCGCCATCACCGCGCGGGCGATGAATGGCGAGCTGGATTTCGAGGGCGCGCTGATCGAACGCGTTGCGCTGCTGCGGGATTTGCCCGAAACGGTGATTGGCGAGGTCCTGACAAACCGGATTACCTATATGCCCGGCGGCGCTGCCTTGGTGGCCACGATGCGGGCCAACGGTGCCTATTGCGCGCTGGTCTCGGGCGGGTTCACCGCCTTTACAGCCTCTGTCGCTGCGCATCTCGGATTTGACGAAAACCGCGCCAATACGCTTTTGGCCGAGAATGGGCGTCTGCTGGGTGATGTTGCCCGGCCCATTCTGGGGCGCGCGGCCAAGGTGCAGGCGCTGGAAGAGATCAGCGCACGGCTGGGGATCACAGAAGCCGACGTTCTCGCGGTCGGGGATGGGGCCAATGATCTGGGCATGCTGGGCCGTGCGGGCGCGGGCGTGGCGCTTCATGCCAAGCCAAGCGTTGCCGCCCAATGCGACATCCGCATCAATCACGGCGACCTGACAGCGCTGCTCTATCTCCAAGGCTATGCCCGGGATCAGTTCGAGACCTGAGCCCCACGCAGAGGATTAGAAATTGGCGGTCACACCCGGCAGGTTCAGTGCCTTGATCAATTCGCGCAATTCCTGACGCGCGGCGATGTTCGAGATATTGAGACCCTTCACGCCAATATCCTTGAGGTCAAGCAAGGTCAGGCCGCGCGGGAACAATTCGCGAAAGATCACCCGCTCGTTGAACCCTGGCGCCACGCGAAAACCGATCCGCTTGGCAAGGTTATCGACGGCATCGCCCATCTTCTTCTTGTTGACCATCTGTTGCGCGCCAAGACGGTTGCGCACCACGACCCAGTCAATCGCGCGCAATCCGGCTTGCGCCCGCAGTTGTCGCGCGCTCCAGACCATTTCGGAATAGACCGAGGGGCCAAGGATCTTCTTGCCGTCGCTGTCGATCCGGGCCAGCAGGTCAAAGTCGATGAAACTGTCATTGAGCGGTGTGACCAGCGTATCGGCGAGGCTATGGGCCACCTGGCTCAGTCGGGTGTGCGAACCGGGACAGTCGATCACGATGAAATCGCTGTCCGCCTCCAGTTCCGCCACCGCCGCCGAGAGGCGCCGATCATAGACATTCTCGCCCGGCTTGAGCTGATCCGCGGCCACTTCGGGCAATTCGTGATACCGTGGGCTGGGCAGGTCGAGGCCAGACGCCGCCATGAACTTGGCGCGGTTTTCGGCGTAGCGCCCAAAGGTACGCTGGCGCAAATCGAGATCAAGCGCGCTGGTCTTGTGGCCCATCCGGGCCAGAGCCGTCGCCACATGCATCGACACGGTCGATTTGCCCGCGCCGCCCTTTTCATTGCCGACGACGATGATATGCGCCATAGTCCATTTCCCCTTGGTCGCGAGGTGCGGATCGTTGCCGCCCCCGGTCTTTTTGCCGGACATTACCCGGCTGCGCTGCAATAGGGAAGTGCGCGCCGGCTGGTCAAGCGCCTTTGGCTCTGGCACCTGCCGCACACCAAGGCTAGGGTCGCGCCATGACGCAAACCGCACTGACCTATTCGCCCGATCAGGCCGAGGCGCACGATCGTATCGCCGCGGCGCTGCGCGGTGTTGGCGTGGATATCGACACCGTTATGTTGACACCGCCACGCGAAGGCAAGCGTGTGGTTCTGGCTGTTACCGGCAAGGCGGGATCTGGCAAGACGCTGCTCTTGGCGGCCCTCTACCGCGCGCTGGAGGAGGCCGGCGTCGAGATCGTTTCGGGCGATTACGAAAGCCGCAAACGCCGGGACAAACGCACCCTGGCCATTCTTGCCCCCACCAACAAGGCGGCGAGCGTATTGCGCATGCGTGGCGTGCCGGCCACCACCATCCACCGCATCCTCTACACCCCAGTCTATCACCCGGAGTACGAGAAGATCGCCGAATGGCTGGCCGGTCAGGGTGAACGCCCCGAGATCGAGGGGTTGACAGATCTGGCGCTCGACCGAGCCTTTGCGTTTTATCAGAGCAACAAATCCATTCCCGGCGCGCTCGCGGCGGCTGGCCTGCGCGGGTCGGATTTCATCACCGGCTGGAAGCGCCGTGAAGAGCCGCTGGATATTGGCTTTGTCGATGAAGCAAGCATGCTTGACGCACAGCAGTTCGAAGACCTGCAAGAGATTTTCCCGACCCTTCTGCTCTTTGGCGATCCGGCACAATTGCCGCCTGTCAAATCTACGGGCGGGATGGTGTTTGAAACCTTGCCCTCTCCTGCGCGGCTGGAGCTAAGCCGTATTCATCGGCAGGACGCGGATAACCCGATCCTTGATCTGGCCCACGCCCTCGCCGATCCTGCGCTGGAATTTCACCATTTCGAGCGGATGATCGAGGACGCAGCGCGAAAGGATGAGCGGGTAAGATGGGCCGAGCGGGTTGAGGTCGATCTGATGGCGCGATCACCGGTTCTGGTTTGGCGCAATGCCACGCGCATCCGCCTGATCAATGCCTTTCGTGCCGTGCATGGCGCGCCCGAAACCGCGCTCTTGCCAGGCGAGCCGCTGATCTGCGACGGAATCGAACTGCCGCTCAAGCATCGCAAGAAGCGGCTTGATCTCGAGGCGCGCGGGCTGATCAAGGGGGCGCAGGTGGTTTACCTGGGGCCGGGGCGCAAACCCGGCTTTTCGCGTCTGCATGTGATCGGGGCCGAAGACCCGCAAATCTCGGCCGCTTCCATCGTCAAGATCGAAAAGCCGGATGAGGAAGAGCCGTTCATCCCCTTTGCCGCAAACATGGGGGCCACCTTTTTGCATGGCGCAGCAGTGACAATCCACAAGGCGCAAGGAAGCCAATGGTCCGATGTACAGGTGTTCGCCCCAGACATCTATGCCGCCGCGCAGATGGGCCGGTCAGAGGCGGGCCAACCCCTCTGGAAAAGGCTGGCCTATGTTGCGATCACCCGCGCCGAAGAGCGCCTGCACTGGATCGTGCGCAACCGACTGTCCAAACCGACGGCACCGCTCACGGTCGATGATTTGCGCGGAGGGCCTGCACCTCTGCAACTCGAACAGGAGGAAGAGACATGAAAACCGTGCTGATCACCGGGGCGAGCGCCGGTATCGGGGCCGCCTGCGCGCGTGCCTTTCTGGAGGCTGGATGGCATGTGGGGCTGATGGCGCGACGCGCCGAGACGCTCGAGGCGGTGGCCAACGGGTATGAAAACGCCGTGATCCTGCCGGGCGATGTCACGGACCCTGGCGATGTGGTGCGGGTGTTCGAGGATTTCATCGCCCGCGCCGGTCGGCTTGACGTGCTCTTCAACAACGCCGGCAGTTTTGGTCGCGCCGCGATGATCGACGAGTTGAGCTATGAGGAATGGCGCCGGGTCGTGGATGTGAACCTGCATGGCATGTTTCTCTGTGCGCGGGCTGCCTTTGCCCAAATGCGCAATCAATCCCCGATGGGGGGGCGGATCATCAACAATGGCTCGATTTCCGCACATGCGCCGCGCCCCGGTTCGGTGGCCTATACCACCACCAAACATGCAATCACCGGCTTGACCAAGACACTCAGCCTTGATGGCCGCCCCTATGACATCGCGTGCAGCCAGATCGACATCGGCAACGCCCGCACCGAATTGCTGGAAGGGATCATCGCCGCAAATCCTGATGCACCCCCTCCCACGATGGACGTCGCGCATGTGGGCGCATCGGTGCTGCACATGGCAGAGTTACCGCTCGAGGCGAATGTGCAGTTCATGACGCTGATGGCGACGAAGATGCCCTATATCGGGCGAGGTTAAAGGATCACATCCGCCGCACGTCGACCTTTTGCCAGAGTGGGCGCGCCCACTCTTCGGTTTCCATAAAGGCAACATCGCTTGCGTCCCGACCCGAGCCGATCACCACCATGTCGGCGGCGTGGCTCATGCCGGTGGCATCGACAAGGTGCCACGCCCCCTCAAGCCACACCTCGGCCACCGCGTGAAAATCCGGCGGGTCCACGTCAGCCCCATAGACCGAGGTGTAGCGCGCCGGAATATTGCCCGCGCGTGCTAGGCTGCAGACGAGGTGGGCGTAGTCACGGCACACGCCCCGGCGGGCGACGAAACTGTCCACCGCTGAGGTTGTGGCACTGGATGAGCCGGGCACATAGCTGATCTCGGACCGGGCCCAGTCCATAATCGCCGCAATACGCGCGCCGCCGTCCAAACCGCGAAACTGCTGCGCCGCATATTCGGTCAAGAGATCGGATTGGCAAAACCTAGAGGGACGCAGGTAGCTGACCACGTCGCCGGGCAGGTCGCGCATCGGCGTCCCTGCGAGCCGCTCTAACGCGACCTCCGCGCGCGTCACCTCGACCAAGGCCCGATACCGCAGCTTCATCCGGTCGCTGGTCACATGCGCCCAGACCCGCCGCCCCGGCATACCCTCGACATCGATCCAACGCAGATCGGCACCCTCAACCTCGAGCTTGCTTTCGATCACGACTTGCCCATCGGTCTGGGCCGCCTCCAGCGTCAGGAGCACGGTGTCATGCCCTGTCAGTTGATAATCCATGGTCACGTCGATGTTCAGGCGCATGGGCTCTCTATCGTGGTCAAAGGGTTTGGGCATGGGCGGCAGGGCACGCGGCCCACGGCAGCATCAGCCGCGCCGCATCGCTTGAAACGCCGCCGACGCGCCCCAGCCCGCCGCGATGGCAATAGCCAGAGACATCAAGCCGTAAACCAGCGGCTGCTGGCGCGACAGGGTGTAGAGCCAGCGTTCCAACCCCACTTTCTGGACGTCGATCACTGTCTCAAGTTGTGACACCACGCGCCCCTCTCGGGTCAGGAATATCCTGGTCAGATACTCACCTTCGGTCAGATTGGCCGGGAGTTGGATCGCGCCGCGAAAGAGCGTTTCCTGATCCAGCACCACGGCGCCTTCGCGCATGGCATAGGCCCCTTGATCGCGCCGGATGCGGATCAGGGCGTCCGTGAACCGCTCGGCATCCTCGGCCATGCTGGCCGCGCCCACGGACCGGATCGCGCGCGGGATCGAGACGCGATGACGCAGATCCTCGGTATCGGACATGACCTTGTCCAGCGGGCCCGTCGTGGCCACGGCATAAAAACTGGGCGCAGAATCAAGAACAACCACATCGGTATTGACCCATATCCCAAAGCGACGGTCCTTGCGCCGCACGGTGACGGGCTCTGACGGCCCTGCGACGGCGATGACGACGTCCAGCGGAACATCGGGAATCGGCTCTTCCCGCTTGACCGCGCCAAAGATCAGGATCTCGGAACCCTCAAATGTAGCGGTGATGGCGACCTTGTCCTTGCTCAAGCCCAACACGACCTCTTCGGCACGGAGTGGCAGGGCGGCGAAGCAAAGCAAGAGCACCAGACGCCAGAGCATCATGCGCCCTCGCCCGCACCAAGCGAGTAGAGTTCCGATGGCGTGATCAAGAGATCCAAGGCCAGCTTGCCACAGACCGCGAGAACCATGATCGCAAGGAGGATGCGCAATTGCTCGGCCTTCATCCGGGTACCGATCGACGTGCCAAACTGCGCGCCGATCACGCCTCCCACCAGCAAGAGCACAGCGAGTGCAATATCCACCGTGTAATTGGTCGTCGCATGCAGGAGCGTGGTAAAGGCCGTCACGAATATGATCTGAAAGAGCGAGGTGCCCACGACCACTTTGGTCGGCATCCCCAGGATATAGATCATCGCGGGCACCATGATGAACCCGCCACCGACACCCATGATTGCCGCCAGAACACCCACACTGGTCCCCACCAGAAGCGGCGGGATCACCGAGATATAGAGGCCGCTGGTCCGAAACCGCATCTTGAACGGCAGGCGATGCACCCAGCCGTGCTTCTTGCGCTTAGGGGGCACACCGCGCCGGGTGTTGCGGATGGCGCGCAGGCTCTCGAAAAACATCATGCCGCCGATGACGCCCAGAAAGACCACATAGCACAGAGTGACCAGCAGATCGACTTGGCCCAACGACTTGAGATAGTTGAACACCATCACCCCGAGGGCAGCCCCGATAAGGCCGCCTATGAGCAGCACTGTTCCCATCTCGAGATCGACAGTCTTGCGCCTGAAATGTGCCAGCACGGCAGAAAAGGAGGCGGCCATGATCTGATTGGCCCCCGTGGCCACCGCAACAGCAGGCGGGATACCGACAAGAAACAGAAGCGGCGTGAGAATGAAACCTCCGCCCACCCCGAACATGCCCGAGAGAATCCCCACAAGACCGCCCAACCCCAAAAGGAGAAAGGCGTTGACCGACACCTCGGCTATGGGGAGGTAAATCTGCATGGCAATTCCTAGCCCCATGTCCTGTCGCTTTGCAAGGGCGGGGGGCGTGCAGAGCCGTGCAGGTCTGATGATTTTCTTGCAACTGGACCTATCTCAGGGCCATTCTCATCAGACCAGCGTTTTGCTCAGGATCAAGGCGGCGACCTTGGGCCCTTGGTTGCGGGCATAATATCCGGCGCGGCGCGCGGTTTCCCGATAGCCTGCGGCGCGATAGAGCGCCAATGCGGGAGCATTGTCCTCGGCCACCTCGAGAAAAGCCGTGATTGCGCCGCGTGCCCGCGCGCGTGCCTCAAAGGCGCTCAGACAGGCCCGCGCCAGACCTTTGCGCCGATGATCGGGGTCGGTGGCGAGCGTCAGCACTTCGGCCTCGTCCGCGATCACACGACCAAGAATGAACGCCCGCGCGTCGCCCACGGCAAAAACGAAGGCACTGTCCAGAAGCGTCGCGAATTCCTCGGCAGACCAGGCGCGGCCCGAATTGGCAAAGGCGCGGGCGTGGCAGGTGGCGAGGGCTTCAGGCGTCATCAAGAACCACTGGCGGCAAATCGCGCGCGGGGGCGGCATCGGCGGGGCGCACATAAAGCGGCGCAGGCGGCGGGCTTTCCTGCGGTGCCTGAACGGCCAGACACGCCATCAGTTCAGCCAGGTGGGCGGGATCGGGCGGCAGGACAGGATCGGCGACAGTGGCGATCTCCACCAGTTCCGGCACATCCTTGCCGGTCTGGATATAGGCCATGTCACGAGGCGCTGGCACGCAGGGCGTCCCCGTGCCCCCCTGTGCGCGGATTGCGTCAAGCGTGCTGATTCCGATTGTCGGAATCCCAAGGCTGAGGGCCAGACCCCGTGCGGTCGCCACGGAAATTCGAATGCCAGTGAAATTTCCGGGACCGACTCCCACACCGATACGGTCAAGGTCGGACCATGTGATCCCGGCCTGATCCAGAATCTCCTGCAACAGAGGCATGAGGCGTTCGGCCTGTCCGCGCCCCATCACTTCGGTACGCGCAACCAAGACCTGATTCCCCCGCAACAAAGCGGCCGCGCAATGCGCGGCCGATGTGTCAAACGCCAGGATCAGTGGCTCAGAGACCAACAGGACGCACCTCTGTCACCTCGGGGATGTAATGGCGCAGCAGGTTCTCGATTCCCATCTTGAGCGTGATGGTCGAAGACGGACAACCCGCACAAGCACCCTGCATGTGAAGATAGACGACACCGCGGTCAAAGCCGTGAAAGGTAATGTCGCCCCCATCCTGCGCCACGGCCGGGCGCACGCGGGTGTCGAGCAATTCCTTGATCTGGTTCACGATCACCGAATCCTCGCCGCTGTGTTCGGCATGACCCGACGCACCGCCGCCCTCGCCCAGCATGACCGGCTGACCGGATTGGTAATGTTCCATGATCGCACCCAGAATAGCGGGTTTGATATGGTCCCATTCGATCGCCTCACCTTTGGTTACGGTGACGAAATCATTGCCGAAAAACACACCCGAAACGCCCGGCACGCGGAAAATACGCTCAGCCAACGGGGAGCTACCGGATTTCTCGGCACTCGGGAAATCTGCGGTGCCAGCCTCGAGCACGGTCTGACCGGGCAGGAATTTCAGTGTCGCGGGATTGGGTGTGGATTCGGTCTGGATGAACATGGCGCGCCCTTTCGTGGTTGCCCAAGATATGCGCCCGACGCCCCGTGCTGTCAAGGATTGGAACGATTCTAAACTGGGGCGGAAGCACCTCAGGTGATGGCCTCGAGCCTTTCTTTGGTCAGATCGCCTGGCACGATGGTAATGGGGATTGGCAGGGTGCCGGCGGTCTTGGTCAGTTGCGTGACCAGCGGGCCCGGGCCTTTCTTGCCAGTGGCGGCCCCTAGAACCAGCACGCCGATCGCCGGGTCATCCTGGACCTGCGCGATGATCTCGACCGCCGGATCACCTTCGCGGATCACCAGCTCCGGGTTGATCCCCTGCTTGTCGCGCATCCATTTGGCAAAGACCTCGAAATGCGCCTCGATCCGCTCGCGCTGTTCCTCGCGCATAAGGTCACCCACCCCGATCCAGTGGTTGAATTCCTCGGGCGGGATCACCGCGAGGATTTCCACCCCGGCCCCGGTGTGGGCGGCGCGCATAGCGGCAAAGCGCATCGCATTGAGACATTCGCGGCTGTCATCCAGCACGACGAGAAACTTGCGCATCGGTCTATCTCCTCAGGCGCGCATCATGCCGTGGATTTTTCGCCGGGGCAATCGCAGAGTCGGGGGGCGCTGCCCCCCGGACCCCCCGAGGTATTTGAGGCCAGATGAAGCCGGGGCGGCATTAGTCAAAGGTTCCGGCGACCCGGCCCAAGAGCATGAAGGCGCGGGCGGTGCGGGTTTCGGAAAGCTCCGAAATTTCGGCATCACTCGCGGTCTCGGCAAACTGGGTAAACATCTTGTCAAAGCGACGCAGGAAATGATGCGCCGCATCGCGAAAGATCATGTCCTGCTTCATTCGGGCCGCCGTCAACGCCAGAGACGAGCGGTCGCGGATACCGCCCAAGGCGGCGATGGTGCGACCACGCTCTCCCCCGGCAAAGCGGCGCCATACCTCGGGGCGGGCCATATCGGGGCGCAGATCGTCCATATAGATGCCATCATGTGACATCAACGTCAGGATATCCTGTGAGGCGCGGATCAATTGAGCGGTGGGCCGATCCTTGAGCGCGCGACGCAGAGCGGCAAAGCCGACCTTGTCCTCGGGGTTGTCGGGGAAATTCAGAGCGCGAATAAAATCAGCGCGCTCGAGTGGGGCCTGAATATCCTCGGCAGAGGTACCAAGCGGCAGCGACACCTGATCGCCGGGGTCGCTGGGCGAGGGGACCGGGGCCAGTATCGGGCGCGGTTCGGGTATGCCCGCACGGATCGAGGAAAACGTCGCCAATGCCGTTTCGGTTTTGCGTTGAGCGGCGGCGATTTCGTCGAGCTTTTGGCTGACAGTCTTGTCCACGGCTTGACCAATCGTCTGGCTCTGAGCAACATAGGCCGCGCGGATTGCGTCAATGGCCGCGCGCAGGCGGCGGCTCTCCTCGCGCATCACGCGGCTGGTGCGGGCGGCAGTCGCCCCAACCCAAATCATCGCCACAGGCATGAAGACCGCAATCAAAACGATGACGAATTGCAGCGCGCCGCCGCCAGTTTCCTCTCGTGGGGTAAGAACCAGAAAAAACACCGCTGAGCCTAAAAGCCACAGCGCAGAAAGAGCCACCGCAATCCATTCGATCGAGGTGACTCCTTCGGCTTCGGATTTTGAGTCAAACCCCGTGGCGGGGCTATTTTCGGTGCGGGCTGGGCGCATGATAGGGTGCCTGATCAGATATAGGCGACCTTTATCACCTCATAGCCGCGATCACCACCGGGCGTTCGCACTTCGACGCTATCGCCCTCTTCTTTGCCGATGAGCGCCCGGGCAATCGGCGATTTTATGTTCAAAAGCCCTTTTTCGATGCTGGCCTCATGCTCGCCCACGATCTGATAGGTGCGTTCTTCGCCGGAGTCCTCGTCCACCAGCGTCACGGTTGCGCCGAACTTGATCGGGCCCGACAGCTTGGCCGGGTCGATCACCTCGGCAAGGCTCAGGATACCCTCGAGTTCCTTGATGCGGCCTTCGATGAAGGACTGTTTCTCCTTGGCGGAATGATACTCGGCATTCTCGCTCAGGTCACCATGCTCGCGCGCCTCGGCAATCGCACGGATGATCGCCGGTCGCTCGACCGATTTCAGCTGCTTCAACTCGACCTCAAGCGCGGCATGGCCGCCAGCCGTCATCGGTATCTTTTCCATATCAACCGTCCATTGTCAGAAGCGGGGCCGCTGGATAGCAGGCCCCGTCACATCACATCTCGAATTTCGAAGCAGATTGCCCGAAGCGCGCGCCCGATTGCAAGAGCGGATCGCGGAGAGCGCGAGATTAGGCCGCTGTCGCGTGACAAATTGCCGTTTTCCAATTGGTTTTACGTCGTGTTTCAATTGACGCTTGACACATGCGCAGGCTAGTCACACTCGCAACTTTGTTGCGCGACAAGCCTTGATAGCCGCGCCCCGGGAAAAGGATGAGGACGATGACCGAGACAACACGCGAGACGATGGAATATGACGTTGTGATCGTGGGCGCGGGCCCGGCCGGTCTCTCGGCGGCGATCCGCCTCAAGCGGCTTGATCCCGATTGCGCCGTTGTGGTGCTTGAAAAGGGGTCAGAGGTGGGGGCGCATATCCTGTCCGGCGCGGTGCTGGATCCCTGCGGTCTTGATGCGCTGATCCCGGATTGGAAAGAGCGCGGCGCGCCGCTCAACACGCCGGTGACCGAGGACAACTTTTACATGCTGGGCGAGGCGGGCAAGATCCGGGTGCCGAATTTGCCGATGCCCCCCCTGATGAACAATCACGGCAATTACATCGTCTCGATGGGCAATGTCTGTCGTTGGATGGCCGAACAGGCCGAGGAACTGGGCGTCGAGATCTTCCCGGGTATGTCCTGTTCCGAGCTGGTTTTTGGCGAGCACGGCGAGGTCAAGGGCGTCGTGGCTGGCGAGTTCGGCAAGAACGAAGACGGCACCCCCGGCCCGAATTACGAGCCGGGGATGGAATTGCACGGCAAATACGTGTTCCTGAGCGAGGGGGTGCGCGGTTCGCTCGCAAAAGAGGTCATCGCCAAATACGATCTCTCCAAGGGCAAGGAGCCGCAGAAATTCGGCCTCGGCATGAAGGAGATCTGGGAGATCGACCCCGCCAAGCATCGTCCCGGCACAGTCACGCATACGATGGGCTGGCCGCTTGGCAGCAACGCCGGTGGCGGATCGTTCATCTATCACCTTGAGAACAATCAGGTCTATGTGGGTTTCGTGGTGCACCTGAACTACAAAAACCCCTACCTTTTCCCCTATATGGAATTCCAGCGGTTCAAGCATCATCCGATGGTGGCCGATCTGCTCAAGGGCGGCAAGCGCGTGGCCTACGGCGCGCGCGCTATTTCCGAAGGCGGATATCAGTCTATGCCCAAGATGGTTGCTCCGGGCGTGGCGCTCTTGGGGTGCTCGGTGGGCATGGTCAACGTGCCGCGCATCAAGGGCAACCACAACGCCATGCTCTCGGGCAAAGCCGCCGCAGAGGCGGCGCATGCCGCGCTGGCCGCAGGGCGCGCCAGCGATGAGTTGAGCGATTACGAGACCGAAGTGCGCAGCGGTGCGATCGGTAAGGACCTCAAAAAGGTCCGCAACGTCAAGCCGCTCTGGTCGAAATATGGCCTTCTGGCCTCGCTCGGCCTTGGTGGGTTCGATATGTGGACCAACACCATCGGGTTCAGCCTGCTGGGCACGCTGAGCCATGGCAAGACCGATGCCGCCGCGACCGAACCGGCAGCGAAACACAAGCCCATCGACTATCCCAAACCCGATGGAAAGCTGAGCTTTGACCGGCTGACCAATGTCAGCTTCTCGATGACCAATCACGAGGAAAGTCAGCCCGCGCACCTGCACTTGAAAGATTCATCGGTGCCAATTGGCGTGAACCTGCCGAAATATGACGAACCCGCGCAGCGCTATTGCCCGGCGGGCGTTTATGAGGTGGTTCGCGAAGAGGGCAAGGACCCGCGTTTCGTCATCAACTTTCAGAACTGCGTGCATTGCAAGACCTGCGATATCAAGGACCCGAGCCAGAACATCAACTGGGTCACGCCGCAGGGTGGGGATGGGCCAAACTATCCCAATATGTAAGCAGAACGTGATGTTCGGGAATGCGGCGTGGCAATTGTGCCGCGCCGCATTGCCTTGGGGGGGCGGGCATATTACGTTTGCATCGAACCGGACCATAAAAGGCAGGACAGCGTGACCTATCGACCCCTTACGGCGCTTGCATTCACCGCCCTTTTGCAGGTCATGCCCCTGCCCCTCATGGCAGAGCCATCCGCCGGGGCCTATCTTGCAGCGCAACAGGCACGCGCGACGGGCGATTTTTCCGCCGCCGCCCAGTATTATGCGCAGGCACTCACCCGCGATCCATCCAATCCGGCGCTGCTTGAAAATGCGACTGTGGCCTATCTTGCCCTGGGCAAGCTGGAGCCTGCGGTTGCCGTCGCACGCAAAATCGAGGCGGACGGGCTGCGAAGCCAGGTAAGCCAGATGGCGCTTGTTGCCGACGAGACGCGAAGAGGGCAATGGGATGCGCTCTTGAAGCGGATCGAAGAGGGGCGCGGGGTTGGCGATCTTGCAGATGGGATGATTTCCGCATGGGCCGATCTGGGCAAGGGCGACATGACATCGGCGCTGTCGCGATTCGATGCCGTGGCGCAAGAGCGCGGACTGCGCAGCTTTGCAATTTACCACAAAGCTTTGGCGCTGGCTTCGGTTGGGGATTTCGAAGGCGCGGACAAAGTGTTCAGCGGCGAGGATGATGGACCCATTCAGCGCACACGGCGCGGTGTTATCGGCTGGTCACAGGTTCTGAGCCAACTGGGTGAACAGGAGCGCGCAGTCACCATTATCGACGATACATTTGGCACCGATCTCGATCCCGAGATTGAAACCCTCCGCGCACGGCTCGCGGCGGGAGAGAGCGTGCCATTCAATCTGGTCAACAGCGCGTCGGACGGGGTTGCCGAAGTATTTTTCTCGCTCGGTCGCGCGCTCATGCAAGAGGCCAATGACGAATATGTCCTGATCTATGCCCGTGTGGCAGAGATGATCAAGCCTGCCCATGTCGATGCGGTGTTGATGGCCGCTGACCTATTAGAGGATCTGGAGCGGTTCGATCTGGCCATTGAAGCCTATAAAAAAGTGCCGCGCGATCATCCCTCGTATCATCTGGCGGAACTCGGGCGCAGCGACGTGTTGCGCCGCGCAGGCAAACCGGACGCGGCCATCGAAGTGCTGGAGCAATTGGCGCGAGACTATCCCAACCTAGCGGAGGTGCATGTTGCGGTTGGCGACCTCTACCGGTCACAAGAGAACTTTGCTGCCGCGGTGCCAGCCTATGACCAAGCGCTCGATCTCTATCAGGCGCGGGGCAACGATCAGTGGTTCGTGCGTTATGCCCGCGCCATCAGCCACGAGCGGCTGGACAACTGGCCCGAAGCCGAGGCCGATTTTCGTCGTGCATTGGAATTGAACCCGGATCATCCGCAGGTATTGAATTATCTCGGCTACACGATGGTGGAAAAGCAGATCAATCTAGATGAGGCGTTGAACATGATCGAGCGCGCCGTCGCGGCACAGCCCGACAGCGGCTATATCGTCGATAGTCTGGGATGGGTGCTCTATCGTCTTGGACGCTATGAAGAGGCCATCGTGCAGATGGAGCGCGCCGCCGAGTTGATGCCGACCGATCCGGTGGTCAATGACCATCTTGGAGATGTTCTCTGGGCTGTGGGCCGCAAGGTAGAGGCGCGGTTTCAGTGGAAACGCGCATTGTCCCTGAATGAAAGCGAACCCTCGCCCGACCTGGAGCCAGAGCGCGTGCGCCGCAAGCTGGAAGTCGGGCTGGATCAGGTGCTGAAGGACGAAGGCGCGGAGCCGCTGAAACTTGTCAAAGATGGCAACTGACGGATTCGCCCCCGCCAAGATAAACATATCATTGCATGTCACCGGGCGTCGGCCGGATGGCTACCACCTGCTTGATTCCCTGGTGGTCTTTGCCGATATGGGCGACCGCCTGCGCCTGCGACTTGCGCCCGAACCTCTGCTAAGCGTGACCGGTCCGATGGCCGAGGGTGTGCCGACGGGCGCTGGCAACCTTGTGCTGCGGGCGGCTGCACTGATGGGGATCACCGCGGATATAACGCTCGAAAAGCATCTGCCAGCCGCGGCGGGCATTGGCGGTGGGTCCAGCGATGCGGCGGCCTGTCTGCGCGCGCTCTCGGAGATGTGCCGTCTGCCGGTGCCAAGCGATGTCTCGGCGCTTGGGGCCGATGTGCCGGTTTGCCTGATTGCACGCGCCGCGCGGATGCGCGGGATTGGCGAGGAGGTCGTGCCGTTGGACGGCTTGCCCACGCTTGATGCCGTGCTGGTCAATCCCGGTGTTCCGGTCTCGACGCCAGCGATCTTTCGCAGGCTTACACAGCGCGCCAATCCGGCGATGCCTGCGCAATTGCCCAAATGGCCTGACGCCGCCGCTCTGATCGACTGGCTGGGCGCGCAGCGCAACGACCTGCAAGATGCGGCTATTGCCGAAGCGCCGGTGGTGGCCAATGTCCTGCAAGAGATCGCATCGTCCCAGCACTGTGCCCTTGCGCGGATGTCCGGATCAGGAGCCACCTGTTTCGGGCTCTATCCCGATGCCGCGACCGCCACGCGCGCCGCGCAGGCGCTGAGTGCCGCACACCCCGGTTGGTGGGTGCAGGCCACGCGGCTTAGCTGATCCGCGCCACCACATAGCCAGCAAGCGCATCAAGCATGCGCCGCACCGGATGATCCGGCAACACGGAAATCGCGCTGCGCGCACGTGCGGCCCATTCCAGCGCTTCGGCGCGGGTTTGCTCCAGGGCCCCATGTGATCGCATCAGCGTCAAGGCATGCTCCAGATCGCCCTCTTGTTGATCGCCCTTTTCGATGGCGCGTTTCCAGAAAGCGCGCTCTTCGGCATTGGCTGCTGCCACCGCCTTGATCACCGGCAGGGTCAGTTTGCGCTCACGGAAATCATCACCGACGTTCTTGCCGGTGGATTTGACGTCGCCCTGATAATCAAGCAGGTCATCGACGATCTGAAAGGCGATCCCGAGCGCATCGCCATACTCGAAGAGCGCCTTGACGTGATCCTCTGGCGCGCCCGCAATCACGCCCCCCACTTCGGTCGCGGCAGAAAAGAGCGCCGCTGTCTTGCCGCGCACCACTTGGAGATAGATTTCCTCGGTCGTTGCCAGGTCTTGCGCCGCGCTCAGTTGCAGCACCTCGCCCTCGGCAATCGTAGCCGAGGCGTTGGAGAGAATGTCGAGAACCCGGAGCGATCCGGGCTCGACCATCAACTGAAAAGCACGGGCGAAAAGATAGTCGCCCACTAGCACGCTGGATTTATTGTCCCAAAGCAGGTTGGCGGTGGGGCGCCCGCGCCGCTGAGCGCTCTCATCCACCACGTCATCATGCAGAAGCGTGGCCGTGTGAATGAACTCAACCGTCGCCGCCAGATGCACATCGAAGGGACCATCGTAACCACAGAGATCCGCCGCTGCCAGAACCAGCATCGGGCGCAGGCGCTTGCCCCCTGCCTCGACCAGATGCGCGGTCACTTGCGGGATGCGCGGTGCATGGCGGGACGCCATCCGCTCGCGGATCAAGAGATTGACCGCATCCATCCTGACCGCAAGATGCGCGGCCAATTGTTCGTGCGGTTTCGTGGCGATTTCATCCAATCCCATAAGTCCCCCGTCAACATGGCTCGACATAGTGCGCGCCCTGCTCTTATCTATGGCCCATGAAACAGCTTTTGCGAACCAATGACATTGCGTCCATCGCCTTTGCTCAGGCTCTTCTTCAGGGCGAGGGTATAGACTGCTTTGAAATGGACGTAAACATGAGCATCCTTGAGGGTTCGATCGGTGTCTTCCCACGGCGCCTGATGGTCGCCAATGAGGATTATGAGGACGCGCGGATCACGCTCATAGACAATGGGTTCTCGCTTGAGGGCTGAGCCTTTTGCCGAGGAAGACCTGAGTCACGACGCCTTTTTTGGGGGCCGTCTGCGGATTGCGCAACCAAGGACAGGTTATCGTGCCGGGATTGATCCGGTGCTGCTGGCAGCCAGCGTGCCAGCCCGGGCGGGTCAGAGCCTGCTTGATCTGGGGTGCGGATCGGGAATCGCCGCGCTTTGCGTTGCGGCGCGGGTGCCGGGCGTCGTGCTTGCGGGGCTGGAGATTCAGCCCGCCTATGTGGCCCTCGCACTCCGAAACTCTGCGGCCAACGGTCTGTCGCTCGAGGTAACAGAGGGCGACATTGCCGACATGCCCGCCGCCCTGCGCGCGAAGCAATTCGATCACGTGATCGCCAACCCTCCCTATTTCGACCGAAGCCACAGCACCGCAGCCGAGGATGCCGGCCGCGAGCGGGCGATGGGCGAGGCGCTACCGCTGGCGGACTGGGTGCGCGCCGCGGCCAGACGCACGCGCGCAGGGGGCACCGCGACCTTCATTCAGAGGGCAGAGCGATTGCCGGATCTTCTGGCGGCGATGGCGGCACATCTGGGCAGCATCGAGATTCTGCCGCTGATACCGCGCCGGGGCCGTGCGGCGCGGCTGATTCTGCTTCGGGGGCGCAAGAACGGACGCGCAGCACTACGACTGCACGATGGCTGGCTGCTGCACACCGGAGAAAATCACGGGCAGGATGGAGAAGATTACACCGCCGCCACCTCGGATGTGCTCAGGAAGGCGGCAGCGCTGCCATTCCCTGCCTGATTTACTTAAAATGCCGCAGGCAAAGCGCCGCGCAGTTTGCAAGTGCAGCGTGACAGTATTGTAAAAATGTGGTGCACTTCCCATGTCGAATAGACACACCCACACCACAGAGGAGACTGCCCATGAGCTTGAGTTCGCATATCGAAGAACTGAAGAAGAAACATCTCGCGCTCTCGGAACAAGTGGAACGGGCGCAGCGCGCGCCGGGCAGCAGCACGCTGGAAATCGCGGAGCTGAAAAAGCAGAAACTCAAGATCAAGGAAGAAATCGAGCGCCTTTCTGTCAGCGCCTGACAGCGCCGTTTCTCTCATCACGGGTCTTGTCCGCTGGCTTGCGGACAAGGCCTTTTTCATGCGCTGCGGCATTGCGCGTCACATAACCACCCGGCAGGTAAGATTGATCCGCCCTCCCCCGCGCAAGAGGCTGGAACTGCCGGGTCTGATCCGGTCAATCCCGTGATAAACCAACCGCGCCGCACCCCCCATCACCACCACATCGCCAGACGCGAGCCAGAGAGAGTCGGTCTTGCCGCCACGTGTCAGATTGCCGATGCGAAAGAGCGCGTCATCCCCCAAAGAGACCGACAGCACCGGCCAACTGAAATCGACCTCGTCGCGATCCTGATGGAGACCCATGCGCGCCTCTGTCGTGTAATGATTGATCAAGCAACAATCGGGAAGGCGCGTTTCGCTAACCAAGGCACGCCAGATTGCTAGAACAGGCTCGGGAATCGGAGGCCAGGCCATACCGTTCGGATGGTGGCGAGCATAACGATACCCTTGCGCGTCACTGATCCAGCCATAGCGGCCCGCCGAGGTCATTCGCACACTCATCGCGCGGCCGGTGGGCGTCACGGGCTGAAAGAGCGGTGCTCTAGCCACGACATCGCGCAAAGCGGTAACAAGTGCCGCCTGTTCCCCAAGATCAAGCCACCCTTTGTAGATTGCGACATCCCGCAGAATCAGCGTGGGCTCTGACATCCTCTGTCTCCTTTTGTGCCGAACAGCACCAATTCGGACCAAATTCGAGGAATTGCCCCGCAGCCACCGCTTGCAGGGGCACAATCCCCTGCCTATATACGCCCGGAAACACTGGTCACGCTACGAGCAGACCTGTAATTCACCGGGGGCCGGATGCCGGAACGGGTCGGGCCTCTGTCACATCGCCTAAGTTAGAAGGGATCGAACAACATGGCCAAAGTTATTGGTATTGACCTCGGCACCACCAACAGCTGCGTCGCGATCATGGACGGCTCTCAGGCCCGCGTGATCGAAAACTCCGAAGGTGCGCGCACCACCCCCTCCATCGTCGCATTCACAGAGACAGAGCGTCTTGTGGGTCAGCCGGCCAAACGGCAGGCCGTGACCAATCCGGAAAACACGATCTTTGGTGTGAAGCGCCTTATCGGCCGTCGCGCTGACGACACCTATCTCGCCAAAGACAAGAAGAACATGCCGTTTACCGTGATTGACGGTGGCAACGGCGACGCTTGGGTTCAGGCGCGTGGCGAAAAGTATAGCCCGTCGCAGATTTCCGCGTTTATCCTGGGCAAGATGAAAGAAACCGCCGAGAGCTATCTCGGCGAAGAGGTGACGCAGGCCGTCATCACCGTGCCCGCCTATTTCAACGACGCACAGCGTCAGGCCACAAAGGATGCCGGCAAGATTGCCGGTCTCGAAGTGCTGCGCATCATCAACGAGCCGACAGCGGCTGCGTTGGCCTATGGTCTCGACAAGAAAGATACGCATACCATCGCCGTCTATGACCTTGGCGGCGGCACATTTGACGTGACCATCCTCGAGATTGACGATGGTCTCTTTGAGGTGAAGTCCACCAATGGCGACACCTTCCTTGGCGGTGAAGACTTTGACATGCGGATCGTCAACTACCTCGCCGAGGAGTTCAAGAAAGAGCATGGCGTTGACCTGACCAAGGACAAGATGGCGCTTCAGCGCCTAAAGGAAGCGGCAGAAAAGGCCAAGATCGAGCTGTCCAGCTCTTCGCAGACGGAAATCAACCAGCCGTTCATCTCGATGGGGTCGAACGGCCAGCCGCTGCACATGGTCGTCAAGCTGACCCGCGCCAAGCTCGAAAGCCTGGTTGGGGATCTCATCACCGCCTCGCTCAAGCCCTGCAAGGCCGCGCTCAAGGATGCTGGCCTGACAGCGGCGGATATCGACGAGGTGGTCCTTGTTGGCGGTATGACCCGCATGCCGCGCGTGGTCGAGGAAGTGACCAAGTTCTTTGGCAAAGAGCCGCATAAGGGTGTGAACCCCGATGAGGTGGTTGCCATGGGTGCGGCCATTCAGGCCGGTGTGCTTCAGGGGGACGTCAAGGATGTGGTCCTGCTCGACGTGACGCCGCTGTCGCTCGGGATCGAGACCCTTGGAGGCGTGTTCACGCGCCTGATCGACCGCAACACGACCATTCCGACCAACAAGAGTCAGATCTTCTCGACAGCCGAGGACAACCAGTCGGCTGTGACGATCCGCGTGTTCCAAGGCGAGCGGGAAATGGCGGCGGACAACAAGATGCTGGGCCAGTTCAATCTGGAACACATCCCGCCCGCACCGCGCGGCATGCCCCAGATCGAAGTGACATTCGACATCGACGCGAACGGCATCGTGTCGGTGTCGGCCAAGGACAAGGGCACCAACAAGGAACAGAAGATCACGATTCAGGCGTCGGGCGGTCTGTCGGACGAAGACATCGAAAAGATGATCAAGGACGCCGAAGAGAATGCCGAGGCCGACAAGGCCCGTCGCGAGTTGGTCGAAGCCCGGAATCAGGCCGAAAGCCTTATCAACGCGACGGAAAAGTCGATCGAGGAGCATGGCGACAAGGTCGATCCGACCACGGTCGAGGCGATCGAACTGGCCATTGCCGCGCTCAAGGACGAACTTGAGACCGACAATGTCGGCAAGATCAAATCTGGCATCCAGAACGTGGCCGAAGCGTCGATGAAGCTGGGAGAGGCGATCTACAAGTCAAGCCAGAGCGAGTCTGACGACGAGCCGCGTGCAGCCGATCGCGGCGGCGACGAGGATGATATCCTTGACGCCGATTTCGAGGATCTCGACGACAACAAGCGCGCCTGAGGCCCGTCTTGACCCACTGGGACCGATCCGGAATTGCACCGGACCGGTCCCGACAGGGTTATACCAAGGAGATCCCCGATGGCCAAACGTGACTATTACGAAGTGCTCGGGCTGTCCAAGGGCGCCTCGGCAGACGACATAAAGAAGGCCTATCGCAAGAAGGCCAAGGAACTGCACCCAGACCGCAACGCCGACAATCCCGACTCTGAACGCCAGTTCAAAGAGGCAGGAGAGGCGTATGACGTGCTGAAAGACCCCGACAAGAAAGCCGCTTATGATCGTTTCGGTCATGCGGCCTTTGAGGGCGGCATGGGCGGGGGTGGTGCGCGTCCGGGTGGCTTTGGCGGAGGCGCCGGCCAAGGTGATTTCGCCTCTGCTTTCTCGGATGTGTTTGATGACCTGTTCGGCGATTTCATGGGTGGCGGGCGTGGCGGCGGACGTCAACGCGCGGCCCGTGGCGCAGACCTGCGCTATAACCTTCGCGTGACGCTGGAAGAGGCCTATGCCGGCCTGCAAAAGACGATCAAGGTGCCCTCTGCCGTGCCCTGCGATGCCTGCGAGGGCTCCGGGGCCGAAGGTGGCGCACAGCCCAGCACTTGCCCCACCTGTTCAGGCATGGGCAAGGTGCGTGCGCAACAGGGCTTCTTTACGGTCGAGCGGACTTGTCCCACCTGTGGCGGTCTGGGGCAGATCATCAAGAACCCTTGCAAAAGCTGTCAGGGTCAAGGCCGCGTGCAAAAGGATCGCGCGCTCTCGGTCAATATCCCGGCCGGGGTGGAAACCGGCACCCGTATCCGGCTTGCGGGTGAGGGCGAGGCAGGCATGCGCGGCGGTCCGTCAGGTGACCTTTATATCTTCATCGAAGTGGCCAAGCATGAGCTGTTCGAGCGCGATGAAACCAACCTCTTTTGCCGCGTCCCTGTGTCGATGACCAAGGCGGCCCTAGGGGGAGATATCGAAGTGCCCACCATCGACGGGGGACGCAGCCGGGTCAAGATCCCGCCGGGATCGCAATCAGGTCGGCAGATGCGCCTGCGCGGCAAGGGGATGCCCGCGCTGCGTGGCGGGGCCCCTGGCGATATGTTCATCGAGATGGCGGTGGAAACGCCGGTCAACCTTACCGCGCGGCAAACCGAACTCTTGCGCGAGTTCGAAGCTCTGAGCGAGGATAACAGCCCCGAGAGCAAGAGCTTTTTCTCATCGGTCCGAAGTTTCTGGGACTCGATGAAGAGCTAAACCAAGCCCGGCCAGACATGGCCGGGCTTTTTCATCCACCGCGCATTCGTTAACCTTTTGCTAAGGCTCTTGCAACAATGTGGGCGCATGAGCAAACGCCGCGCCTTCTCCGACATGCCCCTTCCCCTCTTTGCCAATGACGTGGCAGAGGGACAACGGAGTGCGACGCAGCCTTCCTACATTCGCGATCACCGCACCCGTCTACGCGCTCGCTTTCTTGACGGCGGTGCTGCGGCGATGCCGGATTACGAGTTACTGGAACTCGTGCTCTTTCGCGCCATTCCCCGACGCGATGTGAAACCGTTGGCGCATATGCTGCTGGCGCATTTCGGGGATTTCAATGGGGTCATCTCAGCCCCGATGGACCGGCTTATCGCGCTGCCCGGCGTGGGCGAGGCGGTGGCGAGCGAACTAAAGATCGTCGAAGCAGCAGCGCATCGTCTGGCCCGCGCCCGTGTGCTCAAACGTCAGGTCATTTCCTCTTGGGACGCTTTGCTCGACTATTGCCACACCACCATGGCCCATGCCGAGATCGAACAGTTCCGCGTGTTTTATCTGGACCGCAAGAATACTCTCATCGCGGATGAAGAACAGGCGCGCGGCACCGTGGATCATGTACCGGTCTATCCGCGTGAGGTGGTCAAACGCGCGCTTCACCTCAACGCCAGTGCGCTCATTCTGGTGCACAATCATCCCTCGGGCGATCCCACGCCCTCTGCCGCTGATATCGACATGACACGACAGGTGCAAACCGCCGCCGAGGCGCTTGGCCTGACGCTGCATGACCATATTGTCATTGGTAAATCCTCTGAGGTCAGCTTGCGTTCGGCGGGCTATCTCTGAGCCTCGTTAGCGAACCCAGACTTCGACGCGCCGGTTCACCTGCCGCCCCCAAGCGGTGTCGTCGCAAGCCATTGGCATCGCCTCGCCGAAGGCATCCAACTCCAACCCGATTCGCTCCAGATTGGCGGTCTCGGCGGCGCGCGTCACGGCACGCTGCACCGTCTCGGCCCGGCGCAGGGCAATGTCGCGATTGGTGCCCGCAGGACCATCCCCATCGGAAAAGCCAACAAAGACCAAGCGCCGCGCATCGTAATGGCCCAGTTCCATCGCCCGGGCCAGTTGCTCGGCATTCGAGCGAGATTGCGCGTCAAGCCGGATCGAGCCCGCTTCAAAGCGGAAGGTGGTGGTCAACCGCTTGAGCGGCCCCAGCACCCGCACCATGCGCTGCAATTCCTCCAGCCCCACCTCTGCACCAGCCTGCGCAATTGCATTGGCAAACCGGTCGCCTTGCGCGTTGATCTCGATCTCTTCAGGGGTCTGATCAACGAAGCCTGCGCGCCGGATCACCAACTGCGCCGATGGGTCCCGCAGATAGGTCATGAACTCTCGCCCCAGTTTCGGCAGCCGCCGTGCGGGCAAATAGATGAAGAGGGGCGCCGTCAGCGGATAATCCTCTGTCTTGACCGCGCGGCGCGTGGCGTTGAGGGCAAAGCCACAGTCCCCCGTGAGCGCCAATTCCCAAGTGTCGCCCTGCTCCGAGCGCGTGGTCAGACCAATTGCGAAGGGATCGCGCGCGACCGCTTCGGCAAATGCGGAGCCGTCAGGATGGCGCACTGCGTTCGCGACAACGTCCCGTCCATCGGGGCGCAGCACCTGATCGACGCTGGCCTGACCGATGCCAGTGGCCGCGTCCCAGAGATGCACGTCTATCGGCGCATCTGGTCCCCCCAAAGCGACCCAATTGGTAATCTCGCCCGACAGCACCTGCGCCAATTCCCGAAGACTGATGTCCTGAACCGGATTGCTTGGTGCGACCACGGGAATGAGTGCATCAAGCGCCAGCACCCGCACCTGCCCTGGTGCCATCAGGTTGCCCAATCCCGCCTCGCGCGCGCGCGTGATTTCATCCTGTCGCGCCTCGCGCAGGGTCAGGGCAATGTCGGCCTCGTTCGCAAGAAGATCGGCAAATCCCTCATCGGTATTGGTCAAACGAAAGACAAATTCACCGACCAGTGTACCGTCGCCCTGATGCAGTGTAAAAAGCAACTCTTGCGGGCTGATGTCATTGCGGGTCACATCATAACCGCCACGGATGCCAAACGCCTCAATCAACGCGGGCATCAACACCCGTCCAATCGTTGGTGCTCCGGAAAACACCAGCCGCGCCACGTAATGTTCCAGATCCGGACAGCCCGGCCCCTCGCAAGCAACGCCCGAACCATCGACCGTCAACTCGCCGTAAATCGTATCTACACGGTAAAACTCACCATCAAAGCCCAAAAGATTGCCGGAAATCTCGACCGCGCCATCGTGTGAGCGCAGTGTGACATCCTGTGCAAGGGCAACGCCCGGCTGGGCCAAAAACCAAAGTGCGGCGATTATCGCCGCACGCAGAATTGTCATAGCTTGCCCCCTGCAAGTCCGCGCTTCAATTGGACGCGATCTTCAGGTCATTGAACAGGTTTTTCAACACAAGAAAGTCTCCGATCCCGTCGCAATCGGGCATTGCCAGCACGATATCCTGCACTTCGAGCCCATTCGCGCCGGTAGCGATGGATTGCGCCTCGAAATCGCGGCTGCAATTGGCGTCTGTCACCTCTGCCTCGACCTGCAAGAGAACGGTGCCATCCCGAGATGCTGCCCCGGTGGGAAACGTATAGACCTCGGCACGCAGCGCCTGATCCATTTCCGGCTCGCCTAGGGATGTGAGGAAACCGCCCTCGCCCTTGAGTGCGCGCGTCATGTCTCGACCCGCACCGGCCCACACATGCCCGGACCCGCCAAAATCAGCGCCATATTCGAGCGCATGCACATGCAGCGCGGTGCCACCCCGCCATTGCACGACATAGCGGTCATAGAGCGCGAGCGTGTCCACGGTCGCGGTGGCAATGGCCCCCTGTCCATCCTCAAAGGCTGCGATGAACACCGCCGATTCGGTCAGAGCGGGCACGCTCAACGTGCTCTCGCCATTATTATCGGTGACGGCTGTGAACATCATGCCGTTGTGATGCAGCGTAAATCCGGTGTTGGGCTGGCAGGGCGCGCTGAGTGTCACCTCGACCATGGCAGCGGCCTGTGCGCGGGCCTGCATGACATAATCACAGGCGAAACTTGGTGCGACCTCTTCCTTGGGTAACGTGTTGGTCCGCTGGGCCTCCTCTGCCACAGCAAGCGTCACAGGGGCTGCTGGCAGAGCCACAGGCTCTGGCGCGGTCATCGGGGGCACCGCCTCCGCCGAGGTCAGCTCGATCTGTGTGATCTCGACTGGTGCCTCAACAGTCTGGGCGGGGACCAGTTCGGCGCTCTGCGCGGGGCTCTGTGCCCCTGCCTGCATGAAATAGCCTATACCCAATGCACAGGCGAGCGTGCCGCCTGCGGTGATGTAACGTCTGGCCTTGGACATACCACTCTCCCTGACACATCAATTGTCACGGGGAAGCTACATTTCAAAAATGGCCCCCATATGGCGGGGAATGGGTGTCAATCGGGCAGTCGGCGCTAGGCCAGCCGCCCGTGGCAATGCTTGAACTTCTTGCCAGATCCACAAGGACACGGATCGTTGCGGCCCGGATTGCCCCATGTTGCGGGATCATTCTCATCAAAGCCGGGGGACGCGCTCTCATTGACTTCAGCCGGTTCGCCGGTGTCCGCCGCCGCCATCATCGCTGCGCGCTGTGCCGCCATTTCTTGCATGAGCTGCTGTTGTTCGGCCTCGCTCATGGGACGGATCTGCGCCAGTTTCTGCGTGACATCCATACGCAGGCTGTCGAGCATGTTCTCGAAGAGCTGGAACGCCTCGTTCTTGTATTCGTTCAGCGGGTCGCGCTGTGCATAGCCACGAAAGCCCACGACGCTGCGTAGATGCTCGAGCGTCAGCAGATGTTCGCGCCATTTGCCGTCAATCGTCTGCAACAGAACCTGCTTCTCGATCATCCGCATCGTGTCGGGACCGAATTGCGCCGCCTTGGCCGCCATCATCTCGTCGGCAGCCTTGTCCAGCCGGGCGACGAGATCTTCGTCGTCCACGCCTTCTTCTGCGGCCCAGTCGATCACTGGCAGGTCCATATTTAGTTTTTCGATCACGGCCGCATAGAGCCCTTGGGTATCCCATTGATCGGCATAAGTCTTGGGCGGCATGTATTGATCGACGAGATCGTCGATCACTTCGCCGCGCATGTCCTTGACGATCTCGCTCAGATCCTCGGCGCGCATGATGTCGAGTCGCTGTTTGAAGATCACCTTGCGCTGCTCGTTCATAACGTCGTCGAATTTCAGCAATTGCTTGCGGATGTCAAAATTGCGCCCTTCGACCTTGGCCTGTGCGCGTTCCAGCGACTTGTTGACCCAAGGGTGAATGATCGCCTCGCCCTCTTTCATCCCGAGTGTCGCCAGCACCTTTTCCAGCCGCTCAGAGCCAAAGATGCGCATCAGATCGTCTTCAAGGCTGAGGAAGAAGGCCGATTTTCCCGGATCGCCCTGACGGCCAGAGCGGCCCCGTAGCTGATTGTCGATCCGGCGGCTTTCGTGCCGCTCGGTGGCAAGGACAAAGAGGCCACCCGCGGCTTTGACCGCCTCTTCGTCGGCGGCATGTTCGGATTCGATCCGCTTGCGGATGTCTTCCGGGTCAGCGTCGGGGGCGGCGGCGATGGCCTCCATGATCTTGAATTCGACGTTGCCACCCAGCTTGATGTCGGTGCCGCGTCCGGCCATGTTTGTGGCAATCGTGACCGCCCCCAGCTTGCCCGCATCGGCAACGATCTGGGCCTCTTTCTCGTGCTGGCGCGCATTGAGCACGTTGTGCGCGATCCCGGCATCGGTCAGCAACTTGCTGAGCATCTCGGATTTCTCGATGGACGTGGTACCCACCAGCGTCGGTTGGCCCTTTTCATTGGCGCTGCGAATGGCAGCGACGATAGCATCGAACTTCTCGCGGGCGGTGCGATAAACGGCGTCATCTTTGTCGATCCGTGCGATGGGCCGGTTGGTCGGAACTTCGACCACGCCCAGACCGTAGATTTCGCCAAATTCCTCAGCTTCGGTCAAGGCGGTACCTGTCATGCCCGACAGCCTGTCATATAGGCGGAAGTAATTCTGAAAGGTGACAGAGGCGAGGGTCACGTTCTCAGGTTGGATGGTGCAGCCTTCCTTGGCCTCGATTGCCTGATGCAGCCCGTCCGACAGGCGCCGCCCGGCCATCATCCGGCCCGTGAACTCGTCGATCAGCACCACGTCGCCGCCGCGGACAATGTAATCCTTGTCCTTGGTAAACAGCTTGTGCGCGCGCAGACCCTGATTGACGTGATGCACGATGGTCGTGCTTTCGGGATCATAGAGCGATTGTCCTTCGGGCAGAATTCCCCGCGCAACGAGCAGGTTCTCGAGATACTCGTTCCCCTCTTCCGTGAAGGTGACGTTGCGGGTCTTTTCATCCAGCTTGTAGTGATCGTCCTGCAATTCGGGGATCAAGGCGTTGATCGTCTGATAGAGGCTGCTGCGATCCTGGCTGGGCCCGGAAATAATCAAGGGCGTGCGCGCCTCGTCGATCAGGATACTGTCCACCTCGTCGACCACGGCAAAGTTATGCCCGCGCTGGTTCATATCCTCGAGTGAAGATTTCATGTTGTCGCGCAGATAGTCAAAGCCGAGTTCGTTATTGGTGGCATAGGTCACGTCGGCGGCATAAGCCGCCTTTTTCTCGGACTCGGGTTGTTGGGGATAGACCACGCCTGTGGTCATGCCAAGCGCGCCAAACACCTTGCCCATCCATTCGGCATCACGCTTGGCGAGGTAGTCGTTGACGGTGACGATATGAACGCCTTTGCCCGAGAGGGCATTGAGGTAGGCGGGGAAGGTTGCGACCAGCGTCTTGCCTTCGCCGGTCTTCATCTCGGCAATATTGCCCTGATGCAGGAAAATTCCACCTATGAGCTGCACATCAAAGGCTCGGAGGCCCAAGGCCCGACGGGCCCCCTCACGGCAATTGGCAAAGGCTTCGGGCAGGAGGGTATCGAGGCTCTCGCCTCCGGCGATCCGAGCTCTGAACTCATTGGTCTTGTCTATCAGCGCTTGATCGCTCAGGCCTTGATATTCGGGTTCCAGCGCGTTGATCTTTGCGATCAGCGGGCGTGTCGCCTTGATCTTGCGGTCATTCGGGGTGCCGAAGATCTTTTTGGCGACCGTTCCAATACCCAACATGTTTTATCCGTTCCGGTGTTTTGCCTATCCGTGGCAGGCAACCGCTTGCCCCTCTTGTCGCGTCACCCTAAAACGGGGCGCAAGACGGCGGTTCTGCCTTGGTCTCAAGGCGATGTAAGGGCCAGCCGGTTGAGTGTCAACGCTGCGCACCCGCGCACCCCCGCTCTGCGGGCTCCACCAAAGGATGATTTCATGTTTCGCCCCCTGCTTTCGACCGCAGCCTTCGTGACCGGGCTTGCCCTTGGCACGCAAGCCTTCGCGCAGGACACCCCGAGTGCAGATACGGTAATGGCCACCGTAGGCGGCACCGACATCACTCTTGGGCATATGCTGGCGGTGCGCGCGGCATTGCCCGCGCAATATGATCAGGTGCCCCCCGAGGTGCTCTTCAAGGGCGTTCTCGATCAACTGATCCAACAGGAATTGCTGAGCCAGGCGCATGAGGGCGAGATGTCGCGCGCCGCCGCGCTGCAACTCGAGAACGAGCGTCGCGCCGTTCTGGCCGCTGACGTGGCCGAGGATGTGGTCAACGCCGACATGACAGAAGAGCGTCTGCAGGCGGCCTATGAGGCACAATATGCCGGAGCCGAGGAAGAGACCGAATACAAGGCAGCTCATATTCTGGTCGAGACCGAGGAAGCGGCGCAAGAGTTGGTTTCCGAGTTGGAAGGAGGGGCGAATTTTGCTGAGCTTGCAAAAGAGCGTTCCATCGGCCCCTCTGGCCCGTCGGGCGGCGATCTGGGATGGTTTGGGGACGGTGTGATGGTGCCCGAGTTTTTTGCTGCTGTTGCAGCGCTTGAGGTGGGCGCCGTTTCGGCCCCGGTGCAAACGCAGTTTGGCTGGCATGTGATCAAGCTCAACGAGACCCGCGTCAAGGAGCGTCCCACCCTTGATGCCGTGCGCGATGAGTTGACCAACACCCTGCGCCAAGAGGCCTTTGACGCCTATATCGCCGCGCGCGAGGCCGCTACCGACGTGACCCGCACCGATACGAGCGCGATGGACCCAGCTGTCATCAACCAAACCAACCTCTTGGAGAACTGAGCCATGGGTGCCAAGCCGCCGCTCTCCCCGCTTGCACCGGCGGGTTTCCCAGAACTGCCTGTGATCGGTGGCGTTAGCTTTGCCACGGCAGAGGCTGGTGTACGCTACAAGAACCGCACCGATGTGCTCTTGGTCAGCCTGGCGCCTGGAACTGCGATTGCCGGGGCCTTCACCCGCTCTGCCACGCGTTCCGCGGCGGTGCTGGATTGTCAGGACAAGATCGGCTGCGATTCGGCCTCTGGTGCCGCGATCGTGGTCAACTCGGGCAATGCCAATGCCTTTACCGGCCGACGCGGCGCCGAGTCGGTGCAGGCCATCACCGAGGCGGCGGCCAAGACGCTGGACATCCCCGCGAGCCGCGTCTTTTCCTCTTCGACGGGCGTGATCGGCGAGCCGCTGCCGCATGAGCGTATCATCGACAAGCTCGATGATCTGGTCGCAGCCCTGTCGCCCCACGCGATAGAGACCGCAGCCCGCGCTATCATGACCACCGACACCTTTCCTAAAGGCGCCTCCGAGGTGGTGACGATCGACGGGCAGGCCGTGCATATCGCGGGCATCGCGAAAGGATCGGGCATGATCGCGCCTGATATGGCGACCATGCTGGTCTACATCTTTACCGATGCCGCGATAGATCAAGAGATCCTTCAGGACATGGTCAGCGCGCTTAATCGCACGACCTTTAACTGCATCACCGTGGATAGCGACACCTCGACCTCTGACACGCTGCTCGTTGCGGCGACGGGTGCCTCTGGCATTCGCGTGACCGAAAACAGCATGGGGTTCATGGAGGGGCTACGCCGCGTCATGCTGGATCTGGCGCATCAGGTGGTACGCGATGGAGAGGGCGCGACGAAATTCGTCGAAATCTCCGTTACCGGAGCCGCCTCCGACTCAGAGGCGCATGTTCACGCCAAGGCCATCGCCAATTCGCCGTTGATCAAGACCGCCATCGCGGGTGAAGACCCCAATTGGGGGCGCGTCGTAATGGCGATCGGCAAATCCGGTGCGCGGGCGGACCGCGATCTGCTCGCAATCTGGTTTGGCGACATGCAGGTGGCCAAGGACGGTTTTGTCAGCCCAAGCTATGACGAGGCCACCGCCGCCGCCTACATGAAGCGCCAGGAGATTGTCATTCACGTCGATCTCGGTCTTGGCGGTGGCACCGCTCGCGTCTGGACCTGCGATCTGACGCATGGCTATATCGACATCAACGCGGATTACCGGTCGTGAAAACCGTTCTGGTTTCGGCGGTCGCCCTGATTGATGTGGACGGTCGTATTCTCTTGACCCAGAGGCCGGAGGGCAAATCCATGGCCGGTCTCTGGGAGTTTCCCGGCGGCAAGGTCGAGCCGGGCGAGACGCCGGAAGTGGCGCTGATTCGGGAATTACACGAGGAGCTGGGAATCAGTACCTGGGCCAGTTGCTTGGCCCCTCTTACTTTTGCTAGTCACTCCTACCCTGATTTCCATCTGCTGATGCCCCTCTTTGCCTGTCGCAAATGGGAGGGGATCGTGCAGGGGCGCGAGGGGCAAGCGCTGAAGTGGGTGCGCGCGGCGGACCTTCGATCATATCCGATGCCGCCAGCAGATATTCCGCTTATACCCATCTTGCGCGACTGGCTCTGACGCGCAAACTAGGGTTTCGGCCTCCTTAAATTCAAAACTGTCAATCGTTTTGCACCTGCCGCTCTGGAGGTTTTTGGTGGCTGCAAAAAAATTCGACACTATGCGAATAGTTAGTATCTTTTTTACCAATTATGGAAATACTCATACAACTTTAACAGTCTTGTTACATTCGGGGGGAATGACATGCTGCGAACTGTTCAGTTGGGATCTTGTGTTTCCATACAGGGAATATTCGTTCGGCTTCTCAGCAATGGCTTGATGCAGGTCAGGGTTGGCAGCCGGCTTTACTCTGGTCGCCCGGTGGAACAGCGCACCGCCTGATACCGTATCGTCTGCCTTAACGAACTTTGATATGAAAAAGGGGCCGCCCTCTGGGGCCGCCCCTTTGTTTTGTCTGGCCCTATTGATCAGGCCAGCGTGCGCACGACTTCTTCGCGCTCAAAAATCTCGATCACATCGTTGGGACGGATGTCATCATAATTCTCGAAGGCCATACCGCATTCCTGGCCGGACTGGACCTCGTTGACATCATCCTTGAACCGTTTGAGCGTCTTGAGCGTGCCCTCATGGACCACCACGTCATCGCGCAAGAGACGGACACCCGAAGATTTCCGTGCGACGCCCTCTGTCACCAGACAGCCCGCCACACGACCAATGCCGGTGACCTTGAACACTTCCTTGATCTTGGCATAGCCGATGAACTTCTCACGGATTTCATTGCCCAAGAGACCGCTTGCCGCCGCTTTCACATCGTCGACCAGATCGTAGATCACCGAATAATACCGGATCTCCACACCTTTCTGGTTGGCGGTGTTGCGTGCGGGCGCATTTGCGCGGACGTTAAAGCCAAACACCGGCGCGCCCGATGCTTCGGCCAGACCGATGTCAGACTCGGTGATGGCGCCGACACCCGAATGAAGGACGCGCACGCGCACTTCTTCGTTGCCGATCTTTTCCATCGCCTGAACGATAGCCTCGGCAGAGCCCTGCACATCCGCCTTGACGACAATGGGCAGTTCCTTGACGTTCTCGTCTTCCTTGGCCTTGGCCAAAAGCTGTTCGAGAGTGGTGCCTGCACCAACGGCAGCACGCTTTTCCTTGGAGGCATTGGCGCGGTATTCGGCAATCTCGCGGGCCTGCGCTTCGGTTTCGACGACGTTCAGCACGTCACCGGCCTCGGGTGTGCCGTTGAGGCCCAGAACCTCGACCGGCACCGAGGGGCCGGCCTCTTTGATGCGCTCGCCGCGATCATTGATCAACGCACGAACGCGACCATACTGCTCGCCCACGACAAAGATGTCGCCCTGACGCAGCGTGCCCTTCTTGACGAGCACAGTCGCAACCGGGCCGCGACCCACGTCAAGCTGGGCCTCGATCACGGCACCTTCGGCGGCACGGTTCGGATTGGCCTTGAGTTCGAGAATCTCAGCCTGAAGCGCGATCGCCTCAAGCAACTCGTCCAGACCTTGCCCGGTGACGGCCGACACTTCAACATCCTGTACATCGCCGGACATCTGTTCGACGATCACCTCGTGTTGCAAGAGATCGGTGCGCACCTTTTGCGGGTTGGCCTCGTACTTGTCGATCTTGTTGATCGCCACAATCATCGGGACCTTGGCCGCCTTGGCGTGGTTGATTGCCTCGATGGTCTGCGGCATGACCGCGTCATCGGCGGCCACCACCAGCACAACGATATCCGTCACCTGTGCACCACGCGCACGCATGCTGGTAAAGGCCGCGTGACCCGGCGTGTCGAGGAAGGTCAGCAAGGCACCGCTGTCGGTCGTGACCTGATAGGCCCCGATGTGCTGCGTAATACCCCCGGCTTCGCCTGCCACAACCTTGGCATCGCGGATCGCATCCAAAAGAGAGGTCTTGCCGTGGTCGACATGGCCCATGATGGTGATAACTGGCGGGCGCTGCGTGAGGTCCTCGGGCCTGTCATCGACCTGATCAATCACATCTTCGACATCCGAGTCGCTTACGCGGACCACGCGGTGCCCGAACTCCTCGATGATGAGTTCGGCTGTATCGGCATCAATTGACTGGTTCTGCGTTACCATCATACCATTTTGCATCAGCGCCTTGACCACATCGCCGACGCGTTCGGCCATACGGTTCGCCAATTCCGATACGACAATAGTCTCTGGCAGTTGCACATCACGCACGATCTTTTCGCGCTCTTGCAAACCACCCATAGCCTTTTGACGGGCGCGTTCCTGCTTGCGCTTCATCGCAGCCATGGATTTCGGGCGACCGCCCTCGCCCCCAGCCAGAGCTTGGTTCAGCGTGAGCTTGCCGCCGCGACGGGCATCTTCGCCCCCACGCGCCTTGCCCCGGCGGGTTTGCTGTTCGTCTTCTTCGCGCTTGCGTGCAACCGGTGCCACCTTGGAGGCGGGCGCACGTGATGCGGGAGCCGCCACAGGAGCCGCGTCCGGCTCCGCCGCCGAGGCCGCAGCCTTGAGCGCGGCCTGTTCGGTCGCGCGCTTCTGGCGGGCCTCTTCTTCTTCCCTGGCGCGGGCCTTTTCCTCGGCTTCGCGCTGTTCGCGCTCTTTGGCCTCGGCTTCTTCGCGACGGCGATTTCGCTCTTCCTCGCGCGCCTTTTCATCCGCCTCGCGTTGGGCTGCATCATCAGCTTCGCGCGCTCTGGCTGCGGCGAGCGCCTTCATCCGGCGCTCCAGCTCTGCATCAGAGATCCCTGCTGGACGCTTGGACGCACTGGTAATACCCGAAGACGTTGCGGAACCCGCAGCGCCGGTCGCGGCCGCAGGTTTGGGCACGACGACGCGCTTGCGCTTGGTTTCCACCACGACGTTCTTGGTTCTGCCATGGCTAAAGCTCTGCTTCACGTTCCCCGGCCGGGAACCTGCGCCACGCACCCCCAAAGGTTTCTTTCCGTCGTTGTCGCTCATAGTCTTCTACTTTCCTTTCCGGCGCGCTGTCTCGCCGTCCGAGACGCGCAGACCTTTCAGTCTTGCCGCCTCCTCTACAACACGTTGCAACAAACCTCCAGCACCCAGTGCCGCGTGGATTGTGGTTTGTCGACCAAAGGCCTGGCCCAGCTCGTCCGCCGTAAGCCAGCCAATGAAAGAGCCGCCATAAGGCGTGCTCAGCTTGGATTTTCCGCGCTCAGAGCCATCGCTGGCCTGAATGAGAACACGCGCATCCTCGCGCATGAGCATGTCCTTGACCTTTTCATAGCCCGACACCGCGCGCCCACCCTTGCGGGCGAGGCTGATGAGGTCGATCACCCGACGCACCAGAAGCGCCTCGACCTGTTCCACGAGCCCCTCGGGTACCTGCACGGGCTGCTTGGCCGCGCGCGCAAACAGCCCCTTGTTTGCAGCCTTTTCAAGGGCGGCGCGATCCGCCGCGACCCAAATACCGCGCCCCGGCAGCTTTTCCGCGAGGTCCGGGGCAATCTGTCCTTCGGGACCGATCACAAAGCGGATGAGCCCATGCTTGGGCTGCACCTCACCCGTGGCGATGCATTTACGCTCAGGACCGTCGCTCCGGTCTTTGGGTTCACCACCGCGCCCCATGATTTGCTCCAAGGCCTGAGCGATCAGGCCTCAGCCTCCTCGTCATCATCGCCTTCGATATCGGCCTCGTCGGAATCGGCTTCAAGTTCGGTCGGATCGACCCAGCCCAGCATCACGCGGGCAGTCATCACCATATTCTGCGCTTCCTCGAGCGAGACGTCAAATTTCTCCAGAATACCCTCGTCCTTGACGCGCTCGCCCTTGACCGTGGTCCAGCCACCGGCCAGTTCCCAATCGGCGCAAGTGGCGAAATCCTCGAGCGATTTCACATCGTCCTCGGCCAATGCCAGCACCATCTGCGGCGTCAGCCCCTCAAAGGCGATCAGACTGTCCTCGACACCCAATTCGCGGGCCTTGTCCAAGGCGGCCTTGGCTTGCGCCTCGATCACATCGCGGGCGCGCGCCTGAAGTTCAGAGGCCGTGTCTTCATCAACCCCGTCGATCACGAGCAATTCGTCAAGATCGACATAGGCCACCTCTTCGAGGTTGGTGAACCCTTCTGAGACCAGAAGTTGCGCAAAGAATTCATCCAGGTCCAGCGCATCGACAAAGAGCTTGGTGCGCTCTTCGAATTCTTTTTGACGACGCTCGCTATCCTCGGCTTCGGTCATGATATCGATATCCAGTCCGGTCAACTGGCTAGCCAGACGCACGTTCTGGCCACGACGACCAATCGCAAGGCTCAACTGCTCTTCCGGCACCACAACCTCGATGCGCTGCGCGTCCTCGTCGATCACCACCTTGCTGACTTCGGCGGGTTGGAGCGCGTTCACGAGGAAAGTCGCCTGATCCTCGTTCCACGGGATGATGTCGATCTTCTCACCCTGCAATTCGTTGACCACCGCCTGAACCCGGCTACCGCGCATCCCGACACAGGCGCCGACGGGATCAATCGAATTGTCATAGCTGATCACGGCAATCTTGGCCCGGCTGCCCGGATCGCGTGCCACGGCCTTGATCTCGATGATGCCGTCATAGATTTCCGGCACTTCCATCTTGAAGAGTTCGGCCATGAACTGCGGATCGGTGCGGCTTAGGAAGATCTGCGGTCCGCGCTGCTCGCGGCGCACGTCCTTGATGTAGCAGCGCACGCGGTCGTTGGGACGATACGCCTCGCGCCCGATCTTTTCGTTGCGACGCAGGATCGCTTCGCCCCGGCCCACATCGACGATGACGTTGCCGTATTCCTCGCGCTTCACTACGCCGTTGATGATCGTGCCCACGCGGTCTTTGAATTCCTCGAACTGACGATCCCGCTCGGCTTCGCGCACCTTTTGCAGGATGACCTGCTTGGCGCTCTGTGCGGCGATGCGGCCCATCTCGACGGGCGGCACTTCTTCAACATAGGTGTCGCCGACCTTGGGGTCGTCCAGATATTGCTTGGCCTGCGCGACCGTCATCTCGGCCTGATAGTTTTCCACCGCGTCATCCTCGACCACGGTGCGGACGCGGGTGAATTTGGCACGACCCGTCTTGCGGTCGATCTCCACCCGGATGTCCATCTCGCTGCCATAACGGCTCTTGGCGGCCCGAGCGAGGCTCTCTTCCATCGCTTCGACCACCAATGCCGGGTCGATCATCTTTTCGCGCGCGACCGCTTCTGCGGTCTGCAACAGCTCCAGCTGGTTGGCGGATGTGATTGCCATGGTGTCAGTCCTCCTCAGAACCGCTATCGGTTTCGATCTCGTCAAATTGTTCTTCGTTGATCACGCCCGCCGCCTTGCGTTGGCGCAGCATTTCCTTGATCAACTCATCCGTCAGCACCAGCTTGGCATCGCTAAGCCAGTCAAACTCCAGCCCGATCGTGCCTTCCTCGACATTGATCAGCACCTCGGAACCCTCGACGCCCGCCAGCACACCCTTGAAGCGGCGGCGTCCGTCGATCAACTCGGTCGTCTCGATCTTGGCCTCATACCCTTCAAAGGCCTCGAAATCCTTGAGCCGCGTCAATGGCCGGTCAATACCGGGGCTCGACACTTCTAGTGTATAAGCCTCCACCAACGGGTCCTCGACATCCAACACTGCGCTGACCGCTGTGCTAATTGCGGCGCAATCATCCACCTCGATCCCGCCTTCGGGCTTGTCCGCCATGATCTGAAGCGTATGGTACTGCCCGCCCATCAGCCGGACGCGCACCAACTCATAGCCCAAATCCTCGATCACTGGGGTGATGATCTCGGCCAGTCTGCGATCAATCGCTGCCTTTGCAATCAAGTCGTTCGTCATGGTTCCCAAGCACAAAAAAACGGGCGCGCGGCCCGTTACACTCTCCGGTGGTGCATTCGAGTGGACCCGAAAGCGCCGCTGTTGAGGGGCATATACGCCCCTCTCCCTGAGTCTGCAAGGGGGATTCCGCCTCAGCCGAATCTGTCCTGCCACGCCGGCAGCGTATCGCCCGGCGTAGACCGCGCCGCAAAGACTGCCCGCGCGATTGCCCGCGCCATGACGCAAGCTGCCGCATGGCCCAGCATCACCTGTGCCACCAGATCGGGCGCGGGCCGCGCACCGGTAGCGGCGGCAAAGATCAGGTCGCCATCCATCACGGTATGCGAGGGCACCAAGGCCCGCGCAAACCCATCCTGCGCGGCTGTGGCCAATCGCGTGCATTGCGCCTGAGTGAGCGTAGCATCGGTCGCCACGATGCCAATCGTAGTATTGCCATGCTGCGCCAACTTCGTCGGGGCCAAAAGCGGATCGGGATAGGCCCGCGCCACGCCGCGCCCGCCAAATTCCGCGCCGCGCTCGAACGGGGCTGCCCAGAACTCTGGCCCCGCGCCCACCGTGGCCGAGCCAAGCGCATTGACCGCCACCAATGCGCCCACAGTCACGCCCCCCGGCAATAGGGCCGAAGCCGACCCGAGCCCGCCGCGCAGATTGGCCGTGGTCGCCCCCGCCCCTGCCCCCATACTGCCAATCTCGAATTCCGCTGAAGCAGCATTCAGCGCCGCATGGCCAAGCGCCTTATAGGGGTTCTCGCGCCACGCCTTGTCCCCGCCATTCAAGAGGTCAAAGAGAATCGCCCCCGGCACAATCGGCACCCGAACATCGCCCACGGGAAATCCACGCCCCATGTCCCGCAGCCCGTCGGCAACCCCCGACGCGGCATCAAGGCCAAAGGCCGAACCACCCGACAACACCAGCGCATCCACCTGCTCGACCACACGGTCCGGGCTAAGCAAATCGGTCTCACGCGTGCCCGGCGCACCGCCCATCACATGTACGCCTGCGGTAAAGGGCGTATCGCCCACCAGCACCGTCACGCCTGAGCGCAGGCGCATGTCCTGCGCATTCCCTACACGCAGCCCCGCCACATCGGTGATCAGATTTCGCGCAGCAATTTTCGTCTCCATGCCGCAATCCCTCCATCGCTGTCGCAAACCCGCTTGCCAGACCGCACCCAATCGGCAAGAACCCTTCAGGCCCGGGCGATGGCGTCGCCCCTTCATGGCCTTTCCCCACAGTCCTGAACGCCGGGACCTTCTTTTGCAAGGAGGGTCACTATGACTGCACGTCCTGAATTCTATCGTTTCCACAATGGTGAAAAGGCCTCGCTGCCCTTTGCCGTTTCCGAATATGAAGCCCGGCTTGCCGGTTTGCGCACCATCATGGCCGAGACCGGCACCACCGCCGTCGTTCTCACCTCGATGCACAACATCGCCTATTACTCGGGCTTTCTCTATTGCTCCTTTGGTCGCCCCTATGGCCTCGTTGTCACTGACAGTGACTGCGTGACCATCTCGGCGGGCATCGACGCTGGCCAGCCCTGGCGCCGCTGCTTTTGCGACAACATCACCTATACCGACTGGCAGCGCGACAATTTCTGGCGCGCGATCCTGTCGGTCACGGGTGAGGGTCGTGTGGTGGGCTATGAGGGCGATCACCTCACGCTGCAAAACCGCGACAAGCTGGAGAACTTCCTCAAGCCCGGCACGATGGTCGATGTCGCCCCTGCCACCATGCGTCAGCGCATGAAAAAATCGGCGGCGGAAATTACCCTCATCCGCTCCTGTGCACAGGTGGCGGACGTGGGCGGCTATGCCATCCGCGATGCGGTCAAGGTCGGCACGCGCGAGATTGACGTGGCCATGGCGGGCCGTGACGCGATGGAGGCCGAAATCGCCAAGCGATTCCCCGACGCAGAATATCGCGATAGCTGGGTCTGGTTCCAATCGGGCATCAATACCGACGGTGCGCATAACCCCGTGACCGCCCGCGCAATCGAACGTGGCGATATCCTGTCGCTCAACACATTTCCGATGGTGTCAGGCTATTACGTGGCGCTGGAGCGCACGATGTTCGCGGGTGAGGTTGACGACTCCAGCCTGAAAATCTGGGAGGCAAACGTAGCCGCCCATGAATATGGCATGTCGCTGCTGAAACCCGGCGTAAGCTGTGCTGAGGTCACGCACAAGATCAACACTTTCTTCGAAGAGCGCCAATTGCTGCAATACCGGACCTTTGGATACGGTCACAGCTTTGGCATTCTAAGCCATTACTATGGCCGCGAGGCGGGTCTGGAACTGCGTGAGGATATCGACACCGTGCTGGAACCGGGCATGGTCATCTCGATGGAGCCGATGCTGACACTGGCAGCTGATCAACCCGGCGCGGGCGGCTACCGCGAGCATGACATACTCGTCATCACCGAGGACGGAAACGAGAACATCACGGGCTACCCATATGGGCCCGCGTTCAACGTGGTCGGGTGACAGGAACAGATGCGGCGGGGCTCACCCCGCCGTGTCAAGCCGCGATGCCGCCAGACGCTGAAAGAATTTCAGCGCCTCTTGCCCGGCCGAAAACCGCTCCAACGCGCCACCGCGCACCTCGGCAATACTCCAGACCCAGCTTTTCGCCGGATCGTCGAGCATCGACCATTCGGGAAACATCCGCTCTTGCACTTCGCGGTGCATCAGGCGCACCGGATTTACATGCCGGTCATCCCGAATGATCCGGTCATAGGTTGCCTCGACCTTGGGTTTCGGGCCTTCGAGAAGTTGCAGATACATATCCCCGCGTACGATCAAAGCACCGGTCACGTCGTCGCGCGCATTATAACGCCGTGCGTCCATCAGGATGCCCGCCAGCATTGCCGGATCAAAGCCGAAAGGCTGTGAGGCATAGATCAACTGGGTCAGCGGCATGTTGTGGCTCCTCAATCGGGATAGCTATACGACACAAATCCAGCCGTCGACCTGGTCCCTACGTCACTTCCGGGTGAGCGCTTGTCTTTACCGCTATGCGTAAGCGGCCACACAACCATGACTCACCCATACGGCGGCGCGCGCTACTCAGATACGTCTCCATTCCAGTTGGATCAACCCACCCACAGGTATACGCGATACGTTAGCATAGCGTTGAAAGGCGCGATTGATAGAAGAGAATCGTCTGTTCGTAGATTTGGAGGCTCTCAGCGAGCTTGAACACATCCTAGCGCGACAACCCGCCATGCAGCGTCGGTTGATCGAGGCTGGCAAACCCGTAATGCCGCAGCCACCGCAAGTCTGAGTCAAAGAACGCCCGCAGATCGGGGATGCCATATTTCAGCATCGCGATCCGGTCGATTCCCATACCAAAGGCAAAGCCCTGCCATTCATTCGGATCAATGTTCCCAGCCTGCAAGACCTTGGGATGGACCATGCCAGAGCCGAGAATCTCCAGCCAGTCATTGCCCTCACCGACCTTCAACGTGCCACCTTCCCAAGAACAGCGGATATCCACCTCGGCCGACGGCTCGGTGAACGGGAAATGCGACGCGCGAAAGCGCAGCTCGACATCATCCACCTCGAAGAACGCCTTGACGAACTCTTCCAGCACCCATTTCAGGTTGGCCATGCTGATATCTTTGTCGATCGCCAGCCCCTCGACCTGATGGAACATGGGCGTATGGGTCTGGTCGTAATCCGCGCGATAGACCCGTCCCGGCGCGATAATACGAATGGGCGCGCCATTGGCCTGCATGCTGCGGATTTGCACAGGGCTGGTATGCGTGCGCAACACATGCGGTGGACGTTCATCCCCTTCAGCGCGATGCGTATAAAACGTGTCCATCTCGGCCCGCGCCGGATGGTGGCCGGGAATGTTCAGCGCGTCGAAATTGAACCAATCGGATTCGATCTGCGGCCCTTCGGCCACGGCAAAACCCATGTCAGCAAAGATCGCGGTCACTTCCTCGGTGACTTGGCTGACCGGGTGGATCGTGCCCATCCGCCGTCCCCGCGCAGGCAGCGTCACGTCTAGCCATTCGCCGCGCAGCCGCTCGTCCAGAGCGGCATCGCCGAGCGCCTGTTTCTTGGCGGCAAGCGCGCTGGTGATCTCGTCCTTCAACGCATTCAGACGGGGGCCGACCTCTTGCCGCTCTTCCGGACTCATCCGGCCCAGTTCGCGCATCGCAAGGCTGATTTCGCCCTTTTTGCCCACGGCCTGCAGGCGCAGATCCTCTAGCGTGGCCTCGTCACCGGCATTGGCAATCGCCGTCAAATATTTTTCCCGCAGATCACTCATTGCTTCCATCCCGCTGGTGTCCCCGGCGAGTTACCGCGCATCGGCGCAGCGTGCAAGCGATTGCGCCGGTCAAGCCCGGTCGATCCGCGCCTGATAGCAATTGTTGCGCGCCGAGCGAACATGGATATAGGCCACATCACTCCGCTCGAAAACCTGTTCGGCATAGGCCGGGAGTTCGGCCACTGCCACAACACGACCGGTGCCGTAAACTATGCGATCCTGGCTATTGTAGCCCTTGAGTAGATAGTCGGGGCTGTCGCGCAAAACTTCGGGAATCGCCGCGCCTTCATGGCGCGCGCAGGCATCCGCACAGAGGAAAATCGGCCCGGTCTCCGCATAGGGATGCGACCCGGCAAAGGGCCGATAGGCGAGGATCAGCATCGCCGCCCCTTCGGGTATGAAGCGCAGACAATGGCGGCAAGGATTGCCAGATCCCTGCGCCACATGGTGTTCAGGCGGGGTTCCATAGGCATCGGGCGCGCCGGCTTGCAAGGCGCGGACAGTCTCTGTGGGCAAGGCGGTGATGGCAATCATTCTAAGGTCTCCGGTTCGGGTTTCCCCAAATCTGCCCCAAGGCCGCGTCATGAGACGACCCGCTTCTTGCGCAATCTGCGCTCAGCCTTTCGGTTTCTTGTCCTGAACGTCCCGGAGCAGCGCCTCAAGCTGCGTGAGTCGCGCCAGAACCTCGTCACGGTAATTATCGGTCTTTTCTACATCTTCGGCGTGATGCGCATCCTGCATAGAGTTGACGATAAGACCGACCAGCAAGTTCACCACGGCGAATGTTGTGACCATGATGAAGGGCACAAAGAAGGCCCAAGCATAGGGAAACTGCTCCATCACCGGGCGAACGATCCCCATGGACCAAGATTCGAGCGTCATGATCTGAAAGAGCGAATAGGCCGAGCGCCCAAGATCGCCAAACCATTCAGGATAGGCCGCACCAAACAGCTTGGTCGCCATCACGGATCCGATATAAAACAACATCCCCATCAGCAAAAACACCGATCCCATGCCGGGCAGGGCCGTCACCAGCCCCTCTACCACCCGGCGCAACGACGGGGCGACTGAGACAACGCGCAAGAGGCGCAGGATGCGCAGGGCCCGCAGCACCGACAGGCCCTGCGTGGCCGGGACAAGCGAAATCCCCACGATCACGAAATCAAAGATATTCCAGCCATTCCTGAAAAAGCCCCCGAGTCCGCGTGCAAAGAGTTTGGCCGCAATCTCGACCACGAAAACCGCAAGACAGAGCTTGTCGAGCATCAGGATCACATCGCCCGCCCGCGCCATGATCGGCGCAGAGGTTTCCATCCCAAGTATCACGGCATTGAACAGGATTACGCCCAGAATGGCGTTTTGAAACAGCGATGTATCTAGAAACGCGCCGACGCGGGTGCGAAAAGTCATGTGGCTACCTGCAAAGTCCTGTGTCTGACCAATGCGTCCCATATGGGCGCATCTTGTCCGTGGCACAAGCAGGGCTGCCTCAGCTTTCGGCGCGCGCCAACATCCGGCCAAGCGGACGTCCGCCCAAGATATGGAGATGATAGTGTGGCACCTCTTGCACGCCATGGGCGCCGGCATTGGTAATCGCGCGAAAGCCCTGACCGTCTTCGCCCAGATCAACACCCGTTAGGCGGCAGACCTCTGCCACGGTGCGATTGAAATCGACGATCTCGGCATCACTCGCCTCGGCGGCAAAATGATCATAGCTGACATAGGCACCCTTGGGGATCACCAGCACATGCACCGGCGCCTGCGGCTGAATATCGTGAAAGGCAAGGGTAGACGCAGTCTCCAGCACCGTCTTGTTTGGGATCTCGCCGCGCAGGATGCGGGCAAAGATATTTTGGGGATCATAGGCATAGGGCATGGCGCATCCTCAATCTGCAAACAGGTGGTCGGGTTCCGCGATTTCCTGAGCTTTTTCGCGCGGAATATCAAGGAACCGCGACAAGAGATCGGCGCGTTGGCCCCGATCATCCGATTGCCGCAAAATCATGTGATTCTCGAATTCGGAATCGCGGATGCGGTCGCTCTCATAGGTCATGTCGCCACGGATCGTGGGCAAGAGCCGCTCCAAGGTCTCTGGCGGGGTCTGCTCACCCGCGAGGCCGACACGCATGGCGTGGCCGATCAGATACTCATCGGTGAAATGGCACTGAACCTCCAAGAGCTTTGTCACGGCACGATCACCACAGAAATCCTGCAAAAGATCAATACTTCCAGGGTCCATGCAGACAAGCAGGCGATCTGTCTCATAGTAATCGAACAGCATCCGCATAAGAGCGCGCCGGTGCCGGGTTCGTTTGGCCAATGTAGCCTGAATACCCCCCAGATCGGGCAGGGCGGTGCCCTCTTCATTAAAGAGATATTCGATCGCGGGTAAGTTAGTGACCTGTCGAATGCGGTCCAGCAAGCGCTTGGCCACATGCCATTTCTTGCACACCACGATCATCAACTCACGCTCACGCCCGAGTGTGCTCTCGGTTTCCCAAAACCGCTGCGCAAATCGCCGACCTTCGCGACCGCGCGCAGTCAGAAACTGAAACAGACTGCGACCCTCGTTCGAAATCTGAAACTGCGCGCGCTCGTCGGAATAGAGGGTGCCCAATCGGCGCTTAAGCTCCAGTGCTTCGGGGCTGATCTTGCGGGCAAAGAGATAATCCTGACTGAGCAACAGGTCGTAGTGGTCATTATAGAACGTCACCGGCATACCATAGTCAGTGAACATCAGAAATGTGAGCGTACGTGTCTCGATCTCGCGCTCAGGCACGAGATGACGCACGAGCGTCTGAAAGAACGTCTCGTCTGGAATCCAAGTGGTGCGGAAAAACCGCATCACATCTCGGCGCTTGCGCGTGAAGTCCAAAATCCATTCCACCGTGCGCCGCCGCAAGCACCACCACTGGCTTCCGATCTGAATCTGGATGTCATGCGGAATAGCGCGCGTCAGTCCCAGTTTGCGCTGGAGGTTGTACGATGCATAAAACCGTTTGGGCTGTGTGCGTTCGTTAAAGAAATGGCGGTAAATGAGCCGCTCTTCCTTCATACCGGTCTTGATCCAGTCACTGTCGAAGTAATCGAAGCTCTCGACATAATCGACATCGCGGTTGTCCAGAAACTGATGCGCAAACCGGGCCGATTTGATCGGTGCGCAATCGCCGGACAGCATGTAGAAATGCGTGGCGCGCGGAAATTCGTCGACCGCAGCCTCAACCGCGTAGAGCGTGGCCTGCACCAGAGACCAAGCACCCCAACCGCATTTGATCCGCTTTTTCGCAAAGGTTACACTGGGATTGTCTGCCAATGCCGTCTTGATCCGGGTAAAAGCCTCTGGCTTGGCACGGGCGTCGAAATGAATTGCCATATAGTCGCCCGCAGCCGTCAGCATTTCTGCCTGACGGATGATCGCCTCAGGGTCCTTGTGGCAGAGCAAGATGAATGCGATCTTAGCCATTACGGAAACGGTTTAGCCTTCGAGTTACCGACTGTTTATAGCATTAACGGTGAACCGCGCCTGAATAAACAGACTTTCTTTGGTTTTTTGAACAGGTTAGACAGGATCAAGCCTGTATGAAGCGGGAAAGTGTTGGCGGAGGCAGCGATCATGGGATTTCCCGGAACCTGGATGACCGAAAGCGAGAGCGTGGTCTATCGCGTGGTGCCGAAATGCGCCTGCTCGACGATCGGGCAAATTCTGTACTACTCTGACCACGGCGTGTTCTTTGATGGCGACATTCACGATGCGACGGAGGGCCTGCACAAATGGGCCCGCGAGGATAGCCAAAAGCTGATCAACGCGAATGTGAAAACCCACACCTCTTATGCGTTTTCCTGCGTGCGCAATCCCTATACCCGAATCCTGTCATCTTTTTTCGACAAGATTTGCGGCATCCAGCGCAACGGCAGCCGCTACCGCGGCAAGCTGGTGCCGACCATCATCCAGAAATACGGGATTGAGGTGGGCGGCGACGACGGCAAGCAAGAGTTCGACCAGATCAAGAGCTTTCGACGGTTCCTGCTTTTTGCGCGGGACACTATCCGCTGGAAACGCCCCATGGAGCCGGACATTCACTGGTCCGCCATGTCGGGTCACATATCGACCTTCATCGTCAACGGGGGCCGTTACAACAAGATCTTCTGGACCGAGAAATTCGACGACGGTATGGGCGAGGTGCTGGCGGCCATCAACACCAAGCATCCCATCGACGTCAAGACGATTCCGCGCTTTAACGAATCCGAAGGCCATGGGCCGAAACGCGCCCACCCGGTCGAGGATTATTTCGACGATCTCTCGATGCATCTGATCTACGAGATCTACAAACGCGATTTCGACCTCTTCAAGTATGATTTCGAGAATCCTGCAAACAAGATGCCGGTGGGAGAGATCGACCTTGATGAGGTGCACGCCAAGCTGGGCGACTGATTGGCGCCACTAGGGCTTGCATTCCAGCCCAACTGGCGTATACGGCACGCCAGACATGCGCGTGATGCCCGCTCAGGCAAGAATCACCCCGTTCGGCGGGGGTCCCGGTAGGGTATGACGTGCGTTTACACATATCGAACCGAGAAAGGGTCACTTACATGGCCAATACGCCGCAGTCCAAAAAACGCGCCCGCCAGAACGAGAAGCGTTTTGCCATCAACAAATCGCGCCGCTCGCGTATCCGTACATTCCTCCGCAAGGTCGAAGAGGCCATCGCCTCTGGCGATCAAGACGCGGCTGTGACCGCCCTGCGCAATGCTCAGCCTGAATTGATGCGCGGCGTGACCAAAGGCGTGGTGCACAAGAACACCGCATCGCGCAAAATTTCCCGCCTCTCGGCCCGCGTCAAAGCCATCGCACAGAGCTGAGAAGCAACCCATTGAAAGTAAAAGGCAGCGTCGTCGACGCTGCCTTTTGCATGTCTGGTGATCGGAGGACGGTCAGAGATTCTTTTCAGCCAAAGCCCCTGTCAAGCGCATAGAATAGTTGCCGCCACGGGCAAGACGTTGCTAGTTTCAGACCTGCGATTCACGCTTGGGGGGACAGGCTGCGTCGGGGTCGGGCATTAGAGGGAAACCCTCAGCCATGACACCGGGACTGAGCACTATGCTCTGGTCATGTCCAATGCGAATGTATTTTGCGGTCAGGAACCGCGTGGCTTTGGGACGGGCCGCGCACGAATGTTTTTTGACTGCAAGATGCACGCTTATTGACGAAGAAACATGCACCCGTTGCACTCGCGACGGCAGTTAGGTTTTTTTGCCAACTCAAAACTGTGTCGCCCCGGATCGAACACCTGCTGTCCGGTCCGATTTGAGAAGCACGGTAGAGTCGCGGAACGGGGACAGAATGACACAAGAGCAATGGGGCCAGTTGAAGCAAAAACTTCAGCAATCCGTCGGGCAGAGCAATTTCAAGAACTGGATCGAACCTCTGGAATTTGCTCGCGTCGATGATGGCGTTGCGACGTTTCATGTCCCCACGACGTTTCTTGGAAATTATGTCTCGCAACATTTTGGCGAGCTGATCCTTTATCAGATGACCAATCTCTCTCCCGACGTGAGGCGCGTGCAGTTCCGTGTCGCCGCAAACAGTAGTGCGCGCCCGTCTCGCCCCACTACCGCGGCCCCGGTTGAACCCATTGCCGACAGCCTGGTCCCGTCAGCGCCGCTGGACGAGAGATTCAGTTTTGACAGTTTCGTCGTTGGCAAGCCCAACGAATTGGCGCATGCCGCCGCGCGCCGTGTGGCAGAGTGTGGCCCTGTCACCTTTAACCCACTGTTTCTTTATGGCGGCGTCGGGCTCGGCAAGACACACCTCATGCACGCGATTGCCTGGGAACTGAAAATCACCCGTCCCGACCTGAACGTTGTCTATCTCTCGGCGGAACAGTTCATGTACCGCTTTGTTCAGGCGCTGCGCGACCGCAAGATGATGGATTTCAAATCCGTGTTCCGTTCGGTTGATGTGCTGATGGTGGACGATGTGCAGTTCATCGCTGGCAAGGACAGCACGCAGGAAGAGTTCTTTCACACGTTCAATGCGCTCGTGGATCAGAACAAGCAGATCGTGATTTCGGCCGACCGCGCCCCCGGTGAGATTGCCAATCTCGAGGAACGCATCAAGTCACGCCTGCAATGTGGCCTCGTGGTCGACCTGCACCCAACCGATTACGAATTGCGTCTTGGCATCCTGCAATCCAAGGTCGACCGCTACCGCGCACAGTATCCCGACCTCATCCTGAATGACGGTGTGCTCGAATTCCTTGCCCATCGGATCAGCACCAATGTCCGCGTGCTCGAAGGGGCGATGACACGGCTCTTTGCGTTTGCCTCGCTGGTGCGCAAACCGATCACGCTCGAGCTGACGCAGGATTGTCTGGCGGACGTGCTGCGCGCCTCCGAGCGCAAAGTGTCCATTGAGGAAATTCAGCGCAAGGTCTCGGACCATTACAACATCCGCCTGAGCGACATGATTGGCCCCAAGCGGACCCGCTGCTACGCACGTCCGCGTCAGGTTGCGATGTATTTGTGCAAGCAGATGACCTCGCGCTCGCTACCTGAGATAGGTCGCCGTTTCGGTGGTCGCGACCACACAACAATAATGCACGGCGTCAAGCGTATCGACGAGTTGCGTATTCAGGATGCGCAGATCGCCGAGGATCTGGAGCTTCTGCGCCGCACGCTGGAAGGCTAAGCGGCAGCAGCCCTTGACGCTGCCGGTTTTCCATCCGAAAACTCCAAAAAACACTTGAGGTGCGGGGTGGAGTTGCTACCTTGCCCCTCCCGGCATTGGACCGGCACCTGACAGGAGCGAGGGAATGAAACTCAGCATCGAACGCGGCGCATTGCTCAAGGCCGTGTCCCAGGCCCAATCGGTCGTCGAACGGCGCAACACGATCCCGATCCTCGCCAATGTCCTGATCGAGGCCGAAGGCAACAGCGTACAGTTCCGCGCAACCGATCTTGATATCGAGGTGGTGGATAAGGCGCCTGCTCAGGTCGAACGTGCCGGTGCCACCACTGTCTCGGCGGTCATGCTTCATGAAATCGTGCGCAAACTGCCCGATGGGTCGCTCGTGACGCTCAGCGACGATGGGGCCTCTGGTCGCCTCACGGTGCAGGCCGGGCGCTCCAATTTCAATCTGGCCACCTTGCCGAAAGAAGATTTTCCGGTGATGGCCTCGTCGGAATATGCAAGCAATTTCTCGGCACCGGCACCGGTGCTGCGCCGCCTCTTCGATAAATCGAAATTCGCCATTTCTACCGAGGAAACAAGGTATTACCTCAACGGCGTCTATCTGCATGTCTCTGACGCCGACGGCGGCAAGGTGCTGCGCTGTGTGGCCACCGATGGCCACCGTCTCGCGCGCATTGACGCTGACCTGCCCGACGGGGCATCAGACATGCCCGGCGTGATCGTCCCGCGCAAGACCGTGGGCGAATTGCGCAAGTTGCTGGAAGACGACGACATGAAGATCGCGGTCTCGGTCTCGGAGACCAAGATCCGTTTTGCCACCCCCGACATCACCCTCACGTCCAAGGTGATCGACGGCACCTTCCCCGACTACACCCGCGTCATTCCGCAGGGCAACACCCGCCGGATGGAAGTCGACGCCGCCGAATTCGCGCAGGCCGTCGATCGGGTTGCAACCGTCAGCTCCGAGCGGTCGCGTGCGGTGAAACTCTCGCTCGACGAGGACCGTCTGATCCTCTCGGTCAATGCCCCCGATAGCGGTGCTGCCGAAGAAGAATTGGCCGTGGCCTATGGCGATGAGCGGCTGGAGATTGGCTTTAACGCCAAATACCTGCTGGAAATCGCCAGCCAGGTCGACCGCGAGAATGCCGTTTTCCTGTTCAACTCCTCGGGCGATCCCACCCTCATGCGCGAAGGCAATGACACGACGGCGGTCTATGTCGTCATGCCGATGCGGGTGTGACGCCTGTCGGGGCCTCCGGCGGGAGTATTTTTCGGAACGATGAAAGGGCCGTGAATGCCCGGCCTTTACCTCTCGGAACTGACCCTCTCGCATTTTCGCTCGCATAAATTCGGGCGGCTTTCGCTTGACGCGCGGCCCGTCGCCGTTCATGGCCCCAACGGCGCGGGCAAGACCAATCTGATCGAGGCGGTGTCGCTCTTGTCGCCCGGTCGTGGCCTCCGGCGCGCGGCAGCGCAAGACATAACGCGGCGGCCAGAGGCGGTTGGATGGAAGATCAGCACAATCCTGCACGCGCTTCACAGCGTGCATGAAGTCGAGACCTTTGCCGAAGGCACTGCGGCCCGTCAGGTCCGGATCGACGGTAAAGCTGCCACACAAATTGCCCTCGGGCGCATCGCGCGTGTGCTCTGGCTCATTCCGGCCATGGACCGCCTCTGGATTGAAGGGGCGGAGGGACGTCGCCGTTTTCTCGACCGCATGACCATGAGCTTTGTTCCGGCCCATGCCGAGGCCACGCTTGCCTATGACAAGGCGATGCGTGAACGCAACCGCCTGCTCAAGGATCAGGTCCGCGACGCGCAATGGTATCTCGCCCTTGAACGACAGATGGCCGAGGCGGGTGCTGAAATCCACGCCAACCGCCAGCACGCCCTCGCGCTGATCGCAGGCGCACAGATGCAGGCGGAAACCACCTTTCCCACAGCCGAGCTTGAGCTGACCCAAACCGAAGGCGAGATGCCCGAGACCGCCGACGACCTGCGTCAGGCGCTGGCCGAGAGCCGCTTTCGCGACCTTGTCGCCGGGCGCACCCTTATCGGTCCGCACCGGGCCGATCTCTACGGGGTCTATGCCGCCAAAGGCGTGCCCGCCGCCGATTGTTCCACCGGCGAGCAAAAGGCGCTCCTCGTCTCGCTCATCCTTGCGAATGCCCGCGCCCTCGCGCGCGATTTCGGTGCGCCGCCGCTTTTGTTGCTGGATGAGGTCGCCGCACATCTTGACGCCACCCGCCGGGCCGCGCTCTATGACGAAATCTGCGCACTGGGCGCTCAGGCGTGGATGACCGGCACCGGACCCGAACTTTTCTCCGAACTGGGCGCACGCGCACAACATATTCACGTCACCGACACCGACGGCATCAGTCAGATTTCTCAAGCGACCTAACCATGACTCCGCAACGCGTCACTCTCATCACCCTTGGCGTCGATGATCTCGACCGGTCGCGTGCCTTTTACGCGGCCCTTGGCTGGAACCCGGCAGAGGCGCTGGATGAGGTCGTGTTCTACCAGATGAACGGGCTTGTCCTCGGCCTTTTTGGCAAGGCGCATCTCGCCGCCGATCAGGGGCGCCCGGATGCTACCCTCGGCACTGGCGCAATCACGCTGGCGCAGAACTATTCGACCGAGGCAGAGGTGGACACCGCCTTTGCCACTGCCCTCGCGGCCGGGGCCACTGCGCTCAAACACCCCGACAAGGTGTTCTGGGGCGGTTACTCCGGCTATTTCGCCGATCCCGACGGCCATGTCTGGGAACTGGCGATGAACCCTTTCTGGCCGCTCTCCGAGGATGGCAGCCTGACCTTACCAGAGGCTCCATGACCATCGCCCCTTTCGACTTGTTGCTTTATGCCGCCGCCATGGCGGGCCTCTGGGCCGTGCCGGGGCCCGTGTGGGTGGCGCTGACTGCGCGCGCACTTTCGGGGGGCATGCGCGGGGCCTGGCCCTTGGCCGTCGGCGTGGCTTTGGGCGATCTGATCTGGCCTCTTTGCGCCATTCTCGGCCTTACCTGGGTGCTCTCGCTCTATGGCGACGCCCTCAGCCTCTTGCGTTGGGTTGCAGCGGGGGTGTTCATCGTGATGGGGCTTTTGCTGATCCGGGCGCCTGCGCGAGTGCCCGGCGCCGATAGCCGAATGACACGCCCCGGCATATGGGCCGGGTTTTCCGTAGGCGTTGCCGCGGTCATCGGCAACCCCAAGGCAATCCTGTTTTACATGGGGTTTCTGCCGGGTTTCTTCGATCTCTCGCAGGTGACAGTACCGGATATCGCGGCCATCCTCGCCATATCGGCCATTATCCCCATGCTTGGCAATCTGGCGCTTGCGCTCTTTCTCGACCGCGCGCGACGCCTGTTGCAGAGTCCAGCGGCGCTCCGGCGTATGAACGTCGGATCGGGCGCGCTCCTGATCCTTGTCGGGCTTGTGATCCCCTTCACATAAAGGGCACGCTCGCCTTCATCTGGCCCAAAATACCTCGGGGGAGTCCCGGATTACATCCGGGACGGGGGCAGAGCCCCCTAGCCCGGTAAGGTTCCGGTCAGAACATAGCGCAGCAGGTCCACCACCTGTGCCGGTTCGCGCGCCACGGCGAGGGCGGCGGCATCCACCTCCTTCAGAGCATGGTCATGTTCCGGGCGTTGCAGGATGATCAGCGACTTACCAAGCGCCGCAGCATAACCCGCGTCAAAGGCCGCGTTCCATTGCTTGTACTGCTCGCCAAAGCGCACGACGACCACATCCGCCTCGGCCAGACCTTTACGGGTGCGGATGGCGTTGACCATGGCACCCTTGTGGTCGTGCCAATACTTGTTCGGTTCCTCACCCAGAATCACCACGCCGCAATCATCGCTCGCCGCATGATCCGTGACCGGACCAGAGAAAACCACATCAAGCCCCTCGGCCCCCGCGATGATCTGTTCCCGCCAATCGGTATGGATTTCGCCTGACAGATAGACCTTGAGCATGGTTTCCTCCTTTTTCTTCAGCCCCGAAGAACTCCGCCGGTGGCCTTGGTCACTTTTTCGATGATCCTGGCCGATACCGCCTCGATGTCGGCTTCGGTCAGGGTCTTGTCGCGCGGTTGCAACCGCACCGTCAGGGCAAGGGATTTCTTGCCCTCGCCCAGATTGCCGCCGCTGAACGCGTCGAACACCCGCACATCCTCGATCAACGCCTTATCGGCCCCGGCCGCCGCGTTGATCAGGGTCAGCGCCTCGGTTCGAGAGTCCACGACAAAGGCGAAATCACGCTCGACCGCCTGCAAATCGCTGATGTCAAGCGCGCCCCGGCTGGCAGAGGTCTTGCGCGGGAGTGGGATTTCACCCGGATAGAGCGTAAAGGCCACGGCAGGCCCTTTGACATCCAGCGCCCGCAAGATGCGCGGATGCACCTCGCCGAAGATGCCCAGCATCTTCTTGGGACCTAGGCAAATCCGTCCATGCCGTCCGGGATGGAACCACGCCGGGCCGTCACGCAGGATTTGCACCTTGGCCGGAGCACCAATGGCCGCGAGGATCGCCTCGGCATCGGCCTTGGCATCAAACACATCTACGACACGCGTCGCACCATGCACATCCTTGGGGCCGGTGCGCCCCACGAGGATACCGGCAACCTGCAAATGCTGCTCTCCCGGTTCGCCGCCATGAAAGGCATGTCCAACCTCGAACAACGCCAGATCCATCAGTCCGCGCGCCTGATTGCGTGCCGCCGCCCGCAAGAGCCCCGGAAGCAGATCGGGCCGCATGTGGCTGAGGTCCGCGCTGATCGGATTCGCCAGCATCGTCGCATCATCGCCGCCGCCAAAGAGCGCGGCCGCCGCATGGTCGATGAAACTGTAGGTGACACATTCGTTATAACCGAGCGCCGCACCTGTGCGCCGCGCGATCTGCTCGCGCTTTTGCATCGGGCTGAGGATCGGCTTGGGTACGCCCGGCAGGGCGCGCGCCATCGGGCGGCCTTGCAGCTTGGTCAGGGAGGCAATGCGCGCCACCTCTTCCACCAGATCGGCCTCGCCCAGAATATCCGGTCGCCAGCTTGGGACATAGGCCATATTGCCTTCGAGTTTGAAGCCGAGGGCGGTCAGCGTCTGACGTTGCTCGCTCTCGGGAATATCCATGCCGACCAGCGATTGCACCCGCGCGGTATCAAGGCGGTAGGCACGGCTCACATCCGGAACCTTACCTGCGACCACGCGGTTCGAGGGCACGCCGCCGCAGAGATCGAGGATCATCTGCGTCGCCAGATCCAGTGCTTCCATGTTGAACGCGGGGTCAATGCCACGTTCATTGCGATAGCGTGCGTCGGAATTGATGCGCAGGGCGCGGCCCGTTGTGGCGATCTGCACCGTGTCCCAAACGGCGGCTTCGAGAAAGACATTCACGGTCTCATCGGTGCAGCCGGTGGCAAGGCCGCCCATGATGCCACCAATGCTTTCAATGCCGCTGTCATCAGAAATCACCACCTGACCGGGGCCAAATGTATATTCCTTGTCGTCAAGACCGACCAGCGTTTCGCCGCCACTGGTGCGATGCACTCGCAGATCACCGTTCACCTTGTCGGCGTCAAAGACATGCAGGGGGCGGTTGCGATCATAGGTGAAAAAATTGGTGATATCGACGAGGGTCGAGATCGGGCGCAGCCCTATTGCTCGCAGCCGCTGTTGCAACCATTCCGGCGAGGGGCCATTCTTGACCCCCCTGATCAACCGCCCGGCAAAAACCTCGCAGCCACCCTTTGCGGTATCATCGTCGATCGTCACGCCAATGGGGCAGGAAAACTGCCCCTCAATGTCTACGGTCTTGGCGCGCTTCATGGTGCCCAATCCTCGTGCCGCGAGGTCGAGTGCCACGCCACGCACACCAAGCGCGTCGGGGCGGTTGGGGGTGATGGCAATCTCGATCACCGGGTCCACCTTGGCGGGCTCATGTGCAGCCAGCCAATCGGTGAACCGCTGGCCCACCTCGCCCGAGGGCAGTTCGATGATGCCGTCGTGCTCTTCGCTCAACTCCATTTCGCGTTCGGAGCACATCATGCCGTGGCTCTCAATGCCACGAATCTTGCCCACGCCGATGGTGGTGTCGATGCCCGGCACGTAGACGCCGGGCTTGGCGATGACCACGGTGATCCCCTCACGCGCATTGGGCGCGCCACAGATGATCTGCGTCTCGCCATCCGCCGTGGCCACCTGACAGACGCGCAGCCGGTCTGCATCGGGGTGCGGCTCTGCCTTGAGCACCTTGCCGATGGTAAAGTCACGCAGCCGCGCGGCGGGATCGGTGATCCCCTCTACCTCCAGACCCAAATCGGTCAGGGTCTCGGCGATCTCCTCCACCGAGGCGGTGGTTTCCAGATGCTCTTTCAGCCAGGACAATGTGAATTTCATGCGTGCTCTTCCGCCGGCAAATATGGGTTACAGAGCGCTTTACCGGATATGTCAGGCATGGAAAACCCCGCATTGCTGCGGGGCTTTGTCTTGGTCACCCTGTGGAGTGGGTTACTTCTTCCAGCGGCCCGAGAAATCGAAGGCGCTGTCATAGCCAAAGAGCGCAACCGCACCACCGGTATGCAGAAAGACGACGCGCTCGCCTTTTTTGAAATGGCCCTTGCGAATGAGGTCGATAAAGCCTGCGGCCCCCTTGGCGGAATAGACCGGATCAAGCAGAATCGCCTCAAGTTCGGCAAACATGTGAATGGCTTCGATGCCGGATTCTGTGGGAATGCCATAGCCCTCACCAACGTAATCGGTGTTTGCGACCACATCCTCGCGCTTGACCACTCCGGCGCAGCCCAGCTTTTCAGCGGTGGCGCAGGCGAGGTTATAGACATTCTCTTCCTGCTTGGCCTTGGGCGCGCGCACACCAATGCCCAAAAGCGGGATTTGTGCATTCATCGCCTTGAGGCCGGTGATCAGCCCCGCCTGCGTGCCGGCGCTGCCGGTGGCGTGAACAATGTGATCCACCTTGAGCGCCCGATCGTTGAACTGCGCCAGCATTTCGAAGGCGCAGTTGACATAGCCAAGCGCGCCTGTCGGATTGGACCCACCACCGGGGATGGTGTAAACATTGCGCCCCTCGGCGCGGAACTTGTCCGCAACCTTTTCCATTTCGGCATTCATATCGCCGCCACCGGGGCGCTTTTCCGTGGTCGCCCCATGCATGTGATCCAAGAGAACATTGCCGCCATTGTTGTAATTGGCGTTGTTCGATCCAGTGCGATCTTCCAACAGCAGATGGCAATCCATCCCCAGTTTGGCGGCGAAAGCCGCCGTTTGGCGCGCATGGTTGGATTGCGTGGCCCCTTGGGTCATCACCATATCCGCACCCTGCAATTCCGCCTCGGCCATCAGGAATTCAAGCTTGCGGGTCTTGTTGCCGCCAGTGCTGAGCCCGGTGCAATCGTCCCGCTTGATCCAGATTTCCGGGCCGTTCAATTCCTTCGTCAAGCGGTCCAGCCGCTCGAGCGGTGTGGGCAGATGTGCGAGAAAGCGGCGGGGATAGCGGGCAAGATGCATGGGTGTCCTCCATTAACATGCGTTTTCTGTATGGTAAGACGGGACACAGTCGGCGTCTAATGCTATTATCGCCCCATAAAATGCAAGGATTGCAATATGAGATTGGAGTGGCTGGATGATATTCTGGCGGTGGCCGATGCCGGATCACTCGCCCGCGCTGCCGAGATACGGCATGTCAGTCAATCCGCCTTTACCCGTCGGCTGCGTGCCATTGAGGAGGCGCTTGGAGTGCCGCTCTTTGACCGGAGACGCAAACCCGTCGTTCTCCTGCCCGACATCGAGGTGCAGTCAGGCGAGATGCGCGCGCTGGCCACGCAATTGCGCCACTTGCGAGAAAGCCTGATACAGCGCACCGGGACGCGGGGGCTGACGCTCGCATGTCAGCATGCCATCACCACCACCCATTCCCCCGCGATTGTCAGTATCTTGACAGCACAGGGCGGCCGGCCGGTGCGGGTGCGCTCGGACAACCGCGAGGAATGTCTTTTACGCCTCTTGTCAGGCGAGGCCGATCTGGCGGTCGTCTATGCCGTGCCCGAGATTGCACCACTCACGCTCAACCGCAGCTTTGAGCAGGTTTTGCTGGGGCGCGAGCGGCTGAGACCGGTGGCGGCCCCCCGTTTGGCGCAAGGCAATGACCTGCCGTTCATCGGATATCCGGCAGATGTGTTTCTGGGGCAGATCATGGCGCGCGCGATTCTGCCACGTATTCCCGCACACCGCATTTTGCGACGTCGTGCAGAAACCGCGCTGACGCTCGCGGCGCATGAATATGCGCGCCGGGGAATCGGGGTCGCATGGCTGCCCGAAGGCATGGTGCACCGAGATCTGGACGAGGGGCGTCTTGTGCCGCTCGATCAGACGCTTCCAGAACAGGAAATGGAGCTTTGGATGATCCGTCTCAGCGAGCGTAGCGATGACGGCTGGGCGCATGACTGGTCGCGGCTGGTGGCGGCTTTGGGCGTTTGAACGCCTCAGATCACCCGGATCACATCCTTGTCGATGGCCAGCATATAGCCCCTTCGCGCGATGTTCTTGACCAAAAGCTCACTCACCAACTGATTGCCAAGGGTATCACGTAGCCGCTTGATGCGCGTGGCACCTGCCGCCTCTTCACAATCCTCGGGCTTGCGCCCGGAAATCACCGCTTCGATCTCGGCCCCGGTCATCACGTCATCGTCCAATCGTGCCTCGGCCAGGACACTGAGGGTTTCCATGGCGGCATCGGTCAGCTTGAAGCCCATATCGTTCAGATAGACCGTCTTTTCCTCGCGGCTGATCAGCAGGGAACTGACCTGAATCCCCGACCGTTCGATCTGGGCCATGCGGCGGTTGAGGGTGATCAGCATCACCAGAAAGACCAGCGACGCCACAAGAAGCGCGGTGGCAAAAACCAGCAGCACAAAAATTACCATCCGATAGCTGACCAGTGTTTCCGAGAATGCTGTGCCCGAGAGCGCCAGAATTTCCAACAACTTGATTTCGCCCTGACCGGTCAGCGCGTCATTCTCGACAAAGATCCGCTCGACCTTGGCGTTGAATGCATTGGCATCTGGCAGACTGAGGAACAGAAACACCGCTGCACTGGTCAGAATCGCCACGATAGCCCCTACCCCGGCGATCACCACACGATTGCCGGACCGGCGCGCATCGGCGGCGGTGGTGGTTATCCCGCGCATCCGCGCACGCCTCTGCTGGTCACCTTAGTTTTCCTTCTTCGATAACACCTTGAGCAGGGTCAGTCCCTGCTGTGCCAATTGCGCCCGGAGCGCCGCCTCTGCCGAGGCGCAGGGCGCGTTCACGACGGTCACGTCGTAATAAAGCTCAAGCGGTTTATCGCGCTTGGCCTTGTATTCCACCTGGCAAGCCGCCTGCGCCGTGGTCGCGGCAAGGACAAGGCCAAAGGCAAGGATGAGGGGGCGTGTGATCTGTTCCATGCGGCCAAGATGCGCCAAGCCCCACGGCTATTCAATAACTTGTGCGACGGAGTGACCGGAAAACGGCGTGCTATCTGATAACATGGGGGCGTTATTGCCTGTCCTGGGGGACTGAACCCACCCTTGGATCACAGCGTCTGGTCATGTGGGCCAACGCAGAGAAACGACCTCAGTACCCTGAAAGGAATGACCATGCATCGCAAGTTCATCGTTCTCATCATCGGCGCGGCCCTGACCGTGAGCAGCCTTGCTGCCGCGCCGGTCCAGGCACAGAACCGGGGCGAAACCGCCGCCATTATCGCGGGTGTCGCCGCACTGGCCATTGTTGGTGCCGCGATTTCCGATGACCGCAACCGCGACCGTGATCGCCGCAACGATTACGCCACGCGGGGTCATGGTTATAAGCAGCCGTATTATGCCCCCAAACGGCATCACAAACACGGCTACAACCCCGGCCACAATCGCCACCATTATAGCCAGAACCGCTATTACGAGCCGCAGCGCGGCTATGGCCACCCTCATCAGGGCCGACCGGTCTATCAGCGGGGTTATGGCAACCACCTGCCCTATCACCGCGACAACCATCGCAACTGAGTCCTGCGCCTCGGAAAGGATCATGCCATGTTAAGAAAACTCACCTCAGCCCTTGTGATCGGCGCGCTTGCGCTGACCACGGCCACCGCAACCCCCGCTCTCGCCCGCGACCGGAGCGACAATCGCAACCTCGCCGTCGGGCTTGCCCTTGGGGCCATCGTCGGCGCGGCAATTGCCAGCAACAACAAGCAAAACAACAACGGCGTGTATCGGGATGATCGCAGACACCGCGACTACGATGATCGGGACTACGACGACGATCATCGGCGTTATGACAGAGGCCATGATCATCGCGGCCATGATAATGGTCGCGGGCGCTATGACAGAAATTACGGGCGGGCGCAGCGCGTCAACCTGCCGGGGGCATGCCGGGTCTATGCGGGCAACCGCGCTGGATATTCGGGCCGCTGCCTGAGCCACCGCTACGGCTCTTACCGCGCGTTGCCGTCGGCCTGCGCCGTTCGCGTGGGTGGGCATCATCAGGTGATCTACCGGGATCACTGCCTGAACAAATATGGTTATTACTAAAACGTCACTCGCGACGGCAAGGGAGGGGAGGGACACGTCCCTCCCTTTGCATTTACCCACGGATCATGCGACGAGAGGCCATGCTTGGCCCCGATTTCACCCATGAGCGCGCCGCCCTGTCAGAGGGGTATCTTCGCATCGCCGGGGTAGACGAAGTTGGGCGTGGCCCTTTGGCCGGGCCGGTCACAGCCGCCGCCGTGATCCTTGATCCTGCGAATGTCCCCGAAGGTCTGAACGATTCCAAGAAACTGAGCGCCGCACGACGTGCCGCGCTCTGTGAGGCGATCCATGCCTCTGCCGAGGTCAGCGTGGCCCATGCCAGCGTCGCAGAGATTGACCAGATCAACATCCTGCGCGCCGCGCATCTGGCGATGGAGCGGGCGATTGCAGCCCTCGATCCTGCGCCCGATCTTGTCTTGATCGACGGCAACCTGATCCCGCGCGGCCTGACCCTTCCCGCCCGCGCGATTGTGCGCGGCGATGCCGTCTCTCTCTCGATTGCGGCGGCCTCAATTGTGGCAAAAATCAGGCGCGACCGGATCATGTGGGATTTGGCGCAACAGTTCCCCGGCTATGGCTGGGAGCGGAACGCAGGATACCCGTCGAAAAGCCACAAAGAGGCGCTGCTAAATCTTGGTGTGACCCCACATCATAGACGTTCGTTCAAACCGGTCCACAACATCTTGTATCAAGAAAATAACTAAGCCACTGATTCAAAAAAGAATTTGACGGCGATTCGGGTTTGACTCATCTTGGTCTCCAACGACCAGAGCGCACAAGCGCCGGGATAGAGGCAGAAGATGACGACAATGACCAAGGCCAAGAGCGCGCCTGCGCTCCCCCTCAACACGATTATCGCCGGGGATTGCATCGAGGTGATGAACAGCTTGCCAGAGGCAAGCGTTGATCTGATCTTTGCCGATCCTCCCTACAATCTCCAGCTCAAGGGCGATCTGCATCGCCCCGACAACAGCCAGGTGGATGCGGTCGATGACGCCTGGGACCAATTCTCGAGTTTCGCCTCCTATGACAAATTCACCCAGGACTGGCTCAAGGCGGCACGCCGACTGCTTAAGCCGAATGGCGCCATCTGGGTGATCGGATCTTATCACAACATCTTTCGGGTTGGGGCGGCGTTGCAGGACGCAGGGTATTGGATCCTGAACGATGTGATCTGGCGCAAATCCAACCCTATGCCGAATTTTCGCGGCAAACGCCTGACAAACGCGCATGAAACGATGATCTGGGCGTCAAAATCCGAGGGTGCGAAGTATACCTTCAATTACGAGGCGCTGAAATCGCTCAACGACGGGGTGCAGATGCGCTCGGATTGGGTGCTGCCGTTGTGCACCGGACATGAGCGGCTCAAGGATGACAAGGGCGACAAGGCCCATCCGACGCAAAAACCCGAGAGCCTGTTGCACCGCGTTCTGGTCGGTTCGACCAACCCCGGAGACGTGATCCTCGACCCGTTCTTTGGCACCGGCACGACCGGCGCCGTGGCCAAGATGCTGGGCCGGGATTACATCGGAATCGAGCGCGAGGCGGCCTATCGCGTGGTCGCGGAGAAACGGCTGGCAAACATCCGCAAATTCGACCGCGACGCGCTCCAGGTCTCGACCTCGAAGCGGGCAGAGCCGCGCGTGCCCTTTGGTCAGCTGATCGAACGCGGTATGTTGCGCCCCGGTGAAGTTCTTACCTCGGTCAACGGCAAGGCGGCCAAGGTCCGTGCCGATGGGACGCTGGTAGCCGATGGCGTAAACGGCTCGATCCACCAGATCGGCGCGCATCTCGAAGGCGCCCCTTCCTGCAACGGCTGGACCTATTGGTGCTTCAAGCGCGAAGGCAAAGTGGTGCCGATCGACGTGTTGCGCCAGCAAATCCGCTCAGAGATGGAAGAACGCCCCAACTGATTACCCAGACACCGCCGGTGCCCAAGTCCTGACTTTCTCGGGCACCATTGACCTGCCCCGCCTTCCTGGCGGGGCTTTTTTCTTTATCTGTCTGGGGCGGGCGCAACCAGATCAGCCATTTCCGAGAAAGGTATATCAGCCTGAAACAGTCTCTGTTTCATATCCCAGAGCGCCCCAATACGCCCCTCTGACAGGACATGCCCGGCCATCGCGCCCAGCTTGGCGCGCACATCCGCCTCGGGCATCGGGGCCTCTGGGCCGCCGCGCGCGTTGACATCGCCCGAGGTCAGTCGTCGCCCATCTTGCAGGATCGCCGTCACATCCGACCATCGCCCGGCGGGAAAGCGGGCAGAATGGCGGGGCTCTTCGCGTACCGTGATGCGGGCGTGCAGACGGGCGACCTCCGGATCATTCAATCCCGCATCAGTGATATGCTCTGGTCCGATTCTTCCATGCACCAGCAGCGTGGCCAGTGCGAAGCCCAGAGAATACTGGGCCTCGCTCGTCGTTTTGGGCAGTCCGGGGAAAAGGGCCGCCGATTGCGCAAAAGTCGCTACCTCCAGTCGTTCAATCTCGGTGGCCCGCAGGCCCTGTTCGACCATCAGCACGCGCGCCCCCTCAAGCGCGCCATGCGCCCAGCGGCAAATCGGATAGGGCTTGATGTAATTGCGCAGGATCGTCCAATCCTGTCCCAAATCTTCCCAAATATGCGCAACCTCTTCCCCCTCGATTGTAATCGCGGGCGCGCCGATAAAACCGCGCTCCGCCAATAGCAGAGACGAAATTCCCACAAGGGCACCCATGCCAGACCCGTCGTGCAACATTGTGGGATTGGCAATTTCGCGCATCATCTGGCTGCGTGGCCCGTGATATTCTGCGATTCCCATCGCCTCGCGCAGAATATCCGACGGTTGCCCGCGCAAATGCGCCCCAAGAGCTGCAACACCCAGCGCGTTCCACGCGCCCGAGGTGTGGTAATCCGCAGCCGTTGCATGAAGCGCAACCCCCGCCCGCGCCGCCACCTCATAGCCCATGGCAAGCGCGGTCAGCGCCTGTCGTCCGGTCAATTGCGGATGTTGCCCCGCATAGGCAAATAGTGCCGGCACCAGCGCGCAGCCAATATGCCCTTTGGTCGGGTTATAGCCGTCATGCCCATCGAGATTGTCGATCTGCGTGGCCAGCGCCCAGGCGGCACCAGGCATGGCACAACGGCGCCCGTCGAAGAGCAAAGTTGCGCTGTGTTTGTCACTGCCAGCGGCATGAAACTCCACCGCGAACTCGCGCGCGATGCGCCCCACTTCCAGCGTCGCCGCACCCGCCGCAACGCCGAGCGTATCGACCAGCAAAAGGGCCATTCGTTCCAGCACTTCCTGCGGAACTTCAAGGGTCGGGTCGAGCGCAAATTTTGCGACACGGTCGAATAGAAGACGGTTGGAGACAACGGGCATCGGAGCAACTTTCTGCAAGAGGGCATGTCTCAACGTGGCGCGTTCTGACGGCGGTTTGTCGGCTGTTTGCGACATTTCCTGTCTCGCATTCTCCTCTTGCAGCGCATGGAATCGGCTGTTAGCAATCGTGCATATCCGTTGGGGTGCCCGTTTGCCGGGCTGAGAGGCGTAAAGCCAACCCATCGAACCTGATCCGGGTGATGCCGGCGTAGGGAACGGACTTTAGCACGCCCAGCGCGCCCCCCGTCCGTTTCCCCGCAAAATGAGAGGAACGGCAGATGGTTGCCACAGCATTGACAATCGCAGGCTCCGACAGCGGCGGTGGTGCGGGTATTCAGGCTGATCTCAAGACTTTTTCGGCGCTTAACGTCTATGGTGCAAGCGTTATCACAGCCGTCACCGCGCAAAACACCTGTGCCGTGACCGATGTGCATGCCATTCCGAATGCGATCGTTGCGGCGCAGATCTTGGCAGTTTTGGGCGATATCAGGGTCGATTGCATCAAGATCGGCATGCTGGGCGATGCCAGTTTGATCGAGACCGTGGCAGAGGCGCTGGCGGAGTATCGTGGCCCAATAGTCCTTGATCCTGTGATGGTGGCGAAATCCGGCGCGCGCCTCTTGCCAGACGCAGCGCGTGCCGCGCTCATCGCGCATCTCGTGCCGCGTGCTGATCTCCTCACCCCGAATTTGCCGGAGGCGGCAGCGCTTTTGGGCATGGCAGAGGCGCAGGACGATGCCGAGATGCAGGCGCAGGGCGCGCTCTTGCGTCAAATGGGAGCCAAGGCAGTCTTGATGAAAGGCGGGCACGCACAGGGCGAGACCTGCACCGATTGGCTGATCGCTGATGAGGTGATCCGCCTGGACGCCCCGCGCATAAGCACGCGAAACACCCATGGCACCGGCTGTACGCTATCATCGGCCATCGCGGCACAGCTTGCAAAGGGACTAACCTTGCCAAAAGCTGTATCCGCCGCCCATGGCTGGTTGCATCACGCGATCCTTGCCGCCGATACGCTGGAGATCGGTCAAGGGCATGGCCCGGTCCATCATTTCCACGAGGTCTGGACATGACCGAGGCGTTCACCATACGGGGCGCGGGCATTGTTGGCCTCTGCGTGGCAACCGAACTCTTGGCACGTGGAGTTTCCGTCACTTTGCGTGATCCGGCACCGGAACCCGGCGCGCATGCCTGCTCTTGGTGGGCGGGCGGCATGCTTGCGCCATTTTGCGAAGGCTTTTCCGCAGAAGAGCCAGTGGTGCGCTTGGGTCAAGAGGCTGCAGACTGGTGGGCGGCGCAGGGTGTCGAGGTGATCCGGCGCGGATCGCTTGTCGTGACCCTGGACCGCGACCGCCGCGAACTCGACCAATTCGCGCGCCGCACCCGAGGGCATCGGATGGTTTCAGGCTCTGATTTGGCTGAATTAGAGCCACATCTGGCGGATCGCCATGACCGCGCGCTTTTCTTTCCAGACGAAGCGCATATCAACCCACGTGCTGCGCTCATGCACCTGCGCACGCGGCTACACGCGGCCGGCGCACGGTTCGAGCAGAGCGATGCCGCCCCCACGGGATCGGTCATCGACTGTCGCGGTCTTGCAGCACAGGATAGCCTGCCCAATCTGCGCGGCGTCAAGGGCGAGATGGTCGTCTTGAACAGTCGGGATGTGACCCTATCTCGGCCTATTCGCCTGCTGCACCCGCGATTTCCGCTCTATATCGTGCCGCGCGGCGATGGGGTATTCATGCTGGGCGCAACACAGATCGAGAGTGCGGAACGCGGGCGTGCATCAGCCAGGTCCGTTATGGAACTACTGTCCGCGGCCTATGCCCTGCACCCGGCCTTTGGCGAGGCGGAAGTGTTGGAGATCGGTGCCGACGCACGCCCAGCCTTTCCCGACAATCTGCCGCGGATCATTCAAAAAAGCGACACGATCCATGCCAACGGTCTCTTCCGCCACGGCTTTCTCTTGTCACCTGTGGTGGCGCGGATGGTGGCCGGTCTGGTCACAGGCAACAACGAAACACCGGAGTTTTTGTCCCATGAAGATCACGGTTAACGGCATCCCGCGCGACAGTACCGCGGCAACGCTCGACGCGCTGCTGGTCGAGTTGGGGTATGGCGGGGCCAAGGTGGCGACAGCAGTGAACGAAAGCTTCGTTCCCGCCGCAATAAGGCCAGAACAGAGACTGAATGAGGGCGACAGGATCGAAATTGTCGCACCACGGCAAGGGGGCTGACATGCCTGTTTTCTACGAGACTGAGATCAGCTCGCGGCTGATGCTCGGCACGGCGCAATATCCATCGCCTGCGATTCTTGCCGAGGCCTTTCACCGCTCTGGCGCAGGCATCGCCACTGTGTCGGTGCGCCGTGAGGCCGGAGGCGAGCGCGCAGGACAAGCGTTTTGGGACATGATCGCTGACCTAGGGGTGCATGTCCTGCCCAATACCGCCGGCTGCCATTCGGTGCGTGAGGCCGTGACAACGGCCCAGATGGCGCGTGAACTGTTCGATACCAACTGGATCAAGCTTGAGGTGATCGGCCATGCCGACACGCTTCAACCGGACCCTTTCGGTCTGGTCGAGGCGGCACGCATCCTGACCGATGACGGATTTCAGGTGTTTCCATATTGCACCGAAGATCTTGTGCTCTGCGAACACCTGGTCGAGGCCGGGTGCCGGGTGCTGATGCCTTGGGGCGCGCCCATCGGCACGGGCCTTGGCCTCAACAATATCTATGGTTTGCGCAGTTTGCGGGCGCATTTCCCTGATGTGCCGTTGGTCATCGACGCCGGTTTGGGCCTGCCCTCACAAGCTGCACACGCAATGGAGCTGGGCTATGACGCCGTTCTGCTCAACACCGCGGTGGCCAAAGCGGGCGACCCGGCGGCAATGGCCGAAGGTTTCGCACGCGCACTCGAGGCCGGCCGCCTGGCCTATGAGGCCGACCCGATGGAGCCGCGCGATATGGCCGCGCCCTCTACCCCTGTATTTGGGAGGGCGTTCACCTGATGTCGCTACCGCGTTTTTATCCGATTTTCGATCATACGGACTGGCTGCGCCGCCTGCTTCCGCTTGGTGTGACGCTCGTGCAATTGCGCATCAAAGACCTCACCGGCGAGGCTCTGCTGGATCAAATTGTGCAGGCACAGAGCCTGTGCCGCGCCCATGGCGCGACTCTCGTGGTCAACGATCACTGGCAAGCGGCGATTGATGCAGGCTGCGAATGGGTGCATCTTGGGCAAGAGGATCTCGATACTGCCGACATCGCCGCCCTACGCCGCGCCGGTCTCAAACTGGGGCTCAGCACCCATGACCATGCAGAACTTGACCGAGCCCTCACGCATGCGCCCGATTACGTGGCGCTTGGCCCGGTCTATCCGACCATCTTGAAAAAGATGAAGTGGCACGAACAAGGGCTGGACAAGCTGACGGAGTGGAAGCGCCTGATCGGCGACATTCCCCTCGTCGCTATTGGCGGCATGTCGGTGGAGCGAGCGGGCGGTGCCTATGCGGCCGGGGCGGATATCGTCTCTGCGGTAACGGATATCACACTTAATCCCGACCCCGAGGCACGGGTGCGGCAATGGTTGGATGTGTCGGGATGAGCCGCTACACGCGCCAGACTGCCCTCCCTGAGTTCGGGACCGCGGGACAGGATCGGCTGGCGGCGGCGCATGTTCTGGTCGTAGGTGCTGGTGGGCTGGCAGCGCCGGTGCTTCAGTATCTGGTGGGCGCGGGCGTTGGGCGGATCACGCTGATGGATGGTGATCGGGTTTCCCTGAGCAACCTGCACCGCCAGACCTTGTTTCGCGTGACGGATATCGGCCATCCCAAGGCGCAGGTTGCGGCGCGGCACATGGCCGATCTCAACCCGGATTGCACGATTTTCGCTGTATCAGAGCCACTTGATCCGTTGAATGCCCCCGATCACGTCGCCGCCGCTGATCTGGTTCTCGACTGCGCCGATAGTTTCGCAGCAAGCTACATGCTGTCCGATGCTTGCTTCTCGCAGGGCACGCCGCTGATCAGCGCCTCTATCGTTGGCACCTCAGGCTACGTGGGCGGGTTTTGCGGGGGGGCGCCGTCTTTGCGCGCGCTCTTCCCCGATTTGCCAGACCGGCTAGGAAGTTGTGATGCTGATGGCGTTTTGGGGCCATCCGTGGGAGTGATCGGCAGCCTTCAGGCGCAGATGGCATTGGCGATTCTGGCCGGAATAGAGCCTGTTCCAATGGGTCAGCTCGTCACTTTCGAGGCGGTCGGTCATCGCTTTGGCGGTTTCCGCTTTGATGGAGCGCCAGAGCCAAGGGATGGCTTCCGCTTTATCGCGCCCGGTCAGATCACGTCCGCCGATTGGTTGGTCGACCTGCGCGCCGAGACCGAGAGCGGCCCCACCTTACCAAACGCCATCCGCCACAGCGTTGGCGATTTTGATCACCCCGACACCCGCCCGCAAGGCGCGCGCGCCGTGCTGGCCTGTCGTTCCGGCCTGCGGTCGTGGCAGGCCGCGAGCCGACTTCGAGGTCATTGGCACGGAGAGATAGCCTTGATCGCCCTTGGCGACGTTCAACAGGAGACTGACGCATGAAACACCTCACCCTGATTTTTGCCCTCATGGCCAGCCCAGCCATGGCACAGGACAAGATGACCCTGATCCTCGACTGGTTCATAAACCCAGACCATGGCCCGATCATCGTGGCCGAGGAGTTGGGCTATTTCCAAGAGGCCGGACTTGAGGTCGAGGTCATCGCACCCGCCGATCCGTCCGATCCGCCCAAGATGGTTGCCGCCGGTCAGGCTGATCTTGCGATCTCGTATCAGCCACAATTGCACATGCAGATCGAGAACGGCCTTCCGCTGCGACGCGTGGGCACGCTCGTTGCTACGCCGCTCAACTGCCTCTTGGTGCTCGCAGATGGCCCAATCAAATCTACCGCTGACCTCAAGGGGCGTAAGATCGGGTTTTCGGTGGCAGGCGTCGAAGAGGTGCTGCTTTCGACCATTCTTGGCCAACACGGCCATAGCCTGAGCGATATCGAACTGGTGAGCGTCAACTGGTCGCTCTCGCCCTCGCTCATGTCGGGCCAAGTCGATGCGGTGATTGGGGCCTATCGCAATTTCGAACTCAACCAGATGGAAATCGAAGGCGTGCCGGGGCGGTGTTTCTATATCGAGGAAGAAGGCGTGCCGGCCTATGACGAGCTGATCTATGTTGCCAATCCCGACACGATGAATGCCGACATGATCCGCCGCTTCCTGCATGCCACCGAGCGTGCGACGCAGTACATCATGAATCACCCGCAAGAGAGCTGGGAAATTTTCGCAGGCACCTCGCCCGAATTGCAGGATGAGTTGAACGAAAAAGCCTGGGTTGACACCTTTCCGCGCTTTGCCACCCGTCCCGCAGCCCTGGATCACGCCCGCTACAAGCGCTTCGAACAGTTCCTGCTCGACACCGGGATGATCGAGAACGCAACGCCCGTTTCGGGCCTCGCCATGGACCTGAACGCGGAATGACCCATGATTACGGAGTGACCTTTCCCCGCTTGCGCGATGCGGCGGGGACGGTTTGGCAGGATTACACGCATCATCCCTTTGTCGAGGGGCTGCGCGATGGCACACTACCGCGCAAGGCGTTCCTGGGCTATCTTGTGCAGGACTATGTGTTTCTTATCCATTTCGCCCGTGCTTGGGCCCTGGCCGTGACCAAGGCCGATGCGCTGGAGGAGATGCGCGCCTGTGCCGCCACCGTCGACGCGCTGGTCAATCACGAACTCAGCCTCCATGTAAAAACCTGCGCCGAAGCGGGGCTGAGCGAAGCAGACCTCTACAATGCCGAGGAACATCCCGCCAACCTCGCCTATACGCGTTACGTGCTCGATGCGGGGCATTCCGGCAACTTCCTCGACCTGCTGGCGGCGCTTGCCCCCTGCGTCATGGGCTATGGCGAGATTGGGGCGCGGCTGGGGCCGGTGGCGGAGGATCACCCCTACGCCGGTTGGATCAACACCTACGCTGGCGACGCCTATCAACAGGTCTGCCGCGATGCTGGCGTGCTCTTTGACGGCGCCGTGGCGCGGCGACTGGGCGCAGGGGCCGAGACAACACCCGGCTGGGGTCGCCTCTGTCAGCGCTTCGGCACCGCCACGCGGCTTGAAGTCAGTTTTTGGGACATGGGCCTGTCGTTTGGCCACTGACGCCCCTCGCAGCGTGGCCTGAATTATTCAGGCCGCGCGGCTGGCAGCCACAGCCAACAGCACAATATAGGTCAGCTGATGCGCGGCCTGATCGAGGCCAAGGTAATGCCAGAAACGCGGATCGGTCTCGGTCACACCCTCCTGAGCCACGCGTCGCGCCTTGGACCAGTCGATATGATAATGCAGGACCAACTCTGCCAGCACGAGACCAAGGGCAAAATTCCACGGCAGAGCGAACCACAGCAAGATAGGCAGGCTCAGTGCACCATGAACCCCGGCGTGCACGATGCCCGATGGATGCCCATACCGCCCTTTATTCTTCGCGATCCATCCGGTCTGGAGCTGAAAATCACCCAAGTAATGCTTGATCTGAAACAAGGTCAGAAACAGGCAGATATCGAAAATGCTCGTCATGAAACACCTCGGGCAATAGGCATAACTGCGCGGCTCTCAAATGATGGCACTCCGCTAGAAACGCGATTTGATCCAAATTGGGTCGAGCGACAATTCTGATAGCCTAACACATCCGCCACGCCATTGCATCACCGGCGCGGCAATCCCATCGAGACGAGCGTTTCCAGATCATCCTTGATCCCAGCGACCAGGGCGGGCCACTTGGGGAAATGAAACCCATATTTGATCACATCAAGCGAGAAATCGGACCGCACCGTCAATGCCTGCGCCAAGGCGCGCTCTGCCGTGGTTCGGTCGCCCGCACGCAACGACAACACTGCATATGCAGAATGCACAAAAGCCTCTGCCCCCGGATGGCGGGCCGCCGGTTCGAGGTATGGGCGCATGTTTTCTCCCAAGGTCATGTCGCGCATCCAGATCGCAACGGCGAGCATCCAATGGAACGACCACAGCATCGGATCTTGGGGACTGAGGCGAATGGCCTCTAACCCGGCCTCTTCCATCTCTGCGGTATCGGGGTTCTTTTGAAAGAGGTTGATGAAGGTTTGCGCATTGTAGATCAAAGCGTCATTGTGATTAAGCGCGCGCGCACGGGCGAGCGCATCGCGCGCATCTTTTTCCTGACCTTGCAGGGTCAAGAGCTGCGCCAGTGTTATATGCCCAAGCTCTAGCCTGTCATCCAAGTCGATGGCGCGATTGGCGTGGAACATGCCCTTGACCACATCCTCGCGGGGATTGCGACTCCGCCCCGAATATATCCGCACGGCATGAACACGGCCAATCAAGGCATGCGGCAAGGCATAGGTCGGATCGGCCTCTGCGGCAGCATGAAACAGGGCGGTCGCATTTCGGACGCCGCCAGAGGTGCGCATGTCGATTTCGGTCAGCCCACGCTGGCACATTTCCCAGGCCGACAGGCTCTCGGTTGGTTTGGCGCGCGACATGGCGCGTTCATGGGCGCCAATTTCAGGGGTGAGGCCGGTGACGATACAGCGGGTAATGTCATCTTGCAGGGCAAAAAGATCGGCCATATCGCGATCATAGCGATCAGACCAAATCTGACGGCCTGTCTCGGCCTCGATCAGTTGCGCAGTGACACGCAGCCGCGCCCCCGCGCGGCGCACGGCCCCCTTGACCACATAGCGCACACGCATGTCCTGCGCGATCTGCCGCATGTCCTGCGCGCGGTCCTTATAGGCAAAGGACGACCCACGCGCGATCACGAACAGCGAGCGAAAGCGCGAGAGTTCGTTGATCAGATCCTCGGCGATGCCATCCGCCAGAAATCCATCCTCGACCGAAGATGACAGGTTGTCGAACGGCAGAACGATCACTGACGGACGATCGGCGCTCTGGGTGACGGTGCTGCGGTTTTCGGCCTCTACCCCGGTCGTGACATGCCAGACCTCGACCGGCGTCGGGATATTGCGGACATATTGCATGCCTTGACCGGTGATGATCAGGCCCGGTTCCCGCGCCAGCATGTCGCGCACCGTGCGCGATACACAAATGCCACCGGGGGCGGACAGGGTTTCCAGCCGCGCCGCGATATTGACCACATCACCCAACACATCGCTTCCGTCGATCAGCACGCTGCCGTGGTTGATGCCCACCCGCAGGCGGATGCGCAGATCCTCCGGATTGTTGCGCTCATGCTCCGCGATGGCGCGCTGCGCAGTCAAGGAAGCATGGACGGCGGCGGCAGGGCCGGGGAACTCCACCAAAAGCCCGTCGCCCATGGATTTGACGACCCGCCCACCATGATTTGCGATGGCCGGGTCGATGATCGCGTGTCGCAGGTCGCGCAGACGGGCAAACACCCCGTCCTCGTCCATCGCCACAAGGCGGGAAAACCCCACCACATCCGCGGCAGCGATGGTTGTCGCCTTGCGCTCCAGCGTCTTCACCTTTGTCCCCTTCGTCGCGGTGCCCAGCCCGCCCCCAATATTTAGGGCATGCGCGTTATATTTGTCACCTGAGCATTTGCGGTGATACATAGCGTCGGGGCCATTTGTGTCCAGATATCAAGCCAACCTTTTGACAACACGGTCACAGCCGGTTTGTCGCTAAAGATCAAGCCAAGCGTCAGCGGCAGAGAAATCCAGATCATGCCGTAATAGGCGGGTATTTGCTTCAACGGGCCGTATCCCTGCACCGAGTAGGCATATTCCAGCATTCCGGTCAGGATCAGCAGATCATTCTTGGCAAGAAAGTCGTAGAAGCTGTCATACTGGAGCAGTTCCGTCGGCGCGCTCAGCGGCATGGGCAGGGTGAGGCCGCGATAGAGCGCCAGCAGCACGTCATACTCCGCCAGGCGCACGAAAATCTCGGCCTTGACCTTGTCCGCGTCGAACCCCGCCATCCAGTTTGCAGGATCGGCAAAGGGCTGGTTGGCCTCGTAATACCCCTTGAGGAGCGTGTAGTCGTCGTAATCCATCAATGTGGCCGGGGCAGGTACGCCGGGAAACTGCCCGGTCGTGACCATGGCGCGGATCGTGTGGCCTGCCGGGTCCTGATGGTTGGCGGTCAGGTACATGCCCTCGCGGATATTGCCCTCCATGAACCCGCAGGCTGCAAAATGTGCGGCCATCTGGTCGTAAGCGGGCGAGAGGTAACAGGTGCCCAGCTCGCAAGGCGTGGGCTGCCCGTTGGGTGACGGTGCATCATAGGTGACGGTATGCGTCTTGCCACCGAAACGATCGGTGGATTCGAGGATCTCGACATTGGTATAACCCAGCCCTTGCAGGCGGTGCGCGAACATCATCCCCGACGGGCCGGCCCCCAGCACGATAATCGGTGCCGCCTTGTCCGCAGGCAAGGACCAGCCCAGCTTTTCCTGCTGGTCCAGCAACATGCCGCCATACTGCCAGCATTGCAGCACGGATTCAAAGCAGGTCGAGCCATGAACAAAGACCGTGTTGTTCTTGCCTTGCAGGCCCAGATAGTTCCACGGCCCGCCCCCGCGCAGCCCGGAGTTGTCGAAATGGTCGAAATAGGGTGTCCGCAAATCGACCGGCGCACCCGTGCTGTCCGTGACGATTTGGTAATCGGGATAGGGCCACCAATCGAGCGTGGGCAGCGTCTGTTCTAGGTTGGCAAGAAATTCCGCCTCGGTCATCGGCGGATTGGCCGGGCCCTGCAACTGATAGACGGTCACAAGGTTCTCGGTCATGGAATTGGCTGTTTCGAGCGAGAATTGCTTGGCCGTTTCGTTGCGATAACCGCTTACATGCCCCGCCATCGCAGTGATTTCGGTAGGGGCAAGAATGATCCCGTATTTCGGCGCGGGATTGGGGACCTTCACCCGCACCAGAGTGGTATGAAAGGTGAAATTGGTCAGTTGATCAAAGACCGCGTTCTCTGCGGCGGTATAGTCACAAATGCCGCTCAGATTGCGCGGCTCGCAGGCGACAACCAAAAGGTCGCAGGTCTTGGTCACGGGGGCTGCGCCATCAATGGATACGGTCAGCGTGACGGGCGGGGTCGATGCCTTGATGTTCAAATGCGTTCTCCAGAAATATGTGATTCAGTGAAACGGCATTGGGGCCGGTCCGCTCCTTGATACACCGTTTTGGGCACGCGTTGAATCTCTAAAAGGTTGTATGGCGCGCAGGCTATCTCGGATCTTGTGTGCGTCGTCTCTGGATCACTCAGGCCCGGGACGAGATGCGACTGGACAGCAGGTCGCCGGTTTCCGTGAGGATCGGATAGGCGGCCATGGTGAATCCGGTGTTCACCTGCTTGAGGGCGCGCAGTGTCTCCTGGTGGATATTGCTGGTTTCGATACTCTCGGTCAGCCCCTCGCGCAGGCGCCCCAAGTGCGCGCGCTGCAACTCTTGTTCGAGGGCGCGGATGCTGTCCTTCTCCGCCACCAATGCGCGGGCATCGTCGGGATGCTGGGTCATCATGACCCGCAGAGCCAGTTGCGCATTGGCCAGAACACGGTCGTGGAAATCACAAATCTCCTGCCAGCCAGGACGCGAGAAATGCACACCTTCCGCCGTCAAACGCTGCGCAAGACCCAAAAGCGTGGTGGCAATCGCATCCCCCGCCGCCTCGAAATTGGCGGCGTTTGTCGAAAGATCAAGCGAGCGTTGGCTCAGCTCTTCCGCCAGACCGTTACGCGTGAGCTGTGCGAGATAGAGCTTGGTGTCGAAGTGGCGTTTTCGCAATGTCTCTTGGGCGTCGAGAATTGCCGATGCCGTGCCCTCGTCCCACTGCGTAAAGAGCGTGGGCACCGGGCGCAGCATTGCTTCAACCATCTCGCCAATCCGGATCACCTCACGCGTGGCGCAGGACAGGGCACGGTTGGGATTCGTCAGCGCGCCGGGATCAAGCGCCGTGATGTGATCAAGCGCAGCACCTTGACTGGGCGCCGACAGCAACGCACCCGCGAGCCGCGTCGCGACTCCGGTAAAGGGCAAAACAAGGCCAACCAGGGCCAGGTTAAAGAGGATATGCAAATGAATGATCTGTGCCGCAGGCGTCGCCCCTAGCCATGCCAGAGGCGGCTCGAACGCCGTCAGCGCGGCAAGGGTCAGGGCCGCCCCACCCCCACGCAGACAAAGGTTTGACAGGATCAGCCGACGCGCCTCGATCTCGGCGGCGAGCGTCAAGCCAAATGCGATAAAGGCACCACCAAGATTCGCCCCAAGGATCAGCGCCATCGCCGCCGAAACGGGCATCAGCCCTTCCATCACCAATGTGGCAAAGAGAAGAACGGCAGCCACCGAGGAATGCACGAGCCAAGCAAGAAGCGCTCCGATCAAGAAGGCGGTCAAGAGGTCGCGGGCCAGATACTGCATCGCCGCCGCCGCTGCAGGAGCGTCGGTCAAGGGTTCGGTCGCAGCGCGCAGCATATCGAGCGAAACAAAGATCAGCGCCAGACCAATCAGGATACGCCCACCCTGCCGCACCCGCCTCTGGTGCCCACGCAGAAAAAGGACCACACCACCCAGCAGAAGAACCGGGATCAGCCACGCCTGCCTCGCCAGCAGCAACTTGGCGACAAGCGCCGACCCAAGGTCCGCGCCCAACAGGATCGCAAGCCCGGCGGCAATGGCGATGCCGCCCGATGCCACGAAACCGGCAGTCAGAATGGCAACTGCCGTCGAACTCTGAAGGGCCATGGCCGCAATCATGCCGGTGAAGGCGGCCAGCACGCGGCTCTGACCCGAGCGGCGCAGCCAGAGACGCAACTCTGCGCTAAAGGCCCGTTCGACCCCGGTACGCACAAGGCGGACAGACCAGATCAGAAGTGCCGCAGCTCCGGCAATCTGAAGAAAGAAAACTGTGAGGTTTGGGTCGTCCAATTCGGTGACTCATCCGCGTGGCCGTGGTCAAGAGCACCGAGAGTGACCCTCACAATTGCACTGCGCAAGGGGCGCAGGGGCAGAATTCGCCTAGTGTGACAGTTTTGTGAATGTTTTATGACAATCTTTTATCTATATGTGCGCTCTTCGATGGGCGTCACCTCAATTCGGGCCAGCAACAGGTCAAGTAGGCCTTGCTCCGCGCGATTGAGCACCGCACGCGGGTTCCAGACCACATGCACATCAACGGCAGCCGTCTGATCGTAGGGTGGCAATTGCCACAAAAGGCCGTCTTGCACGTCGCGCGCCGCCACATGCAGCGGCAGCGGACCGACGCCAAGCCCCGCAATGATCATACGCCGGACCTCTTCCAAGTGGCTGGAGGTCGCGATGATCTGATCCCCAAGTTCCGCCTGCGCCCGCATCAACGTCACAGGCTTTAGCGCGTCCTGCAATCGGTCGGTTTCAAAACTGACCGCTGAACGCCCGGCCAGATCGGCGCGCGTCAGGTCGCGCCGGCCAAACAGGGCATGGTTTGGCCCACAAAAGAGGCCAAAGAACTCTCGATACAGGCGCATGTACTCTAGCTTGGGGTTGCGCTGATGCACGAGGCAGATGGCAAAAGAGGCGGAGCGCGCCGATACCGTTTCAATCGCCTGCGCCGAGGAATGCACCTCGATTGCCAGCGTGGCGCGGGGGTTTTCCGCATGGAACTCTGCCAGCACCTGATCAAAAAGCGGGCAGATCACATGCGAGGCCAGAGACAGCCGAACATGGCCTGTCACCTCGTCTGTCATGTCACGCATGAGGGTCGAGAGGCGCAGGATAGAGCCTTGGATATCCAGCGCCTCGCGATATAGCACCTCGCCCGCCTCGGTCAGCGCGAAATGCCCCGGTGTGCGGTGTATGAGGCGCTTGCCCACCCGATCCTCTAACCGTTTCAACGCTGTAGACACCGAAGGCTGTGTCAGCCGTAACCGATGTGCGGCGTCGGTGACCGAGGTGGACTGCGCCAACACGACGAAAGTGCGCAAGAGGTTCCAGTCCATCTCGCGCATGATGCGTTCGGGGCTGTTCCGCCGATCCATAGACTGCATCTATTGTCACAATTCCTATTATCTATTTGATTAATGATGGCTCGCTTTGCACCCTCGGCGCAACCCCACCCATGACGGGTCGCACAAGAAAGGGAGTAGCATGTCGGTCGAGGCCCGCGAAGCGAGGCAGCCGTGGATTCTGTTGTCGCCCGCCTTGGTCGCGGTGACGCTGCTCTTGCTCGTGCCGCTGATGTTCATCGTGGTCTATTCATTCTGGCTGCGCTCGGCGATGGGCGCGGATACGGTCGGGTTCTACCTCGACAACTGGCACAAGACCCTCACCGATCGCTTTTACCGCGACATCCTGCTCAACACGCTGAAAATCGCGGCGATCACCACGGTGATCTGTGCCCTGATGGGCTATCCGGCAGCCTATTTCATTGCCCGCTCGCGCGGCAACAAGATGGTGCTGCTGCTCCTTCTGATGCTGCCCTTCTGGATCAGCTACATCATCCGCACGATGAGCTGGATCAACATTCTGGGCACCTCTGGCGCGCTCAATTCCCTGCTCTTGTCGCTTGGCATCATCAACGAGCCGATCCAGATGCTTTATAACGAGGCGACGGTTATCCTCGGCCTCGTGCATTTCCTGCTGCCCTTCATGGTGCTGAACGTCTACGTCAGCCTTGAGGGTATCGACACCAACCTCGAGGATGCCGCCAATTCGCTCGGGGCAACCCGGTGGCAGGCATTTACCCAAGTCACCCTGCCCCTCTCTCTCCCCGGTCTTGCGGCGGGCGGATTGCTGTGCTTCGTGCTGGGCGCGGGCACCTATATCACGCCCGTCATCCTCGGCGGGCCCCGCGATGCGATGTTCGCCAATCTCGTGTTCGAGGCGATTATCACACAGTTGAACTGGCCGCTTGGTTCGGCGCTGTCGCTGCTGCTGTTGATCGTGCTGGGTCTCTTGGTGGCTGTCTACAACCGTTATCTCGGCATGGCGCAACTGGCCAAGGGGCTGGGCTGATGGGCTGGCAGATCATCCGCGCCTGGACGGTTTTGGTCTATGCCTTCATGTTCCTGCCGGTGGTGGTTGTGGTGCTGTTGTCCTTCAACGCCAACCAGTTCGGCAGCTTTCCGATGACCGGCGTTTCGCTGCACTGGTTTCAGGAATTGTGGAACAACGACGCGGTGATGCGCGCCTTTCGCACTTCGCTGGTACTGGGGCTGATGACGGCACTCATTTCCACCACATTGGGCATTTTGGCCAGCCTTGCCTTGGTGCGCTACAACATCCCCGGTCGCAACGCGATCACCACGCTGCTTATCGCGCCTATTCTCGTGCCAGAGGTGGTGCTGGCGGTAGCGCTCTTGCTCTTTCTCAACTGGCTGGGCATCGGCAAGAGCTTTGCCTTGCTGCTTGCGGGGCATGTGATCTTCACCCTGCCCTTTGTCATCCTCGTGGTGCAGGCGCGGCTGGTCAGCATCAAGCGCGATGTCGAGGAGGCGGCGCTCAGCCTGGGTGCCTCGCCGGTGCAAACCTTCTTTGCCGTAACCTTGCCGCTCATGCTGCCCGCTGTGGCTGCGGGCGCGCTCTTCGCCTTTACGATCAGCTTTGATGACATCACCGGCACGCTCTTTTGGAAACCCGGCGGGGTCGAGACCGTGCCGACGCAGATTTTTTCAATGCTGCGCAATTCGATCAGCCCGGAAATCAACGCACTCGGCACCGTGATGATCGTGATGACCGTCGGCCTGCCGCTGCTGGGAGCAGCGGTAGCCCGCAAACTCGCCATGAAAGGCGGCACCTGAGAACCGCCCCAACATTCAACAAGGAGACCTGAGAAATGGATAATACCAAACGTTACGAAAGACTGCTGGATCGCTACCGCAACGGTGATCTGGATCGGCGCAATTTTCTGGGCCTGATCGGCGCTGCGGGCCTCGCCTATGGCGTGCAGACGCCCTTTGCCAAATTCGCCCATGCACAGGATGTGAAACAGGTGCGCTTTGACGGCTGGGGCGGGGTCGTGTCCGAGGCTTTTCGCAAATATGCGTTTGATCCCTACACGGCAGAGACCGGGATTACTGTGGTCGATGGCACTTTTGCGGGGGGTGATGAATATCTGGCGCAGGTCCGCTCCAGCCAGGAAGGTGAGTATAACATCGCGCACCTGTCCGGCGTGTTCGACTATGCCCGCTATGTGAACTTCGGCCTGACGGTCGAGTTGAACCTCGACAATATCCCGAACATGTCGCTGGTGATGGATGCGCTGACCAACGCGTTCCGCAAGGTGACGCCGGATTACCTGTCCGCAGTTCCCTATGACTACGGCACGACGGGTCTGGCCTATAACCGCAAGTATATCTCGGATGAGGAGATGAAGGAAAAAGGCGCCTCGATCCTCATTGACGCCGCCTACAAAGGCAAGATCGGCGGCTGGTCGGATTGGCGCACCCGGGTCTGGTATGGCGCGCTCCAGACCGGGCAGGACCCCAACAACATTCAGGATATGGAAGCGGTCTGGGATGCGATCCGCAGCCATCGCGACCTTGCCTTGAAATACTGGTCGTCGGGCGCGGAACTGATGAGCCTTCTGGCAGAGGAAGAGATCTACGTCACCGAAGGCTGGTCAGGCCGTATCGCCGCGCTGCAACAACAGGGCCACGACATCGGCTATTACGACGCGCCCGGCAGCTTTGCCTGGCAGGAATGTCTGCACGTGCTCAAGGGCAGCCCGGTCGAGGCCTGCGAAGAACTCTTGAACTTCATGCTGGCGCCCGAGACCTCCATCGCGGTGGCCGAGGGTCAGAACTATCCGCCCGCTCTGGACGGGACCAAGGTCGATCTGGGGTCCAAGATTCCGACGCTACCCGCGTATGATCCGACCGGCACGCTCGAATCCCTCACTTTTGCCAATCCCGCCTATTGGAATGGCAACGAGGCCGAATGGTCCGAAACCTTCAGCCGCGTGCAGCGCGGATATTGAATCCTTGCCGCGTCCCCTTGTGGGGGCGCGGCCCATCCCCAAAAGGACCCCGCCGATGAGCGCCGTCACCCTCAGCAATATCGTCAAGCGCTTCGGCACCTTTACTGCCGTGCATCGCACCACGCTGGAAATTCCCGAAGGGGCGTTCGTCACGCTTCTGGGCCCGTCCGGCTGTGGCAAGACGACCAATCTGCGCATGATCGCGGGCCTGCTCGATCCCACCGAAGGCGAAATTCTCATTGGCGGCAAGCGCGTCAATGACGTGCCCATCCACAAGCGCAATCTCGGTCTCGTGTTTCAGAACTATGCGCTTTTCCCGCACAAGACCGTGGCCGAAAACGTGGCCTTCGGCCTCAAATACCGCAACGTGCCCAAGTCCGAGATTGCGGCCAAAGTGCGCGACGCGCTTGACCTCGTACAATTGCCCCATGTCGGGGACCGCTATCCCAAGGCCCTTTCGGGCGGCCAGCAACAGCGCATCGCCCTAGCCCGCGCCATCGTGATCGAGCCGGACGTTCTGCTCCTCGATGAACCGCTTTCGGCGCTTGATGCCAACCTGCGCGAGGATATGCGCGTGGAACTCAAACGCATCCAGGAACGCATCGGTGTCACCACGGTCTTTGTCACCCATGATCAATCCGAGGCGCTCGCCATGTCCGACCTGATCGTCGTGATGTCCGAGGGGCGCGTGGAACAGGTGGGCAAGCCCGAAGAGGTCTACAACACCCCGGCAACCGAGTTTGTGGCGAACTTTCTGGGGGCATCCAACATCTCTGAAGCGCGGTGCGTCGAACACGGCGCAACACTTGTGGTCGAGGATGTCGTCTTTGGCCGCGTGACCGTGCCCGCCACCAAGGCGCCTAATCTGACGGGCACCGGCCCCGCAAAGCTTGTCGTGCGCGCCGAAAAGCTGAAACTCGCGCGCGACGCCGCGCCCGAGGGTGTGATTTCTGTTCCCGCCACCGTGGAAACGGTGGACTATCAGGGGCAGGCGGTGAGGTATTTCGTGCGGGCGGGAGAGGAGCAGTTACAAGCCATCAACATGATCGACGACCACCCTTTCGCGGTGGGCGCAGCGGTCCATCTGCACTTGCGGCCGCAAGATTGCGCGGCGCTTCCGGGATAAGACAATGAACGTAAAACCCTCTCACCTTTTCTATCAGGGGCGCGAGCGTAAGCCGGTGCTCGATCAGGCACGCGGCGTCTACATGTGGGACGTGGACGGCAAGCGCTATCTCGATGGATCATCCGGCGCAATGGTCTGTAACATCGGCCATTCGAATGAAAACGTGCTCGACGCGATGCGCCGTCAGATGGAGAAATCGACTTTTGGCTACCGGTTACATTTCGAGACCGAGGCATCAGAGAAACTCGCCGCCAAGACCGCGGCCCTCTGCCCCGAGGGGCTGAACCGGGTGTTCTTTGTCTCGGGCGGGTCCGAGGCGGTGGAGTCCGCACTGAAACTGGCCAGGCAATACGCGTTGGCAATCGGAGAAGGCAGCCGCTGGAAAATCATCAGTCGCGCGCCCTCATACCATGGCTGCACGCTCGGCGCGCTTGCGATCACCTCTTATGCGCCGCTGACCGATCCCTTTCTGCCCATGATGCAGGCGATGCCGAAAATCCCCGCGCCGCGCGCGTATCTGGACGGGCTAGACGCCGACCTTGAGGCGACAGGCCAACACTACGCCGACATGCTCGAGGCCAAGATACTAGAGGAAGGCCCAGAAAGCGTGCTGGCCTTTGTGGTCGAGCCAATTGGCGGTGCCTCAACCGGGGCATTGGTGCCGCCACGCGGCTACATGGAGCGCGTGCAAGAAATTTGCCGCAAATACGGCGTGCTCTTCATTCTGGACGAGGTGATGACCGGAGCAGGACGCACCGGCAAATTTCTCGCCTCCGAGCATTGGAACCTCGCCCCGGACATAGTCGTGATGTCCAAAGGCTTCGCCGCCGGTTACGTGCCGCTTGGGGCGATGGTGGCGCACGAGCGGCTGGTCGAGCCGGTTCTGGACGCGGGCGGCTTTCTGCATGGCTTTACCTATGCAGGCAATCCGCTGGCCTGCGCCGCCGGTCTGGCCGTGATCGACGAGATCGAGCGCATGGATCTGGTGGGCAACGCCGCGCGGATGGGCGAGCGCCTGCAAGAGCGCCTACGCGGCCTGATGCAGCGCTATGCCATCATCGGCGACGTGCGCGGCAAGGGGTTGCTGACCGCGTTCGAGTTCATGGCGGATCGTGGCACCAAGGCGCCGCTGCCCAAGGGCTTGCGCGCGTTTGAACGCTTTGTTCAGATTGCCTATGACAAGGGGCTTATCGTCTATTCTCGCCGCACCCGCGATGGGATTGAAGGGGATCACATCATCGTCGCCCCCCCGATGATCGTGACCGAAACGCATCTGGACGAGATTACCGAAATGCTCGATGCCTCGCTGGCAGAGTTCACCGACGAAATCCGCCCCGCGCTGGACAGAGCGATGTAATGCGCGAGATCATCATCACTTGCGCCCTGACCGGGTCTATCCACACGCCCTCCATGTCACCGCACCTGCCCATCACGGCGGATGAAATCGCGCGGGCCGGGATAGAGGCAGCAGAGGCGGGGGCGGCCATTCTGCACCTGCATGCGCGTGATCCGAAAACCGGGCGGCCCTCTGCCGGCCCCGCACATTTCCGCGCCTTTCTGCCGCGCCTCAAGCAGGGCTGCGATGCCGTGCTCAACCTCTCGACCGGCGGCAGCGCGGTAATGAGCCTTGATGAACGCCTCGCTGCCCCGAAAGAGGCCGAGCCGGAAATGGCCTCGCTCAACATGGGCACGATGAATTTCGCCCTCTACCCGATGGCCGGGCGCATCACCGACTGGCAGCATGACTGGGAGCAACCCTTTCTCGAAGGCTCGGATGATCTGGTATTCAAGAACACCCCCCGCGACATCGCCCGCATCCTGACGGAACTGGGCCTCGAACGCGGAGCGCGGTTCGAGTTTGAGTGTTACGATCTCAGCCACCTCTACATGCTGCGGCACTTCGCGGACCGAGGTTTGATCCGCGCACCCTATTTCATTCAATTCGTCTTTGGTGTCTTGGGCGGTATGGGCGCGGACCCTGAGAACCTCACGCATATGGTACGCATCGCGGACAAACTCTTTGGTCAGGATTACATGTTCTCCGTATTGGCCGCCGGACGGCATCAGATGCCGATGGCGGCGCAGGCGGCGGCCATGGGCGGGCATGTGCGCGTGGGGCTCGAAGACAGCCTGACCATCGCGCGCGGCACGCTGGCGCGCTCCAACGCCGAACAGGTCGCCAAGGTGCGCGGCATAGTCGAGGCATTGGGCCGGGTGGTGGTCAGCCCCGATGAGGCGCGCGCGCTGCTGTGTCTCAAGGGCGCAGACCGAGTGGCGAGCTAAGCGATGGCAGAATTTCGCGCGGTTGAAACAGACGACGATCTGACCTTGCTAGACGCAGCCCTGCGCCAACTCAGCGCGGACTTGGGCGATGCCCATAGCGCCGGGCTGGACGCCTTGCGCACCGGGCTGACGGGCGCGATACCGGCGGCCTATGGTCTGCTCGCGCTGGAAGGGGATTTGATCGGTGCCGCCCTTTTTGGCCCGATGTTTTCCACTGTGCGCGGGGCGGCGGGCGTCTATGTCTCTGACCTCTGGGTCACCGAGGCGGCGCGTGGGCAGGGGTTGGGCCGCGCGCTGCTGTCTCAGGTGGCGCGCAGGGCGGGTATCCTCTGGCGGGCGGAATGGATGATGCTGGCGGTTTACGCCCACACCCCCGCCTCGCGCCGGTTCTACGAACGGCTCGGGTTCGAGGCCCAGGATAGCGTGACACAGATGCGCCTGCCCCAGGCAGCGATGCGCAGATTGATGGAAGAGGACAGATGAAGGCGATTTTTGACGCTCGGCAATGGCAACACGATCCCAAACATTTCATGGCCAACGGGGTGATCAAGCCTAGCCCCGAACAGCCTGAGCGTATCACCCGGCTGACCGAAGGCGCTACGGCGGCAGGCTGTGATTTCATCGCGCCTCAGGACGCGGGCCTTGGCCCTATCGCGGCGCTCCATTCGCCAGAGTATGTTACCTTTCTGCGCAACATCTATGCGCGGTGGCAGCATATCGACGGCGCGGGCGCAGAGGTGATCCCCAATATTCACCCCGCCAGTCGCAGCGACAATTACCCCAAGTCCGCCGTCGGCCAGGCAGGCTATCATCAGGCCGATACCGCCTGTCCCATCGGGGCGGGCACATGGGAGGCCGCCTATTGGTCGGCGCAAACCGCCGTCACAGGCGCGGATATGCTGGCCGCCGGAGAGCGGGCCGCCTATGCGCTCTGCCGTCCGCCGGGGCATCACGCCTTTGGCGATCTGGCGGGGGGGTTCTGCTTTCTCAACAACGCGGGCATTGCGGCAGAGCGGTTGCGCACAAGGGGGCTACGTGCCGCGATCCTCGATGTCGACGTGCATCACGGCAATGGCACCCAAGGCATTTTCTATGACCGCGACGACGTTCTGACCGTTTCGATTCACGCCGATCCAGCGCGGTTTTATCCGTTTTTCTGGGGCCATGGCGATGAGCGGGGCGTTGGGCGCGGCACTGGCTATAACCTCAACCTGCCGCTGGCACGCGGCACCGGCGATGACGCCTACCTCAAAACGCTCGACATCGCTCTGGAGCGGGTGGCGAATTTCGGGGCCGATGTGGTGGTCGTGGCGCTTGGTCTTGATGCCTATGAGGGCGATCCCTTTCAGGGGCTGGCCATCACCACGCCCGGATTTGGGCGCATCGGGGCGGCGATTGCCGGGCTGGGGCTGCCCACGCTCTTCGTCCAGGAAGGTGGGTATCTTTGTAAGGAATTGGGCGAGAACCTTACATCTGTCCTGACGGGATTTGAGGGGGCGTGAGCATGGCCGATGTGATCGTGATCGGCGGCGGCATCGCCGGGATCAGTGCGGCGGCAGAGCTTGCGCGCGGCGGTGCCGATGTCGTCGTCCTCGAAATGGAGCGGCAGATCGGCTATCACGCCACGGGTCGCTCCGCCGCCATCTTTATCCGCAACTACGGCAATGCCACGCTGCGCGCGCTCAACGCCGTGGCAGAGCCGATTTTCGAGCAGCCGGGCGAGATCAGCGACAAACCTCTGCTCAGCCCGCGCGGCGAGTTGATGGTCGCCTCCGAGGAGGAACTGCCGATCCTCGACGCCTATCTTGAAGGGTCGACCGGCATTGACCGTCTGAGCGGCAAGGAGGCCGCCGAGATCGTGCCAATCCTGCGTGCGGACCGCATTGCCGCTGCGATGATCGAGCGGAACGCACGGGGCATCGACGTGGACCTCTTGTTGCAAGGCTATGCGCGCCTGCTGCGGGCACGCGCTGGGCGGATCGAGACCGGTGCTGCGGTCAGCGGCCTGTCACAGTCCGCCGGGCTCTGGCATGTCGACACCGCGCAGGGGCCACATAGCGCGCCAATCGTTGTCAACGCGGCGGGTGGCTGGGCGGATGAGGTGGCCACCTTGGCCGGGGTGCCGCGTGCAGGGTTGCAACCCTACCGCCGTTCTGCTGCGATCATTCCAGCCCCCGAAGGCTATGAAACCGAGCATTGGCCGATCTTTGGCTCTATCGCCGAGACATGGTATGCCAAACCCGAGGCGGGCAAACTGATGGTCTCTCCCGCCGACGAGGATCCGGTTGCCCCCCATGACGCCTGGGCTGATGACATGGTTCTGGCCGAGGGGCTGCATCGGTTCGAGCAGGCCGTCACCGTGCCTGTGACACGGGTCGAGCATAGCTGGGCCGGTCTGCGCACCTTTGCGCCGGATCGAACGCCGGTGGTGGGGTTTGATCCACAGGCAGAGGGGTTTTTCTGGCTGGCCGGACAGGGCGGCTACGGCGTTCAGACGGCACCTGCGCTGTCACGGCTGACGGCAGCGCTGATTGCGGGGGGTGTGCCGGATGTGCCGGATCACGTGCTGGCGGCCATGGCACCGGGGCGGTTCGGACCGGCGTGAGAGGGCGCGTGACGGCCCGTTACCCCTGCGCCTTGGCCTTGATCGACGCGAATTTGCTCAGGAGGTGATCCTTCATCAGCTTGCCGCAACGCTCTGCGTCCCGCGTGCGCAGCGCCTCGATGATGGCCTCATGCTCTTCGACCGCCGCGCGCCAGCGTTCGGGCGTGAGATTGGCCTGATAGCGCGCGCGCTGCACCCGGAAGGCCAGCAATTCATGCGTGCGCAACAGCGTTTCATTCCCCGCCGCTGCCAAAATCGCCTTGTGGATGGCCTGATTGATCCGAAAATAGGTCGGGCGATCCGCCTCTTCATAGGTACGGCGCAAGGCTGCCGTCATCTCCTCGATGTCCTGCACGGTCTCTGCGTCGGCCTGCATCGTGGCCAGTTCCCCCGCCAGCCCCTCGAGGGCGGCTAGCACGCAAAAGACCTCGGACAATTCCGCCTCGCTCTGGCGGGTGATGACCGCACCGCGATGCGGGATGAGATCCAGCAGGCCCTCGGCCGCCAACACCTTGAGCGCCTCGCGCAGCGGTGTGCGCGACACGCCGAATTGCTCGGTCAGCGCCTTTTCGTTGATCTTCTCTCCCGGCTGCAATTGCCCTTCGAGAATCATCTGGCGCAGGCGGTTGGCGATCTCGACAGCCAGCGCGGTGCGGCCAATCGGATCGGATTTGAGGGCAGTCATCGGGGCCTCCGGACCGGGGTTATCCATCGTTGCGGCCCTCCCTTACAGCATTTTCCGACGCCCTGTCGAAGATTTCCGCGATATGCAGCGCGCGGCGGCCGGCACCGTCGGCAATCTGGTGACGGCAAGAGGTGCCATTGGCGATCAAGAGATCGTCCGGCGCGGCGGCACGCACCGCAGGCAAGAGCGACAGTTCCCCCATCTTGCGTGAGACCTCGATGGTTTCGACCTGATAGCCAAAGGCACCGGCCATGCCGCAACAACTGCTTTCGATGGTCTTGGGGTCGAGGCCGGGGATCAGACCCAGCGCCTGCCCCATATCACCCATCACCCCGGCGGCTTTCTGATGGCAATGTCCATGCACATGCGCGGTCTGACCCAGAGCTCCAAGCGGCAGGTCAAGCCGCCCGGCGCGCGCCTCGCGGGACATGAATTCCTCGAAGAGATAGGCGTTTTCCGACAAGAGGCGCGCGTCCTCTCCCGGCAAGAGCGTCAGAAACTCATCGCGCAGGGTCAAGAGGCACGAGGGCTCCAGCCCCACCACCGGCACGCCCGCGCGGATATGCGGCAAGAGCGCATCGAGCGTGCGCTGCGCCTCGGCGCGGGCCTTGTCGATCATGCCCGCCGCCAGATATGTCCGCCCGCAGCAGAGCGGGCGACCGGGGGCATTGGCGGTGATCACCTCATAACCGGCGCGCGTCAACACCCGGAGCGCGGCGCGGGGAATTTCCGGCTCCATCCAACGGTTGAACGTGTCGGTGAAGAGGATAATCTTGCCCCCCTTGGTCGATGGGCGGGCGCGCTTGACCTCCGAGTCCTTGAAGAAATCACCGCGAAAGAGCGGCAGGGATCGCGCAGCGGCAAACCCGGTGAGGCGTTCGCTCAGCGCGGCCAGCAGCGGCACGCGATTGCGCAGGGCGATCAGACCACGCAGCGCCACGGCGATCCGCGCATAGCGGGGCATCTCGGCGATCAGCCGCGCACGCAGGCCGAAGCCCAGCTTTTGCCCGCGTTGATAGAGGACCTCGGTCTTCATCTTGGCCATGTCCACGCCGGTCGGGCATTCGCGCTTGCACGCCTTGCAGCCGACGCAAAGCTTCATCGTTTCAGCCATCTCGTCCGAGAACAGCGCGTTCTGGCCAAGACGCCCCGACAGTGCCAGCCGCAGCGTATTGGCGCGGCCCCGCGTTACGTCGCGCTCATCACGTGTGACACGATAACTCGGGCACATCGCCCCGCCCGCCAGCTTGCGACAGGCGCCGTTGTTGTTGCACATCTCGACCGCGCCTTGAAACCCGCCGCCTTTACCGGTCCATTCGGACCAGTCATGCCCGGTCTTGAGATCGGCGAAGTCATAGCCCGGCGGATAGCGCATCAGGCTGCGGTCATCCATTTTCGGCGCATGCACGATCTTGCCGGGGTTGAGGCGGGTATCGGGATCAAAGGCCGCCTTGACCTCTTCGAACGCCTTGAGGATTTTTGGGCCGAACATTGCGCCGTGAAACTCGGACCGCACGATACCGTCGCCATGCTCGCCGGAGTGCGAGCCTTTGTATTCCCGCACCATGGCAAAGGCCGCCTCGGCAATCTCGCGCATCTTGCGCACGTCCTGCTCGAGCTTGAGGTTGAGAACCGGGCGCACATGAAGACAGCCCTCGGAGGCGTGGGCATACCATGTGCCGGTGGTGCCGTGGCTATGAAAAACCTCTGTAAGCCGATCGGTGTAATCGGCCAGATGCTCGAGCGGCACGGCGCAATCCTCGACGAAAGACACAGGCTTGCCCGCCTCTTTCATCGACATCATGATGTTGAGCCCAGCCTTGCGCAATTCGCCGATCTCTGCGGCAAGGGCCATATCCCAGACCTCGACCACGCCGCCCTCATGGGCACCCCCCGCGCCAAAGCCATAGCCAAGGTCCGACATCGTATCGGCCAGACGGCGCATGTTTTCTTCGTTCTCGGGGGGGGTGTCGGCGAATTCGACCAAGAGCATCGCAGCAGGCGCGCCGCGCACGAATTGCTCCAGCGTTTTGGCATAGATCGGGATCGCGCGGGCGAGGTCGATCATGGTGCTGTCCACCAGTTCGACCGAGGTGGGGCCAAGCGCCACCAGCGGCTTGGCCGCTTCCATCGCAGCGCGGAAACTGGGGAAATGGCAGACGCCCAGAACCCGGGTTTTAGAGGGCAGCGGCGAGAGCCTGATCTCGATGGCGGTGGATGTGGCCAGCGTCCCTTCGGACCCGATCAACAGATGGGCGAGGTTGATCGGCGTGTCACCGGGCACAAGCGCGTCGATGTTGTAGCCGCCCACCCGACGCTGCACCTTGGGAAAGCGCGCGGCGATCTCGCGGGCCTCACGCGCGCCAAGGTCGAGCATTTGCCGCAAGAGCGTTTCCGGCACGCGATTGCCGGAACCGGGACCGAAATCGAACGGCGTGCCGTCGGCCAGAAAACCCTCGATCCTGTCCACGTTGTCGCGTGTCGTGCCATAGCGCAAAGAGCGGGAGCCACAGGAATTGTTGCCGACCATGCCCCCGATCGTGGCGCGCGAGGCGGTCGAGACATCGACAGGGAACCACAGGCCATGCGGTTTGAGTGCGCGGTTGAGATCATCCAGAACGATCCCCGGCTCGACCACCGCACGCCGTCCCGCGACATCCAGTTCCAGAATGCGGTTCAGGTATTTCGAGCAGTCGACTATGAGTCCGGAATTTACGGTCTGCCCGCATTGCGACGTGCCGCCGCCGCGCATCGTCAGCGGCACACCCGCCTCTCGCGCCGCGTCCAATGCGGCCAGAACATCCTCTGGTGCCTTGGCCAGAATCACCCCCGCAGGCATGATCTGATAGATCGAGGCATCCGTCGCATAGCGCCCTCGCGAAAAGGTATCGAACCGTGTTTCGCCCTGCACCTCGCGGCTGAGGCGCTGTTGAATTGTGCTGTCCAGCATGGGTTCCGATCCGGTCGATGGTCTGAGTTTGGTCTTGACAGAATATTGAATTCAGAATTCAATTCAACAGAATTCACCTTGATCCGAGTCCGTTACCAAAGCGGGCAACCGGACAAGGACGCACTGTCTGGGAGGAATGACAATGACCGCTGGCCGCCACTTTCTGCAAATCCCCGGACCTTCAAATGTGCCGGATCGCATCCTGCGGGCCATGGATTACCCCACGATGGACCACCGTGGTCCCGCCTTTGCCGATGTCGGGCGCAAGGCGCTGGAGGGCATGAAAAGCATCTTCAAGACCGAAAGCCGCGTGGTGATCTACCCCTCCTCCGGCACGGGGGCGTGGGAGGCGGCGCTGGTCAATACGCTCTCACCCGGCGATACGGTGCTGATGTATGAGACGGGGCATTTCGCGACCCTCTGGCAGAAACTGGCCCTGAAGCTGGGGCTGAACCCTGTCTTTATCGACAGCGATTGGCGCGCCGGGGCCGATGACGCAAAAATCGAAGAGCATCTGCGCGCCGACAAGGGCCACGAGATCAAGGCTGTCTGCGTCGTGCACAACGAGACCTCGACCGGCTCTGTGACCGACGTGGCCGCCGTGCGCCGCGCGATGGATGCCGTGGGTCACCCGGCGCTCTTGATGGTCGATACGATTTCCTCGCTCGCCTCGGTCGATTACCGGCATGATGAATGGGGCGTCGACGTCACGGTGTCCGGCTCGCAAAAGGGTCTGATGCTGCCGCCGGGCCTGTCGTTCAACGCGGTCAGCGCAAAGGCGATGAAGGTTTCGGAAACCGCCGGTCTCAAACGCTCTTACTGGAGTTGGGCGGAAATGGCGGACCCCAATGACACCGGCTATTTCCCCTACACCCCCGCGACCAACCTGCTCTATGGCCTCAACGAGGCGATCGACATGTTGCATGAAGAGGGTCTCGACAATGTATTTGCCCGGCACAAGCGGCATGGGGCGGCGGCGCGCGCGGCGGTCGAGGCCTGGGGGCTTGAAGTGCTGTGCAAGAAAGCCACGGACCGCTCGCCGGTGCTGACCGCCGTGATGATGCCCGAGGGACATTCCGCTGACAATTTCCGCGCTGTGACCTTGCGTAACTATGATATGTCTCTGGGCAATGGCCTGTCCAAGGTGGCGGACAAGGTTTTCCGCATCGGGCATTTGGGGGATTTCAACGACCTCATGCTGATCGGCACCCTTGCGGGTGTGGAAATGGGCCTGCGCGATGCAGGCGTTCCGCACCGGGCCGGGGGCGTGCAGGCGGCTATGGATCTTTTGGGTCAGAAATTTGACAGCGCCCGCGCTGCGGCCTGATTGTATCGCTCCGGGCCGGAGGAGGAGCCTGCGCGGACTGCATGTCACGATTTCACAACAAGGAAAGACCGAGGTGCGGCTGAAACCGCGCACACATGAAAACCAAGGGAGGAAGACAATGAAAAAAGCAATACTCGCATCCGTGGTGGCGTCCTTTGTGGCGGTGCCGGCAATTGCGGCAGACGTTACCATGCGCTTTGGCCATGTGGGCGAACCGGGGTCCCTTTTCGAGGCGACCGCCAACCACTTTGCCGCCTGCGTGGGTGAGAAATCCGGTGGCAAGGCCGAGGTTCAGACCTTTGGCTCGTCGCAGTTGGGCAATGACAAGGAACTGCTGCAAAAGCTCAAGCTGGGTCAGGTCGATTTCGCGCTGCCCTCGTCGGTGATGTCCTCGGTCGATGGCCTCTTTGGCGTGTTCGAGATGCCCTATATCATCAAGGATCGCGACCACATGCGCCGCGTTCAGGGCGCGATGATGGACACGTTCCAGACCGCCGCCAACAACAACGGCTATCACATTGTCGGTCTGGCCGAGAACGGGTTCCGCCACATCACCAACAACATCCGCCCGATCAACGTGCCCGAGGATCTCAAGGGCATCAAGCTGCGCACACCCAACGGGGAATGGCGCGTGAAGATGTTCCAGCAATATGGCGCCAACCCGACGCCGATGGCCTTTTCCGACGTGTTCACCGCGTTGCAGACCGGCGTGATGGACGGGCAGGAAAACCCCTATACCCAGATCGCCACGGCCAAGTTCCAGGAGGTGCAGAAGTATCTCTCGATCACCGGCCATGTCTATACGCCTGCGTATATTCTCTCCTCGAAGAAGGGCTATGACGGGCAGCCCGAAGATGTGCGCGCCGTGCTGTCCGAGTGCGCCGCCGACACGCAGACCTTTACCTACGAGACCGCCATCAAGATGGAAGGCGAGTTGCTTGACGTGATCAAGGCCGCCGGGGTCGAGGTCAACGAGGCAGACAAGGAAGCGTTCATCGCTGCCTCCAAGCCGGTTTACGACGCGTTCGCCGATCAGGTCGAGGGCGGACAAGAGCTGATCGACTCTGTCCTCGCGCTTGGCAACGCAAGCTGATCCGATCCCCGTGACGGTCCCTGACAGGGGCCGTCACAACCTAGCCTGACAGGATTTCGCGGATCTAATCCGGCACGACCATGCCGGTCCCTCTCTTGCACCGGAACGCTGCGCATATGACCTCTCTCCTCACCCAAACCAACCGGATCGCAAGCCGCCTGCTTGAATGGTTCACTGTTCTTTTGATGGTCGGTCTCACAATCGTCGTGATCGTTGCCGTTATTGCCCGGCTCATGGGCCAGAGCTTTTCCTGGTATGACGAGGTGGCCGCGATCATGCTGGCATGGATCACCTATTACGGCTCCGCGCTTGCAGCGCTGCATCGGCGGCATATCGGCTTTGACTCGGTGCTACTGGCATTCCCTGTTCGCTACCGGATGATCGCGGTTTTGGTGGGCGAGGCATTGGTTTTGCTCTTTTTCGTGCTGATGGCGCGCGCCGGATTTCAGGTGCTCGAGGTGCTCGAGGGAGATACGCTCACCTCGCTCACATGGGTGCCGGTGCAACTGACACAATCGGTGATCCCCATCGGGGCCATTCTCTTTATCATCTGCCAATTGCTCAGCCTGCCGAATTACTGGGTTCAGACGTCGCGCGGAGTCTCTCTCGAACATGCCGAGATCGAAGAAGAGGTCGAAACCGAACTCGCCAAGAACAAGGAGCGCGTGTGATGCTGATGTTAGGTATTTTCGCGGCCCTCGTGGCGATGATCTGCATCAACGTGCCCATTGCCATCGGGCTTGCACTTGCCGGCGTGCTTGGTCTGCTCGTGACGGAAGGGCCAAGCAGCCTAGTGACCATCGCCCTTGATATGTATAGCGGGTCCACAAAATTCTCGCTCATCGCAATTCCGATGTTCGTGTTGGCGGGGGCCATCATGAACGCGGGCGGGATCACCGACCGGCTGATCAACTTTGTCACCGCCATCATCGGGTTTGTGCGTGGCGGATTGGCCATGGTCAACATCGGCGTGTCACTATTCTTTGCGGAAATCTCGGGCTCTGCCGTGGCGGATGTGGCTGCGATGGGATCGATCCTCATTCCGCAGATGAAAAAGCGCGGCTATTCCAAGGAACTCTCGGCCGCAGTTACCTCGTCCTCGGCGTCGCTTGCGATCATCATCCCGCCGTCGATCCCGATGATCCTCTATGCGGCCTCGTCAAATACCTCGGTCGAGCAACTGTTTGTCGCAGGCGTTGTGCCGGGCCTCTTGGGCGCTGCGGGCCTTATGTTCGTGGCCTATGTCTTTGCCCGCCGCTACAACCTGCCGACGGAAGAGGCGTTCAACATTCCGCGCCTGCGCGAGACCTTCATTGACGCGCTGCCCGCGTTCCTTTTGCCGATCATCATTCTGGGCGGTATCTTTGGCGGCTATGTCACCGCGACCGAAGCGGCAGGTCTTGCCGTGATCGCGGCCATCATCGTGTCGGCGTGGTATCGTCAGATTGATATCAAACATCTGCGCCGCGCCATGCTGGACGGGGGGATGCAAACCGCTGTCGTCATGTTGCTGGTTGCGGCTTCGGTGCTGATGGGCGGGTTCCTGACCCGTGCTCAGATCCCGCAGCATCTGGCACAGGGCATACTCGACATCACCGATCAGCAGTGGATGATCCTGCTCATTCTCAATGTATTCTTCCTTGTGATCGGTTTCTTCCTGCATTCCGCTGCTGCGATCATCCTAGTGATTCCCATCGTGATGCCGCTCATTACGGCGGCGGGCATCGACCCCGTGCATTTCGGTCTTGTGGTCACGCTCAACCTTGCCATCGGACAACAGACGCCGCCCGTGGCCTCGGTGCTGATCACCGCCTGCGCGGTGGCGCGGGCGAATATCTGGGAGGTATCCAAGGTCAATATCTGGTTCATCATGGTTCTTTTGGCGGTGCTTATGCTGTGCACCTATGTGCCCTCGGTGCCACTCTTCCTCGTCGAATATTTCTACCGCTAGGGGGGTGCAGATGACCGAGATTCTGTCAGAGGTTCGGGGCCATACGCTCTGGATCACCTTCAACCGCCCCGAGGCGCGCAACGCGCTGACGTTTCAAATGTATGAAGGTCTGGCAACCCTCTGCCGCGAGGTGCCGACCGACGGAAGTGTCCGCGCCGTGGTGATCCATGGCGCGGGGGGCAAGGCCTTTGCCGCAGGCACCGACATGACGCAGTTCCGGGCCTTTGACAAACCGCAGGACGCGCTCGATTACGAGGCCCGGATCGAGCGAGTTCTGGAGGCGGTCGAACGCTGTCCGCTGCCCACGGTCGCCGCGATCAATGGGGCCTGCACGGGGGGCGGTGCAGCGATTGCCGGGGTTTGTGACATCCGCATCGCCGCGACCAATCTCAAGTTCGGCTTTCCCATTGCCCGCACCCTTGGCAACTGTCTGGCCGCTGCCAATCTGGCGCGTCTGTCCTCCCTGATGGGGGCGGGGCGGGTGCGCGAGATGATCTTTACCGCCCGCCTGATTGGTGCCGAAGAGGCGCGGGGCTGTGGCCTTATCTCCGAAGTGCTCGCGGATGAAACAGCGCTGATGGCCCGTGCCGAGGAATTGGCCGACACGCTGGCGCAAATGGCCCCTTTGACCCTGCGTGCCACCAAAGAAGCGATGCGCCGCGTCAGCACAGCCACACGTGTCGAAGACGCCGACCTGATCGAGATGTGCTACATGAGCCGCGATTTCCGTCATGGGATCGAGGCCTTTCTCGCCAAGCAGAAACCAGACTGGAGCGGCACATGAGCGGCACAGGCCCCCTTGCGGGGATGAAGGTGATCGAGCTTGCGCATATCATGGCCGGTCCGGTCTGTGGTCTCATGCTGGCCGATATGGGCGCGGATGTGATCAAGGTGGAAAAGCCCGATGGCGACGACAGCCGCCGTTTTGTGCCGCCCGCGATCGAGGGCGAATCCGCCGCCTACATGATGATGAACCGCAACAAGCGGGGGCTTGCTCTCAATCTCAAGGACCCGGAGGCGGTTCAGGTCTTGCACCGCCTGCTGAAAGAGGCCGACGTGGTGATCGAGAATTACCGCATGGGCACGATGGAGCGGTTAGGCCTTGGCTATGACGACCTGCGCGCGATCAATCCGCGCCTGATCTACTGCGAGATTTCAGGCTTTGGCCGTACGGGTCCGTATGCAGAGCGCGGCGGCTTTGACCTGATTGCCCAAGGCATGTCCGGGCTCATGTCGATCACCGGTGAGGGGCCGGGGAGACCGCCCGTCAAGACCGGCGCACCGGTTTCGGACATCACGGCAGGGATCGTGGCGGCGATGGGCGTTTCGGCCGCCTATGCGCGCATGTTGCAAACCGGGCAGGGGCAGAAGGTGGATACATCGCTATTCGAGGCGGCCATCACCCAGACCTATTGGCAATCCGCGATCGCCTTTGCCACTGGCGTGGCCCCTGGCCCGATGGGATCGGCGCATCCCCTCAATGGCCCCTATCAGGCATTCCAGACTGCCGATGGCTGGATCAATGTGGGGGCCGCCAATCAGCGCAACTGGTTGCGGTTTCTCGATGTGATTGGTGCGCCTGAGCTCAACGATGATCCGCGCTTTGCCTCGAACCATGACCGGATGCAGCACCTCAAGGATCTCGAAGAGATCCTGAACGATCACCTGCGCCACGAAACCTCTGAGGTGTGGTTGGCGCGGATGGAACGTGCGGGGCTGCCCGCCGGTCCGGTGCTCGACATTCTGCAAATGCAGGCCGATCCACAGGCGCATGCGCGCGACATGATTGTCGAGGTGGATCATCCCGTGGCGGGCGCGGTCAAGACACTCGGCCACCCGGTCAAGTTCAGCGAGACCCCCGCCAGCATCCGCAGCGCCGCGCCGCTGCTTGGCCAGCACAGCCGCGAAGTGCTGCGCGAGGCAGGGTATGACGCGGGGCAAATCGAGGCGATGATTGCCTCTGGCGCGGTGATCGCGGCATGACCGATCCCTTGGCAACGGCGCTCTTGCTGGCGCGAAACGGTGGCCCCAAACTACCCGCTACCGCTGGCGAGGGGCTGACGCGCGACCGCGTGTTTGCGGTGCAAGAAGAGGTGGCAGCAAAGCTGGGGCCGGTCGGCGGCTTCAAGGTCGCGCGCCCATTTGGCGCGCCGATCATCATTGCGCCGATCATGGCCCGTGACATTTACCAAAGCCCGGCCACGATCAAACTAGCAGCAGGCGAGGAGGCGGGCGTCGAACTCGAATACGCGTTTCGTCTGATCGCGCCCCTGCCCGATCCGGACGCCCCCGATTTTGAGGACCAGTTGCGCCACGCTGTCGAGCTCTTGCCCGTCTTTGAACTGGTTCAGAGCCGGCTTGCCGATCCCAAGGGCGCTAATGCCGCGCTCAAGATGCTGGACAATCAACTCAACGGCGCTGTGGTGCTGGGCGCGCCTTGCGCCGACTGGCACGCCATCGACGTCACCCGCGCCGAGGCGCATCTGACCCTTGGGGTCGATACCCTGCTTGACGGCGACGCTGCGGTGCCCGGCGGCGATGCCTTTGCCACGCTCTGCGCGCTCGCGCGGGCCCTTGGGGACCATTGCGGCGGCTTGCACCCAGGCCAGGTGGTGATCACCGGATCGCTCAACGGGTTGCCATGGGTGCAAGCGCCCATCGTGGCGCAGGGTGACATCGCGGGCCTTGGCGGCGTCTCGATGACATTGGTGTGAGACCTCCGACTTTGGTCGTAGGGAATAGCGACAGCAAACCCTTGTCCCGCCCGGAAACTGCGATAGGGTCAGGACGTGCGAATGCAACGTAAACGATAGTTCGCATGAGCCGCGCGAAGGGGAGAGCGCGTTGGGTCAGCTTGACGAAGTCTAGGATCATGGCCCTGTCCGGGCCTCATGCATCGGACAGGCCAAACGGATTTTGAAACGGGAGGAACCAAATGAAACATCTGCTGTCATCCATCGCCACTCTGGCGCTCAGCGCCGGGCTTGCCCATGCGCAGGCCGCCAATGTGCCGGACAATCTGGAAAAACTGTCGAACTTCCAGTCGACCGGCGTGACTGACTTCACCTTTATCGAACAGGGCGGCGACTATGCCGAAGGGATCAAGAAAACGCTCGAGGGGATCAGCCTGCCCGACGGGTTCAAGATCGGCCTCTATGCCGTCGTACCCGATGCACGGCATATGGCCGTCGGCCCACAGGGCATCGTGACCTTTGTGGGCACGCGCAAGGACAAGGTCTGGTCCGTGACCGATCGCAACAAGGATCGTGTGGCGGATGAGGTCAAGGATTTTGCGCCCTCGCTGAAATTCTCGATCCCGAATGGCCCCTGCTTTTCCAAGGACGGGTTTCTCTATATCGCTGAGCAAAACCGCGTCCTTCTCTTTCCCGCCGCCGAGTTTTTTTACGAAAGCCCCGATGTGGCGGCCTTCAACCTTGTCGCCAAGGGGGATCTGATCCCCGAAGAGCAGGAGAGCTTTAACCACACGGCGCGGGTTTGCGACATTGGCCCGGATGGCAAGATCTATATCTCGCTCGGACAACCCTTCAACGTCGCCCCGAAAGAGAACCTTGAGATCAATACCAAATGGGGCATCGGCGGCATCATCCGCATGAACACCGATGGCACCGGCCGCGAGGTCTATACCTACGGCGTGCGCAATTCGGTGGGTCAGGATTTCCACCCCGAAACTGGCGAGCTGTGGTGGACCGACAATCAGGTCGACGGCATGGGCGATGACATCCCGCCGGGCGAGTTGAACCGTCAGACCGAGGCAGGCCAGCATTTCGGCCATCCGTGGTATGGGGGCGGCTCGGTCCGCACCAATGAATACAAGAACGAAGAAGTGCCCGTCGAGGTGGTGATGCCCGCGGTCGAAACCGTGGCCCATGCCGCTGATCTTGGCATGACCTTCTACACCGGCAACATGTTCCCCGCCAAATACAAGAACGCCATCTTCTCGGCGCAGCACGGGTCGTGGAACCGGACAGAGCCGGTCGGCGCCCGCGTGATGGTGACGTTCATCGACAGCGAGGGCAACGCCACGATGGAACCCTTTGCCGAAGGCTGGATCGACGAGAACGGCGAATATCTGGGTCGCCCCGTCGATGTGGCGCAATTGCGCGATGGCTCGATCCTCGTGTCGGACGATCTCGCCGGGGCGATCTATCGCATCTGGTACGAGGGCAATTGATGCTCAAGGCGTTTATTCTGGGTCTGGGCGGGGTTTTCCTCGCCCAGATTGCTATGGCCGAGGGCGTGACCGGCGATCCAGAGGCGGGGCGCAAACTGGCCAGCCAGTGCCGCACCTGTCACGGCATCGAAGGCATGGCGAAAATGCCCATCGTTCCGCATATCGGCGGCGAAAATCCGGCCTATATCGAGCATCAACTGACCGCCTTTCGCGAGGGGCGGCGGGTGCATGAAATGATGAGCGTGGTCGCGGCCAACCTCTCGGATCAGGCGATTGCCGATCTGGCGATGTGGTATAGCAGCCAAACGCCGGTGGCGTCCCTTGCCCCAAGCCAGACCGCCGAGAACGCGCCAGAGGCCTGCACAGCCTGTCACGGTGCCGATGGGATCGCGTTGATCGAGGATGCCCCCAATCTGGCGGGCGAGACGGTGATGTATATCGACACGCAGCTCAAGGCATTCCGCACTGGCAAGCGCAAGCACGACATCATGAGCGGCATCGCCGCCGAGATGTCGAATGACGACATCCGCGCGGTGGCGGAATGGTATTCCTCTGTCCAGTTCAAGGTAGAACCGGCCCAATAACGAACTCGGAAAATGCGGACGGGCGCGCCTGATGGCGCGCCCGTTTCCTTCTTGCCTATGGACGGTCAGCCCTTTTTCAGCACCCGCTGCCCCAGCACTTCGGCAATCTGCACCGCATTGAGCGCAGCGCCTTTGCGGAGGTTGTCCGACACGCACCACAGGTTGATGCCGTTATCAATCGTCGGGTCCTGCCGAATGCGGCTTATGAAGGTGGCGTAATCGCCCACGCATTCTATCGGCGTCACGTAGCCGCCGTTCTCGCGCTTGTCGATCACCATGATGCCGGGGGATTCGCGCAGGATGTCGCGGGCTTCGGCCTCGTCCAGATGATCCTCGAACTCGATGTTGATCGCCTCGGAATGGCCGACAAAGACCGGCACCCGCACACAGGTGGCCGTGAGCTTGATCTTGGGGTCGAGGATTTTTTTGGTCTCGGCGACCATCTTCCACTCTTCCTTGGTCTGACCATCCTCAAGGAACACGTCGATATGGGGGATCACGTTGAACGCGATCTGCTTGGTGAACTTCTTGGCTGGTTTGTCATCGGTCGGGTTATAGACCGCCTTGGTCTGATCCCAGAGCTCGTCCATCCCCTCTTTGCCGGCACCCGACACCGATTGATAGGTCGAGACAACGACGCGCTTGATGCGCGCGCGATCATGCAGGGGCTTGAGCGCGACAACCATCTGCGCGGTGGAGCAGTTGGGGTTGGCGATGATGTTCTTCTTGGAATAACCCATGACCGCATCGGCATTCACCTCGGGCACGATCAGCGGCACATCGGGGTCATAGCGGTAGAGCGATGAGTTGTCGATCACGACACAGCCCGCCTTGGCCGCCTTGGGGGCATAGACCTTGGTCGCGTCCGAGCCGATGGCAAACAGCGCCATATCCCAACCGGTGAAATCGAACGTGTCCAGATCTTGGGTCTTCAGAGTTCGGTCGCCAAAGCTGACTTCGGTGCCCAGAGAACGGCGCGACGCAAGCGCGGCGATCTCATCCACCGGAAACTCGCGCTCTGCGAGGATGTTCAGCATTTCGCGGCCCACGTTGCCCGTGGCACCTGCGACGACAATCTTGTAACCCATGTGTGTCTGCCTCCATAGTGGGGGGTTGCGGTCCGGGTCATACAGGGATTGCGGCCAATGTGAAAGGGGCCGCGCTCAAGCCATACTGTCACGACTCCACAGATAGGTCACAAGACCAGCCAAAAGCGCAAAGCCAAACAGGGCGAAAATCGCAATGTAACCTGCCAATGCGCTCGGTGCCGCTGCGTGCAATGGCCCAGAGGCAAACTGCGCCACTCCCACCCCGCCAATGCCAAACAGATTGAGCAGCGTCACGCCCCGCCCCGCAAGGTGGGCCGGAAAGAACGCACGCCCATGCGCGATCAGCACCGGGAATGTGGACCCGGCAAGCCCAATCACCGCCAAAAGTGCAATTGACAGCCCGAGACTACGATCCGGCCAGAGCATCAGCGCAAAGATGGCCGCCATACAGATCACATTGCCGGTAAAGATCACCCATTTGCGCGAATTGAACAGCCGGTCAAGCGGACCATAGGCAAAGGTGCCCGCGATCATCGCCACCCCCATCACCAGTGTCGCCTGTCCAACCTGACCGGTATCAAGACCAAAGACATCGCGCAGGTAGGGCCCGGCCCAGAGACCCCGCAACGCCGCCGCAGGCGCATAGGCTACGAACATCAACGGCAGGATGGCCCAGATCGCGGGCATCTTGAGCAAATCAAGAAGTGAGCCGCGCGTGTCCCCTCCGACCGCCTCGGGATCGCGCACCAGCACCAGAATACCCAGCGCTGCCGCAACCGACACCGCCGCCAAGCCCCAGAGGGCCGCGCGCCAGCCGATTGTCTCCGCAGCCCAAGCCATCGGATAGGACGCCACCAGATTGCCGAATGACCCGACCCCAAGCATGAGCGCCGCCAGCGTGGCAAACCGTGCCGCCGAGAATTGCCGCGCGAAAATGTAATAAGAGGCCATCAAGACCGGCGAACACCCCGCCCCGATCAACGCCATTGCCAGATTGATATGCAACGGGCTGCTCGCCAGAGCAAAGAGCGCCGCGCCGCCGCCGCCGCCCAACAGCAGCAAAACCGCCGCCGTGCGCCGTGGCCCCACCCGGTCGAGCGCCCAACCCACCGGCAATTGCATCAACGCGAATGTCGCGAACATCAAACCCGAGGCGGTCGCCAGATCATCCGGCGTGGCCCCTACATCCAGCGCCAAGGGACCGCTCAGAACCGCCAGGAAGGCGCGAAAAAACTGGCTGAGCACATAGGCAAGGCACAGCAGGATCAGGCCGGCGCGCATGGGATGTCCTTGTCGATCAGGGTTCAGGATTGATCAGGGTTTAGGCCGCGCCGCGTGCGATCAACACATCGACATGCGCCGCCACACTCTCGGCCAGCGCATAGAGATTATAGCCGCCCTCTAGACAACTGACCAATTTCCCGCCGCAAAGCTCATCCGCCAGATCACAGAGCCGCTCTGTCACCCAAGCGAAATCATCGGTCTCCAGCATCAGATCGGCCAGAGGATCATCGCGATGCGCATCGAATCCGGCAGACACCAGGATCAAATCCGGCTTGAACGCCCGCACGCGCGGAAACACCTTGTCCTCATATTCCCGACGAAACACCGTCCCGCCCGAGCGCGGTGGCAAAGGCACATTCAGGATCGTGTCATGCGGCCCGGTTTCATGGGCCGCCCCGGTACCGGGCCATAGCGGATATTGATGCGAAGAGGCAAAGAAGGCGCGGGGCTCGTCCTCTAGCAGATCCTGAGTGCCATTGCCGTGATGCACGTCGAAATCCACCACCGCCACACGCTTCAACCCGTGGTGATCCAGCGCAAACTTGGCCGCGACCGCCACATTGCCAAAGAGGCAAAACCCCATCGTCGTCTCGCGCTCGGCATGATGCCCGGGTGGACGGGTCGCGACAAAGGCATTGCTGGCCTCACCCGAGAGCACCAGATCAACGGCGCGCACAGCGCCGCCCGCCGCGCGATGCGCCGCCGCCAGCGTGCCAGGCGACATCCAGGTATCGGCATCAAGCTGCACCCGCCCCGAGGCGGGCGAGGCGGCCCGGATCGCCTCGACATGGCTCTTGGGATGCACCCGCAAAAGGTCGTCCTCGGCCACCAGCGGTGCCTTGACGAGGATCACATCCTTGCCCTCCAACGCCTCCAGAATACGTTCCAGACGCGCCACCTGTTCGGGATGACCTTCGGGTGTTTCATGGCCCAAGCAGTCGGGGTGGGTGATCAGGGCTGTGGTCATGGCGCTCCTCCGTCATTACGATGAAAAGAGCCTGAATTGCAGGGCTTGTCCAGTGCAGCCTTGTGGGCGGCTTGACCGCGTGCCAGTCTGGCAGACATGGAAGGAGATGCAGTCTCAGTGACTCAGGACATCGTGCTTGCCGTTTGGGGGCAGGCCGAATTGTTTCTGTGGAGCATGCTGCGACCCTGGAATGCCTATCAGCTGGGCATCCTGCTTGCCCTGTTCTTCGCGGCATATCTGCTTGAACGCCTCCTGGGACCGGCCTGCCGCGAATGGATGCGGCAACGCGAAGGCTGGCCGAAATGGCGCATGCGGCTGCTTGTCATGCTGCACCGGCGCTTGCGTCTTATCTTTTTCGTGATGCTGATCTGGCCGGTGTGCTGGATCATGCGTGAAGTGACATGGCCTAGCCGCTCTTATCTGCTGGCGATCGCCGGAGAATTGGCACTTGCCTGGCTGGTGATCGCCATTGTCACGCGGTTGATTGGCAATAGCCTGCTGCGCAGCCTTGTGCGCTACGCAGGCTGGACTTGGGTCACGCTCAGCATTCTCAATCTCACCCATGAGGCACAAGCGCTGTTGGACAGCGCCGCAATAGACGTGGGTGAGACACGATTCTCGCTCTGGCTGGTTGTGCAGGCGGTGATCGTGATCGGCGCGCTCATCGTTGTGGCACGCTTTACCGCAAAGGTGACAAGCGCACGGGTCCGCAGCAACGAAGATCTCTCCCCCTCGATGCAAGTGCTGGTGGTTAAATTCATGCAGGTGCTGCTCTATGGTGCCGCATTCTTCATTGGCTTACGCACCGTCGGGGTGGACCTCACAGGGCTTGCCGTGCTGTCAGGCGCGATTGGCGTGGGCCTCGGCTTTGGTCTGCAAAAGGTGGTTTCGAATCTGGTCTCTGGGATCATTATCCTTCTCGATAAGTCGATCAAACCCGGCGACGTCATCAGCCTGGGCGAAACCTTCGGCTGGATCAACAGCTTGGGTGCCCGTTATGTCTCGATCACAACGCGAGATGGGCGCGAATACCTCATCCCGAACGAGGATCTGATCACCGGACAAGTGGTCAACTGGTCCCATTCCAACGATTTTGTGCGCCTCGACATCTACTTTGGCACAGCCTATGGCGATGATCCCCATAAAGTGCGCAGGATCGCAGTCGAAGCCGCCATGAGCGTTGGCCGCGTCCTGAACGAGAGACCCCCGGTTTGCCACATCGTTGGCTTTGGTGACAGCAGCGTGGATTATATCCTGAGATTCTGGATCAGAGATCCCACTCAAGGCCTGACCAACATTCGCGGCAATGTCTATCTGGCGCTCTGGGATGCGTTTCAAGAGCATGGCATTTCAATCCCCTTCCCGCAACGCGAGGTGAGAATGCTGGGGGACGAGCCCGGTAACGAACCACAGATCGGGTAAATTTGCAGCACATTCCCGCGCCTTGGTGCAATAGGATGCGGCGGTTTATTGAAAAGTCATGCATCTCTTGCTACTTTGATATCATTCCTAGCACCGGGGCCTGCGGTGCGCAGCAAAGGAGGACGATGTCCTGTCTTTTACGACATATGCGGCCAGTGCCGCTGACCAGGGGGCAATCGCGATGATGCCCACCATGACCGCAGATAGCGAAACGCAGCTTGCGGCGATCCTGACCTCTCTTGACGATGACAAGGCCGAAGATGTCGTGCAGATCGACCTGCGCGGCAAAACGGCGATGTGCGACTATATGGTGATCTGCTCAGGACGGTCTTCGCGGCAGGTTTCAGCCATTGCAGAGAAGCTGATGGATCGGCTCAAGCAGGATATGGGGATTGTGGCCCGCACCGAGGGCAAGGAAACCGGAGACTGGGTGCTGATCGACACGGGCGATGTGGTCGTCCATGTGTTCCGTCCCGAGGTGCGCGATTTCTATCAGCTTGAGAAGATGTGGCTGCCTTCCGGGCAGACGGCAGCGTCTCAGGTCTGAATGCGGGTTCACATCTGCGCGGTGGGCCGGTTGCGGACCGGCCCGGAACGTGCGCTGTTCGACGATTATCTCACCCGGTTCGACCGAACGGGGCGCGCGCATGGTCTCGGCCCTGCGACCCTGCACGAGGTCGAGGATAAGAAGGGCGGCGGGATGACAGCCGAGGCCGCGTTGCTAGACCGTGTGATTCCCCAAGGCGCGCTGCTCGCCGTGCTCGATGAACGCGGCAAACAGATCACATCTCCTGAATTTGCCGAGACTTTGGCCGGATGGCGGGATTCCAGACGCGGTGATCTCGCTTTGGTGATCGGTGGCGCCGATGGCATAGCGCCGGATTTGCGCGCGCGCGCCAATTTTGCGCTGTCCTTTGGCCGGATGGTCTGGCCGCATATGCTCGTCCGGGTGATGGTTGCCGAACAACTCTATCGTGCCGCCTCGATCCTTGCGGGCAGCCCTTATCACCGGATGTGACAGGGCGAGAGGCGCGTTGGGCCCTCGCCCTCTTCGGTTTATTTTTTTAGCGCGTCACGGATTTCCATCAGGATATCCAGCTCCGACGGGCCGGGATCAGCGGCGGGGGCCTCTACCTTGGGCTTGGCTGTGGCATCCTTGGCGCGATTGACCAACTTGACCAGAATGAACACCACCCAGGCGATGATGAGAAAGTTGATCACAGCCATGATGAACCGCCCATAGGCGAACACCGCAGCGCCCGCCTCTTCTGCGGCGGCGATCGAGGCATACTCGCCCGAGCCCAGCACAATATAAAGCCCAGAGAAATCAATACCGCCCAAGAACAGGCTGATGATGGGGTTGATGAGATCGGCAACGAGCGAGCCGACAATCGCCGTGAAAGCCGCCCCGATTATGATACCGACGGCCATGTCCATGACATTGCCTTTAGCGATGAAGTCCTTGAATTCCTGAATCATTTCCGTCCCTTTTCATAACTGTCACACAGGGCCCTTTTCGCGCACCCGAGCAGGGATCTAGCATATTCCCGAAAATGTTTGCGAAAATTCCTTTGCACGGCATGGGGAAATAGCTCTGATCTCTCCCCGCGGGCGGGTAACGCAGAGGGCTCAGGCCATGCGTCAGAACCGCTCGAGCAAGCGCTTGAGATAGTCGAGTTCGACATCCGGGCGCTCTCCTTCCCCCGAGCGCTTACGGATTTCATCCAGCAACTCGCGTGCGCGGCGATAGACGTCCTCACCCTGCAGGAGATTGTCTTGTGTGCCCACCTGTCTGCCCTGGCCCGCTTCGCGTCCCAAAGGATCGGCTTGCGCCTGCCCTGGCTGACCTTCGGCATCGCCCTGCCCACCGGGATTCTGTTGCTCGGCCATCGCCTCGCCCATATTACGCATCCCTTCGCGTAGAGCCTCCATCGCCTCGGCCTGATTGTCGATGGCCCCGGCCAGATCATCGTTGCGCAGCGCCTCTTCGGCCCCTTCCATGGCACGGCCCGCACGCTCCAAGGCATCTCGCGCAGCCTCTCCGGCCTCTCCGCCGAGTTGCGGCAAACCCTGTCTCTGCCGCTCCAGTTCGCGACGCAGCGCCTCTTGCCGCTCAGCCAATGACCCGTCGGCACCTTGACCGTCCTCGGCCTGTTGCTGACCTTCGCCGCCTTGGCCCTGCTGCTCGCCGCCCTGGCCACCCTGACCTTGTTGACCGTCATGGCTCTCGCCGCGCCCCTCGCCACCGCTGCGGCCTTCGTTGTTCTGCGACTGGCCCGATTGCGCGCCGGGATTGAACTGTTCCTGCAAATCGCGGAATGCCTGATCCGACAGGCCCTGCTGTTCGCGCAGGGTTTCGGCCAACCCTTCCATCGCCTGTTCGCCGGGCGATTGCCCCTGCTGGCCCTGCCCTTGGGTGACCTGCATGTTCTCCATCATCTGCTGAAACTCTTCGAGCGCCTGCTGCGCCTCGGCATAGCGGCCCTGTTCCATCAGTTCCTGAATGCGGTCCATCATGTCCTGCAGATCCTGTTGGTTCATCTGCATCATGTTTTCAGCGCTGCGCTGATTGCTCTCTTCGGGATTCTCACGCTCGGCTTGTTGCATTTTCTGGCGCAGATAATCCTGCGTGGCGTCGCGCAAATCCTGCATCAGCCGCGCGATTTCTTCCTCGCTGGCGCCATTTTTCATCGCCTCGCTCAGGCGCTCTTGCGCGGCGCGCATCCGCTCCAGCGCATCGCCCAGATCCCCATCCTCAAGCAAGACACCCAGATCCCAGAGAGCCTGCGCAATCTCGTCACGCTCGGCCTCGTCCAACCCGTCGCGCGCCGTCATCGCCTCGAGTTGACGAATGATGACCCGCAAACGCAAATAGGCCTTTTCCGAGCGGAATAGCCGATCCTCGGGCTTGTAGGACACAGCCCGCAACACCTGCGCGACGCGCGGTGCGTTCTGCCGCGACCACAAGAGATCGCGCCGCTGCTCGATCACCGCCGCCGCCATCGGATCAAAGAACCGCCGCGCGGGCAGGGCCATCTCGAATGGCTCGGACAGCCCCTGTTGCCCTGCCGCATCCTCGACCTGCAGCCGTAGCGTTACGGGCAAATGCGCCCAAGGATGCTCCGAGAGGTTCTCGACCAGCGTTTCGGTGAATTCGGTCCTATCCCCGGCCAAGGGCATCGGCAGATCAAGACGGATCGCCGCGCGCGGCTCTGGCTCGATGGCCAGACCGTGCCGCCGATCCACCCGCGCGAGATCAAGCTCAAAGACGGCCCCACCGCTCACCACGCCGTAATCATCGCGCGCGGCAAAGGGCTGGCTCATCTGCCCGTCAAAGGCGGTGCGCGCCTCGCGCTCCACCACCTCGACCGAGGGGGCAATATCGGCGAGGGCCTGAACCGTCCATGCCCGGCCACCCGGCCCATCAATGCGCAATTCTCCGCTGCGCGCGACCTGAAATTGCTGCTCCGGGTCTGTGCTTGCGGCCTCCGCGCCCTTGGCCGATAGGGTTTCTGCCAGGCTGAGCGCGCCCACTTCGCCGTAGAACCGCAGGGTGATCCGGCTGCCTTCGGGCACTTCGATCACTGCACCCTGATCGGCCAGATAGAGGCTCGGGAGACCTGTGTAGGCGGGCGGCTCTATCCAGCCTTCCCATGTCGGACCAGCGGCCAGCGCCGCCGCACCGCCGCCCGGCACCAATTGCGCCACCGATCCCGCACGCCAGACAGAGCCGAAGAGAAGCGCCACGACGAGCCCGAGAAGCGCAATATAACGCAACCCGAAGGGATCCTGCCGCGACAGGCGCAAATCCGGCTCGACCGCGCGCGCCTGAGCCGCCCGCGCCGCCATCCGCGCCTGATGTGCCCGCCAGAGCGCCGCAGATCCGGCATCGCCCGCGCCGATCGCCTGCACATCACCAAGAGCCGCCAGCGGCCGGCCCGGCATCGCGTCATCGAGCCGCGCCAGTGCCTCGGCCCGACGTGGAAACCGGAACCGGGCCAGGCCCAGAATGCCAAAGGCGAGGACCGCGAGCACGCCCAGCATGCCCGCGCCCCAGACCACCTCGACCGCGGCCATATCCTGAAGCCCCAGCATGAGCGCCGCCGCACCTGCCGCAATCACGCTCCAGACCGGCCAAAAGGCACGCACCAGACGCTCTGCAATCAATCCCGCCCATGTCAGCAGGAGCGGACGCCGCAAGCGCGCGCTCAGCACTTTCAGGGGGTTTTCGCTCGCAGCCATGCGCGGCACCTCATCCCGGCCCCGCGCGCCCATCGCGTCAGAGCCATTCAGGGATGGTATCGCGATTTATCATTTCGTCAAAGGTCGGTCTGCCCCGGATCACGGCAAAGTCACGCCCATGCACCAGGACTTCGGGCACCAGAGGCCGCGTGTTATACTCGCTCGACATCACCGCGCCGTAAGCGCCGGCGCTACGGAACGCCACCAGATCGCCCTCGGCCAGCGGCGGCAGCATCCGCCCCTTGGCAAAGGTATCGCCCGATTCGCAAACCGGGCCGACCACATCATAGGGCTGCTGTTCGACGCCCGGCGCTGCCTCGACCAGCGGCACGATGTCGTGATGCGCGTCATACATGGCAGGGCGGATGAGGTCATTCATCGCGGCATCGAGGATCAGGAAATCCCGCCCCTCGCCGGATTTCACATAGATCACCCGGCTGACCAGAATCCCGGCATTGCCAGCAATCAACCGCCCCGGCTCGATTTCGATCTCGCAGCCCAGATGCCCCAGAACCTCGCGGATCAGCGCACCGTATTCGGTGGGCAAGGGCGGCGCCTCGTTCGAGCGGGTATAGGGAATGCCCAGGCCGCCCCCCAGATCAAGACGGCGAATGTCATGACCATCGGCGCGCAGCACCTGCGTCAGTTCCGCAACCTTTTCATAGGCAAGGCGGAAAGGCGCCAACTCGGTCAGCTGACTGCCGATGTGCACGTCAATCCCGATCACCTCCAGCCCCGGCAGGCTGGCCGCCTGCGCATAGACTTCGCGCGCTCGGGCAATCGGAATGCCAAACTTGTTCTCGCTCTTGCCGGTGGCGATCTTGGCATGGGTCTTGGCGTCCACATCGGGATTGACGCGAATGGTGATCGGCGCGCGAACGCCCAATTCCAGCGCCACGGCGTTGAGCGCCACCATTTCCGGCTCGCTCTCGACGTTGAATTGCCGGATACCTCCGATGAGCGCCTGCCGCATCTCGTCCCGCGTCTTGCCCACGCCCGAGAACACGATCCGTTCGCCCGGCACGCCCGCCGCCTTGGCACGCGCGTATTCCCCGCCCGAAACCACATCCATGCCGGCGCCCAAAGCCGCCAGCGTCTTGAGAATGGCCTGATTGCTCGCGGCTTTCATGGCGTAACAGACCAGATGATCCATGCCCGCCAGCGCCTCGTCAAACAGGCGGAAATGCCGGGTCAGCGTCGCGGTGGAATAGCAATAGAAGGGTGTGCCGACCGTTTCGGCGATCTCCGAGAGCGACACGTCTTCGGCGTGCAGCACGCCATCATGATAGAGAAAGTGATCCACGCGCCGTTCCGCCCCGTTTCATCGTTCCAAAAATACTCAAATCCCGCGCACGCCACCGCGCGACGCCCGCAAGAACAGATAGAGCGGCAAACCGCAACTGACCCCGATGCAAAAGGTCGCCGGAATGGCAATCAGGCCCAGCCAATGCCGATTCTGCACCGCCTCGACGATCACCCAGACCGTCAGCGCCACGGCGGCAATGGTCAGATCCCATACAAGGCCCGAACTCGCGGCATTGGCATGCCAGGCATTGACCATGCCCATCAGGTCATAACCGTTTTGCCCGAACCATTGCAGGAACCAATACATCGGATGAATGGCACCCCAGATGGCCAGAGCAGCAAAGACCCATCTCACAGGCCTACCCCCACGCCGACATTGACACCGCCCACGCGCACACCGCCACCCACGCCGACATTGACGCCATGTGTGCCTACGCCCACGTTCACACCCGCCGTGGGGCGCACCGGCTCTCCATCGACACCACAGCCCGTCAGCACCGTGAGGCTCAGAAGAGCAAAAGCCATGCGTAGAATCATCCCAACCGCTCCTTCCACCGCGCCACCTGCGCGCGCACCTGCGCGGGCGCCGTGCCGCCATAGCTGACCCGTGAGGCCACCGAATTATGCACGCCCAGCACATCATAGACCGCTGCGGTGATTTCGCCATGCACCTCCTGCATCTCGCTCAGGCTGAGGTCCGGCAGGTCACAGCCCTTGGCCTCGGCCTTGGCCACAAGCGCGCCCGTCACATGATGCGCCTCGCGGAAGGGCATATCGAGCACCCGCACCAACCAATCCGCCAGATCCGTGGCCGTAGAAAACCCAGAGCCGGCCGCCGCCTCGAGATTATCCCTGCGCGCCGCCATGTCGCGCACCATGCCCTCCATCGCGGCCAAGGCCAGCATCAGGTTGTCGGCCGCATCAAAGACCTGTTCCTTGTCTTCTTGCATGTCCTTGGAATAGGCCAGAGGCAGCCCTTTCATGACCATCATCAGCGCCACATTGGCCCCGAAAATCCGCCCCACCTTGGCGCGGATCAGTTCTGCCGCATCGGGGTTCTTCTTCTGCGGCATGATGCTCGACCCGGTCGAGAATCGATCCGACAGCGCCACGAACCGGAACTGTGCCGAGGACCAGATTACCAGTTCTTCGGCAAAGCGGCTGAGATGCATCGCGCAGATGCTGGCCGCGCCCAGAAACTCCAGCGCGAAATCCCGGTCGCTGACCGCGTCGAGCGAATTGGCGCAGGGACGGTCAAAGCCCAATGCCTTGGCTGTCATGTCACGGTCAATCGGAAAGGACGTGCCCGCCAGCGCCGCCGCACCAAGAGGGCATTCGTTCATGCGCGCGCGCGCATCGCGCACCCGACTCAGGTCGCGGCCAAACATCTCGACATAGGCCATCATGTGATGCCCCCATGTCACCGGCTGCGCAGTTTGCAGATGGGTGAAGCCGGGCATGACCCAATCCGCCCCCGCCTCTGCCTGCGCCAGAAGGGCGCGCATCAATGCCTGCAACGCCTGATCGACCGCATCCAGTTGGTCGCGCACCCAGAGCCGGAAATCGGTTGCCACCTGATCATTGCGGCTACGCCCGGTATGAAGACGCCCCGCCGGTGCGCCGATCAAATCCTTGAGCCGCGCCTCAACATTCATGTGAATATCCTCAAGCGCCGTCGAAAACTGAAACTTGCCCGCCTCGATCTCTGACAAGACCGTGAGCAGGCCTTCCCTCATCGCCGCTGCATCACTATCACTGACAATACCTGTCGCCGCCAACATCGCGGCATGGGCCCTCGAGCCGGCGATATCCTGTGCCGCCATCCGCTTGTCGAATGAGATCGAGGCATTAATTGCCTCCATGATCGCATCCGGCCCGGCGGCAAAGCGGCCACCCCACATCTGGTTCGAGGTATTGTCAGTCATGTCTTTGGCCCTTCGGAGGGAATTATGAAAATCATTCGTCAGATCGTCCTTTATATGGCCGTGGCCCTTGGTGCAAATACTGCCATGGCCGATACAGCCGCGCTCGAGGCGCTGCGCGACGGCGACATGAAGAAACTGAATTTCCACAGCGCGCCCGCCGCCGTGCCCCTGACCGAATACACCCGCGCCGATGGCAGCACCGGCACGCTGGCCGATTTTCAAGGGCGGTATGTCCTGCTGAACTTCTGGGCGACATGGTGCGCCCCCTGCCGGGCAGAGATGCCGACGCTCTCGAACCTGCAACGCGAGATGCAAAGCGAGAAGTTCGAGGTCGTCACCATCGCCACAGGCCGCAACGCGCCGACGGCGATGACCAAGTTCTTTGACGAAATCGGCGTCGACAACCTTCCGCTGCACACCGACCCCAAGAGCGCCCTCGCCCGCACGATGGGTGTCTTTGGCCTGCCCATCACCGTGATCCTCGATCCCGAGGGTCACGAAATCGCCCGCCTGCAAGGGGATGCCCATTGGGATTCCGAGAGCGCCAAGGCGATCATCGGGGCGTTGGTGACAAACGCTAGTGGCAGTTGAGCTTGAGGCCGAGTTGTGGGTAGGGTCAGGGATTACAGAAAGGTATCCCGCAATGAGCATCCGCTTGGCTTCTTTGACGATTATCGGCTCTCTCGGCTTGCTCGCTGCCTGTGCAACGCCACGCGAGCAATGTATCGCCGGGGCCACGCAGGATTATCGCAGCGTTGAGACCGCCATGGCCACAGCCCAGGGCAATATCGCCCGCGGCTATGCGCTCCATACGCAAACGGTGCCTTACACGGTCACGTCGACCTGTTATCGCAACGACCCCTCCCGCAACATCGTGCTGCCCTATCCGTGCCCGTCCACGCAGTATCGCACCCAAACCACGCCGGTTGCGATTGATGTCTCTGAGGAACGCCGCAAGCTGGCGGATTACCAGAAGATGCTCCCGCAACTGAGAAAGCAGGCGCAGATTCAGGTTCAGCGATGCGAGGCGCAATTCCCAGAGTAGCGCGCGGCGAACCACGGGACCGTGCGCGCAGCCTCTGCAAACGTCGCTTTTGGCACTGATCCTTCGCAATCTCTTGATATGTGAAAATCGGGCAGGTGGCATGCTGCAAATGCATGGATTTTCGACAGATTGCCCATTGTGCAAATCCATAAATCAATTATGTGCGCCCTGTGATCGTGAGAGCGATCCGGGGACGCAACGCTATAATGGAGGCAAGCCGATGACCCGCGATGAATTGAACCGCGAACTGCGCGCGCATAGTGCCTCTTGGCAGGCTGTGATGATCGTCTATGGCGCGATCATTGGCACATTCGTTCTGTCCGCTATGGCGATCCTGTAACGCCACACGATCCGAAGGCTCTGCGCATATGATCACGCGGAGGGAGACCCCTCCGCGCCATGATCATTTTCAAGCGTTGGCACCCGAAAGTTTGGGATCGTTCGGATCGATTCGCGCCGCGGCCGCATCGCCAACATTGTCGATCCCGCGTTCTTCCAACAGCGTGGTCAGCCAATTGGGGTCCATCTCGGGCACCGAGCTAAGCAGCAGGTCGGTATAGGGATGGTGCGGCGGCGTGAACATCTCGTCCTTCGGCCCCTGCTCCACCACCTTGCCATGCTGCATCACGACCACCTCGTCAGCGATGGAGCGGACTGTGGCCAGATCATGGGTGATGAACATATAGGCCAGCCCCAATTCGTTTTGCAGCCGGTCGAGCAGGCGCAGGATGCCTTCAGCGACCAACTGGTCGAGCGCCGATGTCACCTCGTCGCAGACGATAAACGTCGGCTCTGCCGCCAGCGCGCGGGCAATGCCGATACGCTGCTTTTGGCCACCGGACAGTTCAGGCGGATAGCGGTTGTAGTATTGCGAGGGTTCAAGCTCGATCAGGTCGAGCAATTCATCCACCCGGTTCTTGAGCGCCACGCCCTTGAGGCCTGAGTAGAAGGCGGCAGGGCGCCCGATGATCTCGGAAATCCGAACCTTGGGATTGAGCGCGGTATCGGCCATCTGATAAATCATCTGGCACTGGCGCAGCTGGTCCTTGGTGCGGTCCTTGTAGCTGGGCGGAAAGGGCTCGCCCTTGAACAAGACCTCACCCTTGGATGGCGGCAAGAGACCTGTGATCACCCGCGCCGTGGTGGATTTGCCCGAGCCGGACTCGCCTACCACCGCCACGGTCATGCCTTCGTAAATGTCGAAACTGACATCATCCAGCACCTTGGCCCCGCCGGTATAGGAGGCATCGACATTGCGCACTGAAATCAGTGGCACGCCATCCTTGGGGCGATGTCGCTGCGGGCTCTGAAAGCTGCGCACCGCCCAGAGGGATTTGGTGTATTCCTCTTGCGGATTGTCGAGCATCTGCTTGGTGGGCGCTTCTTCGACCTCGCGCCCCTTGAGCAGCACCTTGATCGTGTCCGCCATCTGCGCCACGACCGCAAGGTCATGGGTGATGTAGATCGCAGCGGTGTTGAACTGATCCACAATATCGCGAATCGCCGCCAAAACCTCGATCTGCGTGGTGACATCGAGCGCGGTCGTGGGTTCGTCAAAGATGATCAGATCCGGACGACAGGACATGGCCATTGCGGTCATCGCGCGCTGCAACTGTCCGCCAGAGACCTGATGCGGATAACGAAAGCCGATTTCCTTGGGATTGGGCAAGCGCAACCGCTCATAGAGGTCCATGGCATCCTCTTGCGCCTCGAGCCGCTTCTTGAGCCTGTATTGCAGAGGCGCTTCGGTGTGCTGGTCGATGATCTTGTGCGCCGGGTTGAACGAGGCCGCCGCAGATTGCGCCACATAGGCGATCCGCGAGCCGCGCAACATGCGCCGCTCACTTTCCGACGCGGTGGTCAGTTCCATCCCGTCAAACTCGATCGAACCATTCGAGATGCGCGTGCCATCGCGCGCATAGCCCATGCAGGCCGCGCCGATTGTCGATTTGCCCGCACCGGATTCGCCAATCAGACCCATCACCTCGCCGCGATGCAGGGTCAGGTCCACACCCTTGATGATGTCGACCCAGGTTTCATCGGAATAGCCCTGAATCTTCAGGTCGCGGATTTTCAGCAGTACGTCTTTGCTCTTGATCATGGGGTCACACCTTCAGGCCGGAGGAGCGGTAGAGCATCCAGTCCACCACGAAATTGACCGCAACCGTCAATAGCGCGATGGCCGCAGCAGGGATGAGCGGGGTAATGTCGCCGAATGAGATCAGCGTTGCGTTTTCACGCACCATCGAGCCCCAGTCGGCGGTGGGCGGCTGTATGCCAAGCCCAAGGAACGACAGCCCCGCGATGAGCAGGAACACAAAGCAGAATTCAAGACCGAATTCGGCGATCAAAGGGGCTGTGGAATTGGGCAGGATTTCACGACGTATGAGATACCATTTGCGCTCGCCCCGCAGTTTCGCGGCCTCGATGTAATCCATCACTACCACATTGCCCGCCACGGCCCGCGTCAGGCGGAAAACCCGTGGGCTGTAGATCACCGCGACCACCAGAATGAGGATGATCTCGGACGGGTTGAAGATCGTCAGCATAAAGGCGCCAAACATTGCCGCAACCCCCACAAGGACCGCAAGGCCGATCACCCAAGCCATGAGGCTACGCTCTGCAATCGCCGAGACGAGCAAAAGGCCCGTGATCCCGGTAAACGCCGAAAGCAACCAAAAGCTGGTGGTATCATTCGCAAGATCGCCGCCAAAGATCGACAGCATCAGCAGGGCAAAGATCAGCGACGGGATCGACATGATCACATCCGATGTCCGCGCGAGAAACTGATCGAACCAGCCGCCCGAAGTGGCCGCCATGAGACCGGCAAGCGCCCCCAGCAGAAAGGCCATAACCGTGCCCGCCAAGGCCAGAGCCACTGTATTTCGCGCGCCGTAAACCAACCGGCTAAAGATGTCGCGGCCCAGTTGATCCGCCCCAAGCAGCATGTTTGCATCCGCCGGGGCAAAGGCAGAGGTGATCACCTCTGCCTCACCATGAGGCGCGATGAGCGGGGCAAAGATTCCCGCAACGGCTACGGTAAAAATCACGAACATGCCAAAGGCTGCCGTCAGCGGCGCGGTGCGTAATTCCTTGGCAAGATTCTTGGACGCGATGGCAATCAGAAACTCGCGGAAGGCATAGGACACCATGGCCGACAGCGCCAAGAGCCCCGCCAGAATGGCCACAATTCGTAGCGCGGAAACGCCACCGATGATGCCCAGCACAAAGGACACCAATGTCAGGGAAAAGAGCAGCAGAAAGGCTGACCGCTTGTTGAAATACGCCGCAAGGCAAGAAGCACCGAGCAGCAGGGTGTAGTAGGCGATGACGAATAGACTCATGTCTCTAGCCCCTTACTTCGGATGCCGCAGGCGCGGATTGGTCAGAATTGACCCCACATCCGCCGCCAGATTGAGCAGGATGAAGGTGGCGGCAAAGATCAGACAGCAGGCCTGAACCACGGGGAAATCCCGTTTGCTGACTGCATCGACCAGCGCCTGACCGATCCCCGGATAGACAAAGACCACCTCAACCAGCACGACCCCGGTGATGAGATAAGCAAGGTTGAGCGCCACCACGTTGATGATCGGGGCCCAGGCATTGGGCAGGGCGTGTTTTACGATAACCTTCCAGGGCGGCGCGCCCTTGAGTCGGGCCATTTCGATATAGGGCGAAGCCAGAAGGTTGATGATCGCCGCCCGCGTCATGCGCATCATATGCGCGGTCACGACCAGAACGAGGGTCAGCGCGGGCAGAAAGGTGCGATACAAGAGATCGCCAAAACTCATGTCATTGCTGAGGCTGGCGATGGCGGGAAACATGCCCGTTTTGACCGCAAGATAGAGAATCAGGATATAGCCCAAAAAGAATTCGGGGCTGGAGATTGAGGTGAGCGTCGCGACGTTTGCCACCCTGTCAAAGATCGAGTTGCGCAAAAGAGCCACGAGGACACCCAGCACGATCGAAATCGGCACGGCAATCGCGGCGGCATAGGCGGCGAGAAACAGCGTATTGGCAAAGCGTTCGCCAATCGTCTCGGCCACGCTGGCCCCCGTCACGATGGAATTGCCGAAATCCAGCGTCACGGCCCCGGCAAGCCAGTGCAGGTAGCGCACGATCGGGGGCTGATCGAGGCCCATTTCCTTGCGCAATGCCGCCAGATTCTCGGGTGTCGCCCCTTGTCCGAGCACCGCCTGCGCGATGTCGCCGGGCAAAAGCTCGACCATGAAAAATATTATCACGGAAATGACCAGTAGAATGATCAATCCCAATCCGAGCCGTTTTACAACGAGCCCAAGGATGTCCCCCATCTTTCCCTCCTGTTGTTTTAGCTCTCGCCTTGTCGTTTGGCGCGGCCTTTGTGGCTTAGGCTAACAGTGATTTGGGTCCGGGCGTAAACAAATTCCGCGTTTGACCCATCACAATGACGCAGAGTGCCGAAGCGGGATGGTGGCCCCGGCTTCGGCGATTAAGAACCCGGCGCCCTGCGGTGCCGGGTCTTGGGGTAACCTCAGGCCTCAAACCACCAGCGGCTTGCGGCGCGCGCGCCGTCACAGCCCCAGCTTGCCGCAACCTGTTCCGGGCGCTTGACGCCTTTGCCGCGCGCATAGACCCAATTGTTGAAGAACGGCAGAAGGGTGCCACCGTCATCGCGCATCAAGAGACACATCTCGCGATACATCTCGGCGCGCAGGGTCTGGTCCAGTTCGGACTTGGCCTGAAGCAGCAGTTCATTGAACCGCTCATTCTGCCACCGGCTTTCGTTCCAGGCCGCGTCATCCTTGTAGGCGAGGGTGAACATGACATCCGGCGTCGGACGCGCACCCCAGGAAACGGCGCTAAACGGCTTCTTGAGCCAGACATCGGAATAATACCCGTCGCTCGCCTCGCGCACGACCTTGATATTGATGCCAGCGGCCTTGGCCTGTTCGGCATAGAGCACACACATATCGACCGCGCCAGTGTAGACACTCTCGGCTACGGACAGGTTTACGGTGAGCCCCTCTTGCCCGGCGTCCTTGAGCAGCGATTTGGCTTGCTCGGGATCGTATTCGCGCTGCGGAATATCCGACGGCCAATAGGGCTGAACCGGCGAGAGGTGGAAATCATTGCCCTTGGTGGCCGCACCAAAGGCGATTTTCTCGATGATCTCGTCCCGATCCATCGCAAGTTTCAGCGCGGTGCGCACGCGCACATCGCTGAACGGTGCCGTATCGCAGAACATCGGCATGGTGATCGCACCCCCCGAGGGGATATTGTCAACCGAGATGTCCGGATTGCGCTGCAAGAGCGCCAAGGTCTTGAGTTCGATCAGCGAGACGCAATCCACATCCCCCGTCACCAGCGCCGTTTGCCGCGCGTTGGGATCGTTGAGAACGATCATCGTCACCTTGTCGAAATAGGCACCGGTCCCGTGCCACCCATCGTGCCGCGCCAGTTCCCAACGGATGCCGAATTCGCCCGACTCGATCTTGTAGGGGCCAGTCCCATCGCCCGATTGCCAGTCAATCGTGCCATCGCCATTCGAGGGGCAGATCGCAAAGTGATAGTCGGTCATAAGCCATGGCAGATCGGCATTGCCGCGCGCCAGACTGATCGTGACCGTATGATCGCCATCGGCGGTGATATCGGTCACATCGGTCAAGAGCGCCTTGGCCGCCGAGGTCGAGGCGTCACCGCGGTGATGGTTGAGACTGTCGATCACATCCTGCGCCGTCACCGGCTTGCCACTGTGGAAAGAGGCGTCGGGATTGAGTTCAAACGTCCATTGCTTGGCGTCGGGTGTCGCTTCCCAACTGGTCGCAAGGTCCGGCCCAAGCGAATTGTCCGGCTCGATCAAGGTCAGGTAGCTGCGATGTGTATGGGCCAGAAAGATCATCTGACGTGTCACATAGGTGCCGGGATCATGGGTGTCCGAGGTGTTGCCGTCATGCACGCCCCAGCGGAATGTGCCGCCCCGTGAAGGGTTGGCGGCGGCGGAAGTACCCCAGAGGCCGGTCGCGGCAGAGGCAGTCACACCCGCAGCGGCGGCATAATGCATGAACGACCGGCGTGAGATAACCCCGGTACGCGCAGCCTGCGCGAGCCGGTCCAAAAGGACCTGATCGGTTTTCTTTTTCATCTGGTTTCCCTGTCTTGTTTTGAATTTGTGATTGGCGACGACGCAGCATCAGGCCATTCCGAAAGCTTGGGTTTCGGACGGTCAAAGAGGATGCACAAATGCGACATGTCTGTAGCAAAACACGAAATGCGACATGTTTCCAGACCCTAATCGTGCCATCTGGACAGATTAAAAGGTCATAGATTCTGAGGTTTTGAGGGTTTTCTCAGGTCCGGCGTTGGCGCAGCTTGGCGAAATACTCTAGTCGTTTTTTGAGCTCGCGCTCGTATCCGCGCTCGACCGGCTGGTAAAGAACCGGGCGCTTCACGCCATCTGGAAAGTAATTCTGACCCGAGAATCCATCCTCAGCGTCGTGGTCATAGGCATAGCCGTCGCCGTATCCCTGCTCTTTCATGAGGCGAGTTGGCGCGTTGAGGATATGCTTGGGCGGTGGCTCGCTCCCGGTCTTTTTGGCCTCACGCAGCGCGGCCTTGTAGGCCACATATCCGGCGTTCGATTTTGGCGCGAGGGCAAGATAGGCCACGGCCTGACCCAAGGCCAGTTCGCCTTCGGGGCTGCCGATCCGCTCATAGGTTTCCCAGGCGTGCAAACAGATGGATTGCGCCTGCGGATCGGCCAAGCCAATATCCTCAATCGCCATGCGCAGGATGCGGCGGGCAAGATAACGCGGGTCCTCGCCGCCCGTCAGCATCCGCGCCAGCCAGTAGAGCGCAGCATCGGGATCAGAGCCGCGCACCGACTTGTGAAGCGCCGAGATCAGGTTGTAATGCTCATCGCCCGATTTGTCATATTTGGCGGCGCGTTTCATCAGGCGAGAGGCGAGCGCAGCGCTGTCCAGCTTGCCCTCGACTTTCCACGCGGCAACCTGTTCGACCAGATTGAGCAGGGCGCGCCCATCCCCATCGGCCATCTCAAGCAGGGCCTCGCGCGCCGGACCATCGAGCGGAAGGGCGCGGCCCAGCTCTTGCTCGGCGCGCTGTGCCAGACGCTCCAGATCCGCCAGTGCAAGCCGTGTCAGAACCATGACCTGCGCGCGACTGAGCAGCGCCGCATTCAACTCGAAACTCGGGTTTTCCGTTGTCGCACCAACCAGAAGGATCGTGCCATCCTCCATGTGCGGCAAGAATCCATCCTGCTGCGCCTTGTTGAAACGGTGGATTTCATCCACGAAAAGCAGCGTTCCACGACCCTGCGCGCGGCGATGCTTGGCCTCTTCGAAAACCTTGCGCAATTCGGGCACGCCAGTGAAAATGGCGCTAATCTGGACGAAATGCAGATCGGTTTCATCGGCCAGAAGGCGGGCAATCGTCGTCTTGCCCACGCCGGGCGGTCCCCAGAGGATGAGCGAACCAAGACTGCCCGAATCGAGCATCACCCCCAACGGGGCCTCATGCCCCAATACCTGGTCCTGCCCGATCACATCCGCCAGACGGCGCGGCCGCAGCCGGTCCGCCAGCGGGCGCGGGGCTGTTTCGGCGCGGGGCGTGTCGCCCGTATCAAAGAGATCTGCCACCGCTCAGATCCTGAAGCGCAGCGTCAGGCGCTGCCCATCCCGCAAAAGATCGAGCGTGAGCGTGTTCACCGCCCCCTCCAGCGCGGCGCGCGCGGCGCGGCTGCTCTCGACCGGGCGCCCATTGACCTGCCTGAGAATGTCGCCCGGCCGCAATCCGGCCCGGGCACCATAGGGGCCGGGATCATCCACGATCACACCTTGCGCCATCAACGGCAGGCGGTATTGCTCGATCACGGCGGGATTGATGGTCGAGAGGGTCATCTGTGGAATGGCGGCGCGTGGTCCGGTGTCCAGCGGCGTGCGCGGCGGCAGGTCCGGCGCGGCGATCAGGGCGATCTGGACCTCGTCCTCGTCCCCATCGCGCAGGCGGGTTATGGTCGTGTCCGCCCCGATCCCCGCCAGAGACATGCGATAGATCACCTCGGCGGGGCTGTTGACCGGCTGACCGCCCACCCTGGTGATCACGTCGCCGGGGCGGATCTGGCTGGCAAAGCTGCTTTGGGGATGCACCTCGGAAATCACCACGCCATCGGGACGGGCAATGCCCAGACCTTCGGCCATGTCCGGGGTCACGGGTTGGCCGCCCAGACCCGCCCAGGGCCGTTCGAACACCGTCTTGCCCGCGCGCGCCTGTGCCACGAACTGCGTCACAAGGCCCGAGGGAATGGCAAAGCCGATGCCATTCGAGCCGCCAGAGCGCGACAGGATCGCGGTGTTGATGCCGATGAGGTCGCCGTTCACATCGACCAGTGCCCCGCCCGAATTGCCCGGGTTGATCGGTGCGTCGGTCTGGATGAAATAGCCGCGCGCGTTGCCTGTGGCGGTGCCCGAGCGCGCAAGCCCCGAGACGATTCCGCTCGAGACCGTCTGCCCCACGCCAAAGGGATTGCCGATGGCCAGCACCAGTTCACCGACCTGCACGGTGTCGCTGTCGCGGAGATCGAGGGCGGGCAGTTCCGGGGCATTCTCGACCTGGAGAACGGCCAGATCCGCCTCCTCATCGCCCAAGAGCACACGAGCGGCGTATTCGCGGCGGTCGTTCAGCACCACGCGGATATCCGTGGCCTCGCCCACCACATGATAATTCGAAACCACGATACCATCCGCCGACAGGATCACGCCGGAACCAAGGGAATTCTGCACGCGCGGACGGCTGGCCCCTAAGTCGTTGAAGAACCGCTCGAAGAACGGATCGCCGCGAAAGGGGCTGCGGCGCGCCTCGACGACGCGGCTGGCGTAGATATTGACCACCGCAGGCGCGGCCTCTTGCACCACCGGGGCAAAGCCCAACTGGATTTCGGCCTGGCTGACCGGCACGCGGGTTTCAGCGCGCGGCAGACCGGGAAGGGCCAATAGAACAAGACATAGAAAGCGGAACATGACGGCTCCCCAAGGGTGATCTTGGCCTTTGAGATATGCTGGGACTGGCGCGCCAATGCAAGGCTTTGCAGCGTCTTGTGATGCCATAGTCCTGAGGCCCGACATGCAAAACCCCCGCCGGTGAGGGCGGGGGCGCGATTGCAACCATTTCAAATGGTGGTGCTCTTATTCGTCGTCAGACATTTCGAATGTCGCGATGCGAGCCTTGTCGGCGGCACCCTTGGCATCGACATCGCGATCCACGAATTCGATGATCGCCATCGGTGCCATGTCACCATAGCGGAACCCGGCCTTGAGCACGCGGACGTAACCGCCCTGACGCTCTTTGTAACGCGGTCCGAGAATATCGAACAGCTTGGCCACATAGGCATCTTGCTTGAGCTGGCTTGCCGCCTGACGGCGTGCGTGCAGGTCGCCGCGCTTGCCGAGCGTGATCAGCTTTTCGATGATCGGGCGCAGTTCTTTGGCCTTGGGCAGGGTGGTCTTGATCTGCTCATGTTCGATGAGCGAGCCGGCCATGTTCGCCCACAGCGCCTTGCGGTGCTCATGGGTACGGTTCAGGCGGCGGTATCCTCTGGCGTGACGCATTTTCTAACTCCTTAGCGTTTCTGCTTTGTCCGGGGGGCTGATGCGTGTCAGCCCCCTCTCCTTGGGGCGGGATTGCCCGTCGTTTCAGTGTAGCCTTGTCAAAAAGCGTCTTCGAACTTCTTGGCGAGGTCTTCGATATTGTCTGGCGGCCAATCCTCGACATCCATGCCAAGGTGCAGACCCATGCCCGAGAGCACTTCCTTGATCTCGTTGAGCGACTTGCGACCAAAGTTCGGGGTGCGGAGCATCTCGGCCTCGGTCTTCTGGATAAGATCGCCGATGTAAACGATGTTGTCGTTCTTGAGGCAGTTCGCAGAGCGGACCGACAATTCCAACTCGTCCACTTTCTTGAGCAGGAGCGGGTTGAACTCGAGACCGTCGTCATCGTCTTGACGGCTGGCCGATTCGGGCTCATCGAAGTTCACGAAGATCGACAGTTGATCCTGAAGAATACGCGCGGCATAGGCCACGGCATCATCCGGGGTGATCGAACCGTCGGTTTCGATCTTCATCGTCAGTTTATCGTAATCGAGAACCTGACCTTCGCGAGTCGGCTGAACCTCGTAGCTGACGCGCGAGATCGGCGAATAGATCGCGTCGATCGGAATGAGGCCGATGGGCGCATCTTCGGGTTTGTTTTTGTCGGCCGAGACATAGCCCTTGCCCTGATTCACGGTCAGTTCCATGAACAGGTCGGCGCCCTCGTCGAGGTGGCAGATCACGTGATCCTTGTTGAGGATCTCGATGCCTGCGCTGTCAGAGATGTCACCGGCAGTGACAACGCCCGGACCCTTGGCATTGATCGACAGGCGCTTGGGCCCTTCGACTTCCATGCGAATGGCAACGCCCTTGAGGTTGAGTACGATGTCGGTCACGTCTTCGCGCACACCGGCCACCGAGGAGAATTCATGCAGCACGTTGTCGATCTGAACGGCGGTGATCGCCGCCCCTTGCAAGGACGACAGCAGCACACGGCGCAGCGCGTTGCCAAGCGTGAGACCAAAGCCGCGCTCAAGCGGCTCGGCAATCAGAACCGCTTGACGCAGCGGGTCATTGCCGGGTTTCACTTCAAGCTGTGTCGGCTTGATCAGTTCAGCCCAATTCTTGTGGATCATGCGTCCCTCCATTCTTGCTCTGTTCCCATGTCCAAAGGTTCAGAGCGCCCGAGGATGTAAAATGACGAAAGCGGGACCGCGCCAAAGCGCGGCCCCACCAAGAGATGTAGCGGATCAGACCCGGCGGCGTTTCGGCGGGCGGCAGCCATTATGCGCCATCGGGGTCACATCACGGATCGAGGTGATGTTGAAGCCGACAGCCGCCAGAGCGCGCAGCGCCGATTCACGGCCCGAACCCGGCCCCTGAACTTCGACGTCGAGCGAGCGCATACCATGTTCCTGCGCCTTTTTGCCTGCATCTTCGGCAGCCATCTGAGCAGCATAGGGCGTGGATTTGCGCGAGCCTTTGAAGCCCATGGTCCCGGCAGAGGACCATGCGATTGCATTGCCCTGCACGTCCGAGATCAGGATCTTGGTGTTGTTGAAGGAGGAGTTCACATGAGCAACGCCAGTGGCGATGTTCTTGGAAACCTTTTTCTTGGTGCGTTTGGTATCGCGTGCCATCTTGAATGCCCTCCCTTATTTCTTCTTGCCGGCAATGGCTTTTGCCGGGCCCTTGCGGGTGCGGGCGTTGGTGTGGGTCCGCTGACCACGCACCGGCAGATTGCGACGGTGACGCAGGCCACGGTAGCAGCCCAGATCCATCAAGCGCTTGATATTCATCTGGGTGTCACGGCGCAGGTCGCCTTCGACGGTGTAATTCGCGTCGATATGCTCGCGCAGGGCCAGGGCCTCGGCGTCCGACAGATCGTTCACGCGGCGCGACACGTCGATGTTGAGCGCTTCGCAAATGGATTTGGCCGAAGCATGGCCGATTCCGGTGATATAGGTGAGGGCGATGGGAACCCGCTTGTTGGTCGGGATATTGACGCCGGCGATACGTGCCAAGTGTAGCTTCCTTTTTCGTTGCGGTTCCGTAGCACCAGAACCTTTTTTCACAACGTAAGCCCGAAGCGATCACGCACCGGGCCGCGGCTGATTTCAGATGAGCGATTCGAGATACGGGGGCGACCCGGAAATAGAATCAATCTCGTGTTCGAGATAGGGCTGGTTAGGGGGAAAAGACCGGGGCGTCAAGGCCCCGGACCCAGATGAACGGCTATTTGTCAAGCGCTTCGGCTATGGCCGCCTGCACCGCGTCAATTTCCGCAAGACCATCGACCGAGGTCAATTGCCCATGGGCATAGTAGTAGCCGATCAGCGGCGAGGTTTTCTTGTAATATTCCATAAGGCGATTGCGCAGCGCGTCTTCGTTGTCGTCCGTCCGGCGCTTGACATCGGTCGATCCGCATTTGGCGCATTTGCCATCGGCGGGCCAGGGTTTGGTAATGTCGTTATAAACTTCGCCGCAGCCGCCGCAGGTGGAGCGGGCAGTGATCCGCTCAACGAGCGCTTCGTCGTCGACGCGCAATTCGATCACGGCATCGAGGGTCTCGCCCGTCTCTTCCAGCAGGTCGGCAAGCGCATCGGCCTGCGCCAGAGTGCGCGGAAAGCCGTCAAAGATGAAACCGCCCTTTTGCGCGCCCTGCAACTGCTCGCGGATAAGGCCGATCACGATCTCATCGGTCACAAGATCGCCGCGCGCCATCACATCCGCCACAATGCGCCCCATCTCAGAGCCGCTGTCCTTGGCGGCGCGCAGCATGTCGCCGGTTGAGAGCTGGATCATGTCCCGGCTCGCGACCAAGTGATGTGCCTGCGTGCCTTTGCCCGCGCCCGGTGGTCCGAGAAGAATGATATTCATCGACGCGCCGGAGCCTTTCTGCGGCTGCGTTTCTTGCCCTTGCCGCTGAGTTGGGATTTCTCGATCAATCCTTCGTATTGGTGGGCCAGAAGGTGCGACTGGACCTGCTGGATGGTATCCATGGTCACGGACACGACGATCAGAACCGATGTACCGCCAAAGTAGAAGGGAATGGCGAACTGGTTGCGCAGGATCTCGGGCAGAAGGCAGACCGCCGCCAGATAGGCAGAGCCGATGACCAGCACGCGGGCGACCACGTAGTCGAGATATTCTGCCGTCCGCTTGCCCGGGCGGATGCCTGGAATGAAACCGTTCTGGTTCTTGAGGTTATCGGCCACGTCATCGGTCTTGAACGCCACGTTGAACGTATAGAAATAGGCAAAGAACACGATCATGATCGTGAAGAACAGCAGATAGAGCGGCTGGCCGGGGCCAAAATAGGCCATCACGGTCGAGAGGACCGGATTGGTCGTATTGCCCGAGAATGTGGTGATCGTCGCGGGCAAAAGCAGCAGGGAAGAGGCAAAGATCGCCGGGATCACGCCCGCCGGGTTGACCTTGACCGGCAGATGCGACGAACCGCCATCATAGATCTTCATGCCCACCTGACGGCGCGGATACTGGATATGGATCTTGCGCAGCGAGCGCTCCATGAACACCACAAAGGCGATCACGGCCACGACCATCAGCATCACGCCCACGATCACCGCCGGGCTGATCGCGCCCGAACGGCCAGAGGCAAAAAACTGTGCCAGAGCGGCCGGCACCTCGGCGATGATGCCGACAAAGATGATCAGCGAAATGCCGTTGCCGACGCCGCGCGCGGTGATCTGTTCCCCCAGCCACATCAGGAACATGGTGCCGCCGATGAGGGTGATCATGCACGAGACAATAAAGAACATGCCCGGATTCGAGGCCATATCGCCCGATTGCAACGAAACCGCGAGACCGTAGGATTGCAGCGTCGCAAGACCAACCGTGCCGTAGCGGGTATACTGGTTGATCTTCTTGCGGCCCTGCTCGCCTTCTTTTTTGAGCTGTTCAAGCGCAGGCACCAAAGCCGTCATCAACTGCACAATGATCGAGGCCGAGATATAGGGCATGATGCCAAGAGCAAAGATGCCCATCCGCCCGAGCGCACCGCCGGTGAACATGCTGAGCATACCACCGATCGAGGCCTGCGCGCCTTCCATGAATTCGCGCAGCGCCGCCCCATCAATGCCCGGCACCGGGATAAAGGTGCCCAGCCGGTAGACGATCAGCAGGCCGAGCGTGAAAAGGATGCGTTTGCGCAGTTCGGTGGCCTTGCCCAGCGCGGACCAGCTGGTGTTGGCCGCCATTTGCTCTGCTGCAGATACCATTCGCGGGTCTCTTTCATGTGACAACGCCGCCTTGGGCTGTTTTCCAGCTCAGGCGGCGTCAAAGGAAAACTTGGGCCATATGTAAGCGGCACGGATGCCGCTCACAACCTCTTATTCGGCCGACTGCGCGGTTGTGACCGAGAGAGAGCCACCGGCCTTTTCGACCGCTTCGATCGCAGCGCGCGAGGCGCCTGTGACCTGAATATCAAGCTTGGCGCTGACGTCGCCCTTGGCCAGAACGCGGATACCGTCCAGCTTGCGGCGCACGAGGCCCGATGCAACCAGCGCATCTTCGGTGATCGGCGCAGAGGCGTCGATCTTGCCGGCTTCGACGAATTTCTGGATGAGGCCCAGGTTGATGACAGCAAAGGATTTGCGGTTCGGCTTGTTGAAGCCGCGCTTGGGCAGACGCTGATAGAGCGGCATCTGGCCACCCTCGTAGCCCCCGATCGAAACACCCGAACGGGATTTCTGACCTTTGATACCCCGGCCACCGGTTTTACCCATGCCGGAACCCGGACCGCGGCCAATGCGCTTCTTGCGCTTGGTGGCGCCGGGATTGTCGTGAAGTTCATGCAGTTTCATGTCGCTATCTCCTTGCCGGATGCGGCCCCCAGCGACGGGAGCGGCCGAACGCGGCGTGTTGGTTGAGTCGGACCCCAAGACGGGGCCACCGGGGGCGTATAGACGGTGCAGAGGTCCTTGACAAGAGTGGTGCCTTTGGTGCCAGGAGGCGATGCGCTCACGGGGAATTTTCGGACCAGCCCGGACTTTGCGCTACCCGGTGCCTCCGCATTGTGCCAACTTGGGTACGGCTTCGGTCTCGGACATAGGCCGCTGCCGATTGGTGTCAGGTCATACTTGGATGGGTTGGAATGTGGAAGTTCGGCAAGCAGCGATCTGATGGCGCAGCGCAGGCAAAGAATGACAAACCGCTGAGCCAGTCGGCGACCGCACGGATGCTTGATCAGCGAAAAAACAGGCTCCTCGAATTTGTCGCGGGCTGTGTCACCTCGTCAGAGCTAGGAGTCGAAATAGGGCCGTTTGATCGCCCGCTATTGACCAGACCGGACTGGAATGTGCGTTATGCCGATGTCAGCTCTACAAGCGAGCTGAGACGCCTTGCCGATAACAGCCCTTTGAGACACGCAGATCGGGTAGTCGAGGTCGATTATGTGCTCAAGGGTATCTCCCTGCCGCAAGCGATTTCGGGCGCGAGTGTGCGCTATATCTTCGGTTCGCATGTTTACGAGCATATAGCCGATCTGCTTGGATTCTTGCGTCAGCTTGCAGCCGAGATGGGGCCAGGTGGTGCCATCATCGGGGCGTTTCCCGATCGTCGCTATACCTATGACATTGATCGACCCAGAACCACCCTAGGCCAGTTCATCGACCGCGACGCGCGGAGTATCACCCAACCGGACCCACATACCGTCTTTGACCATTTTTATCATTTCAAGCCGGTCAAAGCGGGACAAGTCTGGCAGCACGGGGTCAATCACGGCGTCGCGCGTCAGTTCTCGCTCGCCCATGCCCGCAAGATGATGGACACCGCCCGCAGCAGCTATGTCGATGTGCATTGCAACATTCTGACGGATCAAGAATTCGTAGACTTGACCGAAACCTTCCCGGATCTTGGCATAAGCCTGCGCCTTCAAAAGATGGTCGAGACTGTGCGACCGATGAACGAGTTTCACTTCTGCCTCAAGGTCGTGTGACCGATCCGCAGGCGGCAGGACATGAGGCGGACCGGTCGCATTGCCTGTTCTCTGGACATATGCTGTGACCGCGATACGCTTGGGGTTCGATCCTGTGACCGGAGGCCCATGATGCGCGCGATTGCCCTCTGCCTTGCCCTGACCGCCTTGCCCGGTCCCTCACCGCAAGCGGCCATGGGCTGTGCCACCGATGCGATGTTGGTGTTTGACGGGTCGGGCTCCATGGCCGAGGTCGGCCATGATCCGACCGCGGCCACCCGTATCAGCGAGGCGCGCGCCGCGCTGCGACAGGTGATGCCCGAAATTGCACCCTTTCGGCGGGTCGGCCTCTTGACCTATGGGACGGGGGGAACGCATCCCTGTTCAGGGATCACGCGACATTTTGATCCCATTCCTGATGCTGCAGAGGCGGTGGTAGAGCGCATCGAGGCGCTGATTCCCGGCGGCCTGACGCCGATTGCCGCCTCTGTCGCGGTGGCGGCGGAGGTGCTGGGCTATCGCACCCAACCAGGGATCGTGGTGCTGGTCACAGATGGGAATGAAACATGCGGCGGCACGCCGTGTGCGCTTGGAGCGTCACTGGCAAAGGAAGCGCGCAGTTTAACCGTGCATGTCATCGGGTTCCGCGTGGTGCATGACCCGTTTTCGTGGAACAGCCCGGAGGCCCAAAGCTACGACGGGCAGACGGTGGCGAAATGTCTGGCGGATGCGACGGGGGGTCTCTTCGTCTCGACCGAAACGGTCGACGAATTGGCGGCAGCCCTACGCGAAACGCTGGGCTGTCCGCTGATCGGAAATATGGGCGTGATCGCCCCGCCGCTCAGGCGGGGCTGAGGACTCAGGCGGTCAGACCCTCTGGCTCTGCCAGCCCATTGGCGCGGCAGCAAGCGGTCAGGGTGTTGGCCAAGAGACACGCGATTGTCATCGGACCGACACCACCCGGAACCGGCGTGATCGCCCCCGCAACCGCGGCGGCAGAGGCGTAATCGACATCGCCGACCAACACGGTCTTGCCATCCCGCTCGATCCGGTTGATGCCCACGTCGATCACCGTGGCCCCCGGCTTGACCCAGTCACCCGGCACCATTTCGGGGCGGCCCACGGCAGCCACGACTATATCGGCGCGGCGGCAGACATCGGCCAGATCCTTGGTCCGGCTATGCGCGATGGTGACGGTGCAGCTGTCCCCCAAGAGCAATTGCGCCATCGGCTTGCCCACGATGTTGGAACGGCCCAGCACCACGGCATCCATCCCCGCAAGCGAGCCGTGATGATCGCGCAGCATCATCAGACAGCCCAGCGGCGTGCAGGGCACCATGGATTTCTGGCCGGTGCCCAAGAGACCCACGTTGGAAATGTGAAATCCATCGACATCCTTGGCCGGATCAATCGAATTGATCACCAGATCGGAATCAAGATGTTTCGGCAGCGGTAACTGCACAAGAATGCCGTGAACCGTGGCATCCTTGTTAAGCCGGTCGATCAGCGCCAGAAGATCGGCCTCGGATGTGTCGGCATCGAGTTTATGCTCATACGAATTCATGCCAACTTCGACGGTCTGCTTGCCTTTGGAGCGAACATAGACCTGACTGGCCGGGTCCTCGCCCACGAGCACCACCGCAAGGCCAGGCGTGATGCCGTTTTCCTCTTTGAGGCGCGTCACATGCGCGGCCACCTTGGCGCGCACCTCTGCGGCAAAGGCCTTGCCGTCGATCACTTTAGCCGTCATTCCCAGCCCTTTCATCGTGCTTTCAATCGTTATGCGCCATGCGCAAGGCCGCCCGGAGCGCGATACCCCGGGCGGCCTATCTGGTTTAGCTTAGAACAGGCCTTCGATCTGACCGTCGTCGTTAAGACGGATCGTCTCGGCGGCGGGTTTGCTGGGCAGGCCCGGCATGGTCATGATTTCGCCGCAGACGACCACGACAAAGCCAGCACCGGCCGACAGGCGCACTTCGCGGACAGGCACGGAGTGGCCGGTGGGCGCGCCGCGACGGTTCGGGTCGGTAGTAAAGCTATACTGCGTCTTGGCCATGCAAACCGGCAGATTGCCATAACCCTGCGCTTCCCATTCCTTGAGCTGGCTGCGGATCTTCTGATCGGCCAGCACCTCGTCGGCGCGGTAGATGCGCTTGGCGATGGTTTCGATCTTCTGGAAGAGCGGCATTTCATCGGGGTAGAGGGGCGCGAAATTGGCATTTCCGGCCTCGGCCACTTCGACCACCTTGCGTGCCAGCGGCTCGGAGCCTTCCGAACCCAGTTCCCAATGGCGCGACAGCACCGCCTCGGCGCCATGGTTGGCGACAAAGGACTTGACCGCCTCGATCTCGGCCTCGGTGTCGGTCACGAAATGGTTGATCGCCACGACCACCGGCACGCCGAAGGATTTGACGTTCTCGATGTGACGCCCAAGGTTCGGACAGCCCGCCTTGACCGCCTCGACATTCTCGGCGCCCAGATCGGCCTTGGCCACGCCGCCGTTCATCTTCATCGCGCGCACAGTGGCCACGATGACCACGCAGTCGGGCGCAAGACCGGCCTTGCGGCACTTGATGTTCATGAACTTTTCAGCCCCGAGGTCGGCACCAAAGCCCGCTTCGGTCACAACGTAGTCGCTGATCTTGAGCGCGGTGGTGGTGGCGATCACCGAGTTGCAGCCATGCGCGATATTGGCGAACGGGCCGCCGTGGACAAAGGCCGGGTTGTTTTCCAGCGTCTGCACGAGGTTCGGCTGCATCGCGTCCTTGAGAAGCACGGTCATCGCGCCTTCGGCCTTGATGTCGCGGCAGAACACCGGGCTCTTGTCGCGGCGGTAGGCGACGATCATCGAGCCAAGACGCTCTTCGAGATCCTTGAGGTTCTTCGACAGGCAGAGGATCGCCATGACTTCGGAGGCGACGGTGATGTCAAAACCATCTTCGCGGGCGAAACCGTTGGACACACCGCCCAGCGACGAGGTGATCTGACGCAGCGAGCGGTCGTTCATGTCGACCACGCGACGCCACACGACGCGGCGGGTGTCGATGTTCTGCTCGTTGCCCCAGTAGATGTGGTTGTCGATCATGGCGCTCAGCAGGCTGTGCGCGCTGGTGATGGCGTGGAAGTCGCCGGTGAAGTGCAGGTTCATGTCCTCCATCGGGACAACCTGCGCATAGCCGCCGCCAGCAGCGCCACCCTTCATCCCGAAGTTCGGCCCAAGGCTGGCCTCGCGGATGCAGACGGTGGCCTTCTTGCCGATGCGGTTCAGACCGTCACCCAGACCAACGGTGGTCGTGGTCTTGCCCTCGCCCGCCGGGGTCGGGTTGATCGCGGTCACGAGGATCAGCTTGCCGTTCTTGTTGCCCTGAACCGAGTCGATGAACTTCTGGCTGACCTTGGCCTTGTCATGGCCGTAGGGCAAAAGATCGTCGTTCGAAATGCCCCGCTTGGCACCGATTTCCTGAATCGGTCGCTTCTTGGCCTCCCGCGCAATCTCGATGTCGCTCTTGTAACCCATAGTCGTTTCCTTCCCTCGTCTGTTGGGCTTGATCTGACCACGGTGATAGCCAATTCTCGGCATCCCACAGCATGCGAATCCGACACATGGACCTGTGGTTGCGGCGGATCACCACAGGCGACACCGGATCGAAACACGAAAACGGGGGCTCAGAGCAACGTGCCGCGGGCGCGCGCAAGCTCGGACCAGACCGGCTGATCGGGAATGTGCAGGCGCAGCATCTGGCCCAGGGCAAGCCGCCCCTCCCGTTCGACCCAGGCCGTGATACCCCGCCGCCCGAGCGCTGCGCGTTTGAACTTCGCGCCGAAACCGGGGGCGTGACCCTCGATCACCTCGGCGGGCAGGTGGCAAGGGCGGTTTTCCATATCCACCACCAGCGTCACCCCATCCGGCCCCTGCAGGCGCGAGGACGGAGGCAAGTGGCAGAGGTCGGGTATCCCCTCCAGCACCAGCGAAGCCCCAAGCCATGCGGGATCAAGCAGCTTGAGCCCCATGCTGGCGGCGATGGCGGTCATGTCCTCGACCGACAGCACCGAGAATTGCCGCGTGTTGCGGATTTCCGTGCCTCTGGGGTGCTGAGAGATCACGCGGCTACAGGACGGGCGCGTGAGGCCCGCGTGTTCTTCGCCCGCGACACCGGCAAAGGTCGCATCCACTGCGTCAAGCGGCTCTGCCGCCAGCGTCGTCTCCCGCTCGGCCACGCGGCCCAGCCAGGTGATTCGACCGTAATAGTCGGTTGGCATCAATGCAGGCATGGCTCGGTGCCCCGTGTCTTATTGGTGAATTCTTCTTGGTGAAAATACTCGCCCCGCAGGGCCGCTCAAATTCCGGGTCAGACGGTGAGGGTAAAGAACATGCGGCGGAACGGGAAAAGCACAGTGCCATCGGCACGCACCGGATAGGCGCTGTGCATCACCTCTTCGTAGCGGCGGATGAGGTCTGTCTTTTCGTCCGGGTCGAGCGCGGCCAGAACCGGGCGGGCATAGGTGCTTTCGGTATAGCGGCGCACCGGGTGGCTGCCGGGTTCGGCGGTCAACCGCTGGTAATAATCGGTTTCCCAGAGGCGGAATTGACCCAGAGGGGCCAAAAGCTCCTCATACTTGATCGGGGACATGACGCCAGGGGTGCCCATTTTCTCGATCCGTCCGGCAAACAGCTCCTCGGCCAGAGAGAGCCAGACACGGTGCGAGGGGGCCTTGTTCTGATGTGGCATCTGCACGGCCAGCGTGCCGCCCTTGCCCAACATGCGCACGAGCTTTGGCATCAAGGCCTCGTGATTCCCGACCCAGTGCAGCGCGGCGTTTGAATAGATCAGGCCCGGTGCGCGGCGCGGCATCCATTCGGCAATATCGGCCTGTTGCAGTGCGTCATATCCCATGCCCTGCGCCTTTTCGAGCATGGCCGGGCTGCCATCGACCCCGACAAGGCTGCGGTTACCCGCGCGGGCGCGCAAGGCCTCGGCCATCACGCCATTGCCGCACCCCAGATCGACCACATCGCCCGCACCCATCTGGCCGACCGCGTTCAACAGATCAAGCGCAGGCCGCAAGCGCTGATCCCGGAACCTGGCATAGGCTCCGGGATTCCAGTCCTGTTTGGTTTGCGATGTGCTCACGTCGAGGGCTCTGGCTCCATCCCGCCGTCGCCGGGGGTGGATTTCGGCTTGGTCTTGGGAATGGCAGTGACAGAGGGCTTGGTCGCCTCGGCATTGCCGTCGTCGTCATCGCTCGACATGGGCGGCTCGCCGCGCATGACCCGCTTGATCTCGTCGCCGGTCAGGGTCTCGTATTCCAAGAGGCCTTGCGCCAGACGTTCCCAATCTTCCTGTCGATCAGTCAGGATCTTCTTGGCGCGGACATAGGCCTCGTCGATCAGGCGCTTGACCTCTTCCTCGATCAGCTCCTTGGTATGCGCGGAAATCGAGAAGCCACCAGCGCCATTGCCCATGTAGCCTTCGTGCGCCTGCTCATAGTCGATATTGCCGACCTTGTCGGACATGCCCCAGCGCATCACCATGGCGCGGGCCAGGCCGCTGGCCTGCTGAATATCGCCTGCCGGGCCGTTCGACACGTTATCCTCGCCGTATTTGAGGATCTCGGCTGCCTTGCCCGCCATGGTCATCGCCAGCTTTTCCTCGCACTCGGAGCGGTGCCAGTTCAGCCGGTCGATCTCGGGCAGGCTGACGACCATGCCCAGCGCGCCACCGCGCGGGATGATCGTGGCCTTGTAGACGGGATCGCATTTCGGCAGGGCCAGACCCACGACCGCATGACCCGCTTCGTGATAGGCGGTCTTTTCCTTTTGATCGTCGGTCAGCACCATCGAGCGGCGCTCGGCCCCCATCATCACCTTGTCCTTGGCATTCTCGAAATCGACCATGGTGACAAAGCGACGGCCGACGCGCGCCGCCATCAGCGCCGCCTCGTTGACGAGATTGGCAAGGTCCGCACCGGAAAAGCCGGGCGTGCCACGCGCAATCAGGCGCAGGTCCACATCAGGGCCAAGCGGCGTCTTGCGGGCATGGACGTTGAGAATTTTCTCGCGGCCCTTGATGTCGGGGTTGGGCACCGTCACCTGACGGTCGAACCGGCCGGGGCGCAGAAGCGCGGGGTCAAGCACATCCTTGCGGTTGGTCGCCGCGATGATGATCACGCCTTCATTGGCCTCGAACCCGTCCATTTCCACAAGCAACTGGTTCAGCGTTTGCTCGCGTTCGTCATTGCCGCCGCCATAGCCTGCGCCACGATGCCGGCCCACGGCGTCAATCTCGTCGATGAACACGATACAGGGCGCATTTTTCTTGGCCTGCTCGAACATATCGCGCACGCGGCTGGCGCCGACACCCACGAACATTTCCACAAAGTCGGAACCGGAGATGGTAAAGAACGGCACGCCCGCCTCGCCTGCGATGGCGCGGGCCAATAGTGTCTTACCTGTGCCCGGAGGACCGACAAGCAGCGCGCCCTTGGGGATCTTGCCTCCAAGACGCGAGAATTTCTGAGGATTGCGAAGGAACTCGACGATTTCCTCGAGCTCTTCCTTGGCCTCGTCGATGCCTGCCACGTCATCAAAGGTGACGCGACCATGCTTTTCCGTCAGCATCTTGGCCTTGGACTTACCAAAGCCCATCGCACCGCCTTTGCCGCCGCCCTGCATGCGGTTCATGAAATAGATCCACACACCAATCAGCAGCAGGAAAGGCAGAAGCGAGACGATGAAGGTCTGAAAGCCAGATTGCTGCTGGCTTTCGGCCTTGACCGGGATGCCCGCGTCGATCAGGCGCTGCGTGATCTCGGCATCCTCGGGCTTGATCGTGGCGTAGTCCTGACCATCCGACCCGCGATAGCGCACGGTTTCGCCATCAAGCGTGACCTGGCTCACGCCGCCGCTGTCCACTGCCGCCACAAACTCGGAATACGGCACTGCGCGGCTCTGGAGGGTGTTGCCCGACCCGCTGAACAGGTTGAACAGCGCGAGGATCAACAGGAACAGCACCAGCCAGAAGGCAATATTTCTTGCGTTACCCAAGGGTTCTCTCCCAAAATTCGTATCCCCGTGCGTCTAGCACAGGGCGTCTTGATCATAAATAGAGATCACGGCCCTATCTTCAATGACATAATAAAGGCATGAGTAGATTGTCCCGATCCGGGCAAAGGCGCAGCGACCAACCATTCGGCCAGCCCATCAACGGTGCCGCGATCAGGGTTTCGCCCTGCCAGAGGCCGGGGGCGGCAAGGGCAGAGGCATGCGGCAAGCCACCCAGACGCCAATCGGGACAGGCCCGTAAACCATCGGGGCCAAGGGCGGCAATCTCGACATCGGGGGTGGCCGGGCCGATGGCCTGCCAGCGATTGTCCCAAAGGGCGGTTGCGGGCGTGCGCAACGCGCGGACAGCGGCATATTCCCGCGTAAGGCGCAGCTGCCCTGCCTTGGCAGGCAAAAGAAGACACCCGTGCAAGGTCATGGTGCCCCCCGCGCGGGCCGCGTGGACAAGCGACTGAAGCGCCGCACCGCGCGGTGGATAATCGCCACCCGCCAGCCAGTGCAGAGCGGCCTGCATCAGACGGCGGGCGATTTCTTCGGGCAGGGCGGCAAACCCGACCTTGTCGATCAGAATATCCCCGGCCTGTCCGCTTAAAAGGCTGCGCGCGGCTGTTTGCACAGAGTGATCCAGCGCTGTGCGAACCTCTGACAGAGTGCGCGCGACATCGGCCAGCGTCGCGGCATCCAGGTCCAGAGGGCCGAGCGCCGCGAGAACCTGTCGCGCGCGGGGGCGCAGATACGCGGTGTCGTCGTTGGTGGGATCGTCAACCCACAACTGCCCAAGAGCGCGCAGATGCTCCCGCAGGCGCGCGCGTGACACATCCAATAGCGGACGGTGAAACGTCACGCCCGCTTGGGTCCAGCGCGGGCGCATCGCCGCAAGACCGTCCACACCCGCGCCGCGCGCCAGACGCATCAGAAAGGTCTCGGCAAGGTCGTTTTGCGTGTGCCCGATGGCGATGTCCTGCAATCCATGGGCCTGCGCCCAGTCCACAAGGAGCGCGTAGCGCGCGCGCCGCGCCTGATCGGGCAGGTTACCGGTGCCATCCCAGCCTTGCCACTTCAGCGTATCGTGCGGGATACCGAGTCGGGCGCAGATTTGGTCCACCTCTGCCGCCTCTCGCGCGGAACTTGGGCGCAGCCCGTGATCGACGGTGACGGCGGCCAGGCTGGGGCCGCCCGCATGCTGCCAGTCGTGCAGAAGATGCAGGAGCGCCAGCGAATCGCTGCCGCCGGACACCGCCACGCCCAGTCGCACAGGGACATCCCTCGCGAAATGTGCCGCAAGGCTGGTTTGCAACGGCACGGCAGGCGGGGTCACGAACAGCCCAGGCGGCCCATCTCGGATTGCGCGGAAGAGACTGCCGCCGCCGTGGGATAGCGGGCCGCAACCTGCCCCAATGTCACGCAGGCCTCTTCGGTCTGGCCCAGACGGCCCAGCGCGCGGCCAAGACGAAAGAGCGCCTCGGGGGCCTCTGCCCCGTCTGGCGCAGCGCTGAAGCTGTCGAGATAGGCGCGCGCGGCCTCGCTCTGCTGACCCGCGGCCTCCAGCGCCTCACCACGCAACAAACCTGCCCGTCCGGACAAGGGGCTGCCCGGATAGGTCGACAGGAATGTCGCGAAACCCGCCGCCGCCTCGCTATGATTTCCCGCTTGCAACGCGGCCTCGGCGCGGTCGAAATCGTCACGCTCACCGATAGCAAGCTGAGGATTGTCGCCGGCGTTCGCCTCGGGAGCGGTGGGAAGAGGAGCGGCCTCACCGCCCGCTGTCACGGGATCGACACCACCCAATGTGCTGCCCGGCTCTAACTTGGCAATGTCACAGGCCGGTTCCAATTCGCAGAGGCGGAACTCCAGATCGCCCACGCGGTTGGTGCCATCAGACACCACGCGGTCGATACGGAATTCGAGCTGTTCTGTCTTGGCGGTCAGACGCTGCACCTCGCTCTCAATCGCGTTCACGCGGTCCACCAGAGAACCGCCGCCACTGAGTTGCCCCGCGGCGCCAGTGGTGCTGAGCTCGCGCTTGAGATGCTGCAAGGTGACGAACAGCACCGACAGTTCCTGACGGATGTCGGCCAGCGTCTGATCCGTCTGCGCCACCGCATGATGCGGCGCGACCAAGAGACCAGCGGCCAGAATGAACGCGAAACGGCGCATGGTGCGGCCCCCTTTCCTAGGTTAGCTGCCCAGCCCGGCGGCCAGCACGGTCACGGCGCGCCGGTTCTTTGCATAGCACGCCTCGTTGCTGCAAATCTCGATCGGGCGTTCCTTGCCGTAGCTGACCACACGCAGGCGGTTGGGCGAAACACCGCGACCGATCAGATATTCCTGCACCGCGTTGGCGCGACGGGCGCCGAGGGCAAGGTTGTATTCGCGGGTGCCCTGTTCGTCGGCATGCCCCTCGATCACGGCGGTAAAATCGCGATTGGTCATCAGCCAATTGGCCTGACCGTCAAGCGTGACCTGGGCCTCCGAGCCGAGCGTGGATTGATCCACGGCAAAGAGCACGCGGTCGCCCACTGTCTGCTGGAAATAGGCCGGCGAACTCGGGTCCTGCGCGGACCCGGCAAGGCCAGCGCCCGCGCCGTTGTTGAGATCGACGGCATTGCCATCATCAAAGCGGTTGGGATTGGTGCAGGCGGCCAAAGCCAGCCCCGCACAGAGGATCAGTGTCTTGCTCAGATAGGTCATTTTAGCCCCGTTCGTGTCTGCCTTGGCCTGTCATATCACAGCCCGCGTCCCAAGGAAACGCGGGCCTTGTGGGTTCAATTCTGAAGCGGCGACCAGGAGGGATCGCTTGCGCCTGTGCTGGTGGGCACCTGCTTGAGGTTCCGGCCCGTGATGTCGACCGAATAGAGGCTGGCCTGTCCCTGTTCGCCTTGGGTTTCGCGGGTGAACATGATGACGCGGCCATTGGGGGCCCATGTCGGGCCTTCGTCGAGGAAAGAGGCGGTCAAGAGACGCTCTTCGCTGCCGTCGGTCCGCATAACGCCGATATGAAACCGACCCTTGGATTGTTTGGTAAAGGCCACGAGATCGCCACGCGGTGACCAGACGGGCGTGCCATAGCGCCCCTCACCAAAGCTGATGCGCCGCGCCTCGCCACCGCCTGCCGACATGATGTAAAGCTGCGGCGTGCCGGAGCGGTCGCTCTCGAACACGATCTGGCCGCCGTCGGGGCTATAGCTGGGCGCGGTTTCAATCGACGGGGCGGTTGTGAGCCGGGAACTGGCCCCGGTGCCAATGTCCATGGTGTAGAGATCGGTATTGCCACCTTGGGTGAGCGAGTAGACCACCGTGCGTCCGTTGGGCGAAAAGCGTGGCGCAAAGCTCATGGTGGCATCTTGCGTGGGCAATTCACGACGCCCGACACTGGCCACGTCGAGCACGTAGATCCGAGGAAAGCCAGTTTCATAGCTGGTGTAGAGCACCCGGTCGCCAGTGGGCGAAAAGCGAGGTGCCAGCACGATGCTGGTGCTGTCGGTCAGATACTGCACATTCGCCCCGTCGTAATCCATGATCCCCAGTCGCTTGGCGCGCTGATCCTTGGGCCCGCTCTCGGCAACAAAAACAACCCGGCTGTCGAAATAGCCGCCCTCGCCTGTGATGCGGCTATAGACCTGATCGGCGACCTTGTGGGCGATGCGCCGCCAGCCGTCCTGCGTGCCGACAAGCTGCTGACCTGCGCCCAGTTCCTGACCGGAAAACACGTCATAGATGCGGAATTTGGCAACGATGCGCCCAGCCCCATCGGTACTGACCGCGCCGGTAATCAGCGCCTGTGCATTGATCGCGCGCCAGTCGGCATATTGCACCGGGCTATCAAAGCTTGTGATCCGGCTGATATGGGCGGCGTTCGGGATCTGGCGAAACAGACCGGTGCCGGTCAGGTCGGCGGCGATAACGCTGGCAATGTTGCGGCCGAGTTCCTGGCCTGCCGCACTGTCAGAGACGAAATCAGGTACAGCAAAGGGCATCGGTTCGATCACCCCTTCGGTGATCTCGATCCGAAGCGGGCCATTGCCCTGCGCCAGCGCGGGCATGGCCCATAGCGTGAGGGCCGCAAGGAGGGTCATCATAAAGCGCATCATTTGATCCTCATACTCTCCGGATTGAATGTCATTTCGATGTCACGCCACTGGTCGTATTTTTCCGGCGGCAAATTGAATCCATTGGCCCCGCAGCGGATGATCGCCCGGCGTGCAGCCTCGAACGCCTGGCGCGCCGCAGCATCGCCGCCGCCCGAAAAACTGTCCATTCGGATCGAACCATTATCCGGCTTGCCATCCTCACCCATGCGGACGGAAACCACAACCGTGGTGCCCAGCGCCTCGGTGCTGAGCGAGCCCACATTCCAGCATTGCTGTACCGCGACGCGGAGTGCGTCTTTTTCACCAGAGGTGAGCGGCGGGCCGCTCGGGGCGGTGTTCGTGTTCTGGCTCGTGCCAAGGGCGGCGGCAAGCGCGTCATTGACGGCGCTCTGATCGGTGGCGGGGGCCGCGGGTTTCGGCGTTTCGGTCGTGGCCGGTTTCGGGGTCTCGGCGGGCGCGGGTGTCTCTGCCTGTGCGACGGGCCGCGCGGGGCGCGGTTTGGGGCGCAAGGAAGAGGTGGGGGCTGCGTCTTTCGACTCTTCCGCCTCGGTCACGATTTCGGTTGCAGCCTCTTCCTGGGCCGTGGCCTCGGCCGGTTCCTGCGGCACCTCCGCGCCCTCATCGGGCGCGACCTCGGGCTGGGCCACCTCGTCGATACGCACGTCAGGCTCTGGCGGGGCCACGGCCTCGGGGGCGACGCGGGGCGCGGGGCGCGGCTTGGGCCGGGGCGAGACCTCGGGCACCACAACGGCCACATCCTCTTGCGGGGGCTCAAGCACGGGTGCCGTATCCGTCACCTCGGCGGGTGCGGGCGGGGTGATCTCGGTGACATCCGGCGCGGGATCGGGCGGCGCGGTCTCCTGCGCGGGGGGCGGCGTGCTCTCGGGTGGGGTATCAGGGGTCGAGGCAAGCGGCGGCGCGCTATCCCCCGGTGCGGGCGGCTCCGGCGTATCGACATTGGCAACGGCCTCGGGCGCACTCTGGCGTGCGAGCAACGCCGCGAATTCCTCGGTGGAAATGGTCGTGGCCTCCACCACCTCGAAAGGCGGCGGATCAGAGCGGAACACGCCCCCAAAGAGGGCCCAACTGATCAATGCCAGATGGCCCGCGCCAGATATGATCTGTCCGGTGTTCACCAGATGCGCCCCTAGCCACCCTGCCCGTCAAGCGCCGGACCGCCGGCATCCGTCACAAGCCCGATATTGGCAAAGCCGCCGTTGTTCAGCGCACCCATGACCTGCATCACATCCTGATACGGCACGGCCCCATCTGCGCGCAGGAACACGCGGGTGCTGTCGCGCTCTGTCGCAATGGCGCGCAGGCGGGCGACCAGCTCTTCACGCGGCACTTCGGATGTCTGGATCATCACGACACCCTCGGCCGTAACAGTGACGGTCAGCGGCTCTTCATCCTCGCCCGGTAGCGAATTGGCAGCGGTCTTGGGCAGTTCCACGGGCACGCCCACCACCATAAGGGGGGCGGCCACCATGAAGATGATCAAAAGCACCAGCATCACGTCCACAAAGGGCGTGACGTTGATTTCGGCCATCGGGCGCGAGCGTCCGCGCCCGCGCCTGCGACGCCCCTGATCGCCTGATTTCTGAACGACGCCCGCGCCCATGGTCTAGCTGTCCAACTGGCGGCTGAGAATCGTGGCGAATTCGTCGGCAAACGCCTCGTATCCCGCGACGATACGGTCGGCATCGGCGCTGAGCTTGTTGTAGAAGATCACCGCCGGAATGGCCGCGATCAGACCAAGACCCGTGGCCAAAAGCGCCTCGGCAATACCGGGGGCCACGACGGCGAGATTTGTGTTCTGCTGCTCGGCGATCTCGATGAACGCATGCATGATGCCCCAGACCGTGCCGAACAGACCGATGAACGGCGCGGTCGAGCCAACGGTTGCAAGCACCTGAAGCCCGCTCTGGAGCCCTTCGGCTTCCTTGGCGATGGCAACATCCATACTGCGATCAATCCGCGCCGTTGCCCCCGCGATGAGATTGCCGTCGTTGCGGTGGCTGCGCCGCCATTCCATCATGCCAGCGGCGAATATCCGTTCAGATTGCCCGGCAGGGTCTGGGCCGATTTCATCGAAGAGGCCATCGAGTGGCTCGCCCGACCAGAAGCGACGATCAAAGATTTCGGCCTCGAGCCGCGCCTTGCGATAGATGATGATTTTCTGAATGATGATCGACCAGGCCCAGAACGAGGCCACGATCAACATGAACATCACCAGTTTGACGATAAGGGTGGCGCGCGCAAAAAGCGCCCACATGGAGAAATCTATCTCCTGTGCCAATGCCAGGGTATCTGCTTCCATTTGCCTGCTCTTTGTATCTCTGACCGTTTTTCGGCCTTATTGCGGTCGAAACTACCCTATTTGAAAGGGGAAAGCCAATACCATCCACAGGCTCACGCGGGTTTGACGCGATATTCGCGCATAGATCAGGCGGATAATTGCCGGAGAGCCTCAGCTCTGCGCTGCGCGCAACCCCAAAGGCAGCTTGGCGGGGCGGCCCGACCGCGAGAGGCACGCTATGGTCACTTGTGCCGAAAAGATCATATCGGGGCCACGCAGGACCCTTTGCTCCATCACCAGACGCGCGCCCGTGACGGCAACAATCCGTGTTTCGACCGTGAGCACATCGTCAAGCCGGGCTGGGGCAAGGTAATCCGCCTCTACCCGCCGCACGGCAAAAACGAGACCCTCGGTGTTGCGCATGGCGTTCTGGTCAATGCCCATATCGCGCACCCAGGCGCTGCGGGCGCGCTCGATATACTTGAGATAATTCGCGTGATAGACGATCCCGCCCATATCGGTATCCTCGTAATAGACGGTTACGGGAAAGAGGTGCGCGGGCGTGGTCACGGGCTGATCCTGTTAACTGTGCATTTGCAGCAAAGCATCCCGCGCACCTGCGTTCAAGGGTCGCGGTTTCACGAGGTGGAAAATCATGAAATGCCGGGTTGTGGCGCGGCGATGCCGCCGTATATTACGCAGGATCAACTGAAACGGCACAAAAAATGCACCCGCGACGTGGTGCCAAGGCCGAGGCAGAGAACAGGGAGAGGGGCGGGAGACGGATGGACAATGCCGCAGGATTTTTGCCGATCATCGCGGCACTGCCGTTTTTGGGAGCCTTGTTTCCAGGGCTGATGATCCAGGCCGGGCGCAACACCTGCGCCGCCTTTACCGCTGCACCGACGATCCTTGCGCTGACATTGCTGCTGCTTTGCGCGCCCGCCGTCATGCGGGGCGAGGTTCTGACCTTTGGTATCAACTGGTTGCCATCTCTGGGCCTAAACGTCAATTTCATGCTGGATGGCCTGGGGTTGCTCTTTGCGGGCATGATCCTTGGGATCGGCCTCCTGATCATCCTATACGCGCGGTTTTACCTCTCGCGCGAAGACCCGATGGGGCAATTCTATACCTACCTTCTGCTATTTCAGGGTGCGATGGTGGGGATCGTCCTGAGCGATAACATCCTCCTGCTCCTGATTTTCTGGGAGCTGACATCCCTCTCGTCCTTCCTGCTGATCGGGTATTGGAAACATCTACCCGAGGGACGGCAAGGCGCGCGAATGGCGCTCACGGTGACGGGCCTTGGGGGACTGGCGATGATCGCTGGGATGCTGATCCTTGGCGATATCGCCGGAAGCTATGATCTCAGCGTGATCCTGACGCAGAAAGATGCCATTCAGGCGAGCCCGATGTATCTGCCGGCGCTGATCCTGATCCTCTTGGGTTGTTTCACAAAATCGGCGCAGTTCCCGTTCCATTTCTGGCTGCCGCACGCCATGGCCGCCCCTACACCGGTATCCGCCTATCTGCACTCGGCCACGATGGTGAAGGCGGGGCTATTCTTGATGGCGCGCATGTGGCCGGTTCTGGCAGGCACGCCGGAGTGGTTCTGGATCGTGGCCTCGACCGGGCTGATCACCATGGTCATGGCGGCCAAGATTGCCCTCTTCAAGGATGATCTCAAGGCGCTTCTGGCCTTTTCGACGGTCTCCCATCTGGGCCTCATCACCATGCTTCTGGGCCTTGGCACCAAGGCTGCGGCGATGGTGGCCGTCTTTCACATCATCAACCACGCCACGTTCAAGGCCGCGCTCTTCATGACCGCAGGCATTGTCGACCACGAGGCGCATACCCGCGACATCAAGCGCCTTGGCGGGCTGCGCCACCTCATGCCCATCACCTTTACCATTGCCACGATTGCGGCGCTGTCGATGGCCGGGATTCCGCCCTTCAACGGCTTCCTGTCCAAGGAGCTGATGCTGGAAGAGGTGGCGCATACCCATTGGATCGGGCCGCACTGGCTGATGGGGGCGGTGGCGACGATCGGCGCGCTCTTCTCGGTCGCCTATTCCTTCCGCTATATCGCGCATGTGTTCCTTGGACCAAAGCGCAGCGATTATCCGGCCAAACCGCATGATCCCGGTTTCGGCATGTGGGCCGCCCCTGCCTTCCTGACGGTGCTGGTGATCCTGATCGGCGTGATGCCCATGACCTTTGCCGGAGATCTCGTCCGGGTGGCAACACAGGCGGTGACGCAGGCAGAACCCTATGTGAATATCTACCATTGGCACGGGCTGGTGCCAGCGTTCTGGATGTCGGTGATCGCGGTCATCGGCGGGGCGATCCTCTTGCGCCTGCACGCACCGCTGATGACGATGTGGAACGCCACGCCGCGCCCCGAGGCCAAGGTGATGTTCGACGCGGTGACCCGGGCGGCCACTGCCCTCAGCCGGGCGGTAACGGATGGCGTGCATAACGGCGCGCTCACCCGCAATGGCGCCATTTTCGCGGTTGCCGTGATCGGGGCGGGCGTGCTTGGCTACTTGGGCGGTGGCATGGCCGCACCCACGCGCGAGATGTTGCCGGTGACCGTGCTGCCTGCGATTGGCTGGCTCTTGCTGGTACTGGCGACGATCTGTCTGGTCGCGTTCCATCGCAACCGCTTTCTGGCGCTGGTCCTTATGGGCATCGTCGGGCTGATCGTCTCGATGGGCTTTGTCTATCTTTCGGCCCCCGACCTTGCGCTGACGCAAATCTCGGTCGAGGTGGTGACCATCATCCTGCTGCTTCTGGCGCTCAATTTCCTGCCGCGCGAAACCCCGGTGGAAAGCAGCGTCGCGCGCCGCATGCGCGATGCGGGCATCGCCGTGATCGGCGGGGTCGCGGTGGCGGGGCTGACCTATGCCATTCTGCTGCGCGATTTCGCAGCCGAGAGCATTTCGGTCTTTCACCTCGCCAATTCCTACAAGGGCGGCGGCGGCACCAATGTGGTCAACGTGATCCTCGTGGATTTCCGGGGCTTTGATACCTATGGCGAAATCATCGTGTTGGGGATTGCGGCCCTCGTGATCTTCGCGCTGACCGAAACCGTGCTCAAGGGGCCCGGCGGGCGCTGGCTCTCTCAATGGAAGGCGGACCGCTACGCCGAGGCGGGCGACCGTCACCCGCTGATGATGGTGGTGGCAACCCGCGTGATGATGCCCATCGCGCTGATGGTGGGGGCCTATATCTTCCTGCGCGGCCACAATCAGCCGGGCGGTGGGTTTATCGCCGGTCTGATCGTGGCGATTGCGTTTCTCATGCAATACATGGCCTCGGGCTTTGCCTGGGCGGAGGCGCGGCAGCGCGTCACCTATCACGCCACCATCGGCGTGGGCGTTCTGATCGCGAGCGTGACGGGCATCGGTGCCTGGCTGGCGGGGCGTCCGTTCCTGACCTCCGACTACGGCTATCTGCATTTTCCACCCATCGAGGAATTCGAATGGGCGACGGCGATGGCCTTTGACACCGGCGTGTTCTTGACCGTGGTGGGTGCGGTGATGCTGGCGCTCAACAGCCTGTCCAGCATGGCGCGGCGCTCGGGCGAGACCGTCAATATCATGCCCATGGACATCAATCCGGCCCTCGACGACGCGCCGGGCGAGAAGGAGGCCTGATATGGAGCTTCTGTTTGCAAGTGCGATCGGCCTCTTGACCGCCGGTGGGCTCTATCTGGTGCTGCGGTTGCGCAGTTTCCCGGTGATCATCGGGATTTCGCTGCTCAGCTATGCGGTCAACCTGTTCCTCTTTGGCACCGGGCGGCTGGTGGTGGACATGCCCCCGATCCTTCAGAAGGGTGTAGAGACCTATACCGATCCGTTGCCGCAGGCGCTGGTCCTGACGGCCATCGTGATTTCCTTTGGCATGACGGCGGTGGTGGTGATGCTGGCACTCGGATCCTTCCTGTCCTCACGCGAAGACACCGTGAATATCGGCCCCGAAACGCCGCCTGAACAGCCCACGCAGGAGAATGAGGCATGAGCCATTGGATTATTGCCCCTGTTGTGGTGCCTGCGGTACTGGCTGCGATCCTGACGCTGGCGATGCGACATCATCCGCCGTTGCAGCGGGTGTTTTCCATCGCGGGCGTCGTTGCGGTTCTGGCGGTGGCGATTGGCCTGACCGTGCAAGCATCGACCGGCGCCATCGAAGTCTATGAGCTGGGGAACTGGCCGGCACCGTTCGGCATCGTTCTGGTTCTGGACCGCTTATCGGCGCTGATGGTGCTGGTGACGGCGGTGCTGGCGCTGATGGTGCTGCTCTACGCGGTGGGCACCGGCTGGGATCAGCGCGGCAACAATTTCCACGCGCTCTACCAGTTTCAGCTGATGGGCATTTTCGGTGCCTTCCTGACCGGCGACGCCTTCAACCTCTTTGTGTTCTTCGAGGTGCTGCTGATCGCCTCTTACGGCCTGATGATCCACGGCGGCGGCCGGCGCAGGCTCAAGTCGGGTGTGCAGTATGTGATCTACAACCTGCTCGGCTCTACCCTGTTTCTCTTCGCGCTCGGCACGCTCTATGCGGTGACGGGCACGCTCAACATGGCGGATCTTGCGGTGCGGGCAGCAGAGATTCCGGTCGAGGACAGCGCGCTCCTGCGCGTGGGGGCGATGCTGCTCTTCCTCGTCTTCGCCATCAAGGCGGCGCTCTTGCCGCTGCATTTCTGGCTGCCGGAAACCTATGCCGAGGCTCCGGCCCCGGTTGCGGCACTCTTTGCGATCATGACCAAGGTGGGCGCCTATGCGATCCTGCGCATGTATACGCTGGTCTTCGGGCCCGACCTTGGGGCAACGGCGGCGCTGATTGACCAGATGCTGACCTATGCCGCGCTGATCACGCTTGTTGCCGGGATGGTCGGTATCCTGGGGGCCAGGCGGCTGGGCCGCCTCGCCGCCTTCGCCGCCATCGGCTCGATGGGCACGCTCCTTATTGCCATCGCGGGCTTCCGGCCTGAAACCACGGCGGCCGCCCTCTATTACATGATCCATTCGACGCTGGCGGGCGCGCTCCTGTTCCTCGTGGTCGATCTCGTGCGCGAGCGGCGGGGATCCATGGCAGGGGCATTTCTGCCGGGGCCGCGCATGGCGCAACACGGGATGATTGCCGCGCTCTTCTTTGGCTCGGCGATTGCCACGGCGGGCATGCCGCCGCTCTCGGGCTTTGTCGGCAAACTGCTCATTCTCGACGCGGTGCGCGAGATGGATCAGGTCTGGCTCATCTGGGCCGTGATCCTCAGCACCTCGCTGGTGGCCATCCTTGGTCTGGGCCAGGCGGGCAGCGCGATCTTCTGGAAACTGGCCCCCGAAACCGGCGACGAACCGGAACCGGAACCGCAACCCGCTCTGCCCATGGTGGCCTGTTTCACGATGCTGGGCGGCATTGTGGCGCTCTCGGTGCTGGCCGGTCCGGTCATGGGCTATATCGAGGCCACGGCACAACAACTGCACGCGCCAGAGAGCTATATCGCCGCCGTGCTGAACGGTGGTTGAGGGAGGAAAGACGATGCTGCGCAAGATCCTGCCCCATCCGTTCCTGACGCTGACCCTGATCGTGGTCTGGCAGATGCTGGTCAACAAGCTGACCTTTGGCAATCTGGTCCTGGGAACGATTCTCGGGTTGATCATCCCGATCATAACCTCGCCCTACTGGCCCAACCGGCCGCGCCTCTCGAGCCTGCCACGGATCGTGGAATTCGTGCTCGTGGTGCTCTGGGATATCTGTGTGGCCAACGTGCAGGTGGCGATAATCATCCTGTTCAAGACCAACGCCAACACCAAGCCCGCCTGGATCACCATTCCGCTGGAACTGCGCACTCCCGAGGCGATCACCGTTCTGGCAGGCACGATCACCATGACGCCCGGCACCGTGTCGAGCGATCTGTCCGCAGATGGCCGCAGCCTGCTGGTGCATTGTCTGGACGCGCCCGACCCGGACGCAGTGCGCGATGACATCAAGGCGCGCTACGAACGCCGGCTCAAGGAGATTTTCGAATGATCGAATACGCGCTCTTTTTCGCCTTCGGCTGTTTTGGACTGGGATTGCTGCTCAATATCTATCGCGTGATCAGTTCGCCCACCGTCGGCGACCGCATCCTAGCGCTGGATACGATGGTGGTGAACATGATCGCGCTGCTGTCGCTGTTCGGTATTCTCAAGGGCACGACCATGTATTTCGAAGCGTCGATGATCATCGCCATGACCGGCTTTATCTCGACCGTGTCCTACACGCGCTTCTTGTTGCGCGGCGACATCATCGAATAGGAGGCCGATCATGGTTGTGGATATTCTCATTTCGGCCTGTCTGGTGATCAGCGGCGTATTCGGCTTGGTCGGCTCCTTTGGCCTGATCAAACTGCCCGATCCCATGATGCGGCTACACGCACCGACCAAGGCGACGACACTGGGCGTGGGCGGGGCGCTGATCGCCTCCATGCTGTTCTTCTATTTCAAGGTCGGGGATTTTTCGTTTCACGAGTTAATGATCGTGTTGTTCCTGTTCCTGACCGCACCGATCACGGGGCATTTCATTGCCAAGACGCATCTGCATCTGGTGCATAAGCCCGCCGATCTGCCGCCCACCGGCACAGACCGGCCTTGGGCCAGCTATGAGAGCGATGCAGAACGCGCGCGCATCGAGGCAGAGGCCGCAGACGCGCAGAACGGGTAACGCGCGGTCCTGTGACCTGCCACGCGCCGCGTGACGCCTCTTTCGAGGCGAAGGAAACTCAGGGGGTCAGCGCGTCCACCTCGGCTTGCAGATCGCGAGCAAGAGAAAGTGTCTCAGACGGGAATTGCGAGAGGTCATGCTCTTTGCTGCGCCCGATGGTGGTGGGTTGCAAGGTATTGGCAGGCGGGTGCGTGTCATCCGGCAAGCCCAGAAATCGCCGAAGACGGGGCCAGTGCCGGCCCGGATCAGCACAATATGCCTCGTAGGAAATCGCCAGGAAACGCCCCGGCATATGGGCCGCGCCAAATTCCATCGCAGCGCGATTTGCGGCGGTCCAATAGCGCAGCTGATGCACCGGCAGGGGCGTAGCTGGCTCCAATGCCACCCCATAATAAGGGCTCCAGTGCCGTGCTTGCCATGTGTTGTTGCTAAACGCCATGTCGAGCCCGTTGCGCACCACATGGATATAGCGAAGGCCCGGAAAACATCGCGCGAGATGCGGCAGGAACACATGGGTGTTAGGCTCTTTCCAGCCCCAGGGAAGATCGCCGCCCACAGCAGGCGGCACGCTGTCAATGAGACTCTCGGCATCAGGCGCGCGCACACCGCATTGCCATGGCCCGATCGGCGGAAGCGTGTCCCGCAGACGGATCAGCAACGCGTGCTCCTCTTCACTGAGGGTTCCACGCAGCCCGGTGGTCATGGCGCGACGCAAGAGGTCGGCGGCCTGAACGACCTCTGCATCCGAAGGGCGCTGTCGCACCCAGTCCGCACGCTTGAAAAGCACGGTGAACCACAGGTTATCGAGCGGCCCGTTCAATCGTGTGCCAAGCCGGATACCCACCGAAGACAGCGTGGCCGCAAAGACGCGGGTGCCCGACCCCCCGAGACCACCAATTGCGACATGCGGATCGCTGGCAGAGCGGGTGGCTGCATGGGGTTCTGGTTGTGGGTAGAACATCCTGTGTTTTGATCCCTGACTCAAACCTCGCGAGACCCCGTTCGAACCGCGTCCGATCAGGCGCCGTGCCCCAGCATAGCTTTTGGGCGCGCGGCCATTAAGAATAGTTTTGCGTTATTTCAGGAATCGTAGGAATGTGAACACTCAACTTAAAGTTATAACCTGCATTTGGAGATATAGAATGGATTTTGTAAGAAGGTCGGCGTTCATTTGCACACTTGTCTTTGGGCTCGCTGCGGGAGGCAGTCTTGTGCCAGAGAGCGCAAAGGCCGGGACGGACCCTTTCATTGGGGATATAATTGCCGTCGGCTATAGTTTTTGCCCACGTGGATGGATGAGTGCGGAAGGACAAATTCTGCCGATTTCAAGCAACACTGCACTGTTCGCCTTGATCGGCACAACCTACGGCGGAAACGGCACGAGCACCTTTGGTCTGCCCGACCTGCGGGGTCGGGGCGCAATGGGACAGGGGACCGGGCCGGGACTTACACCGCGCGTCCAAGGGCAAATGACGGGGGCCGAAGCGGTCACGCTAAGCATCAATCAGATGCCGAGCCATAGTCACGCGGTAAATGCCAACAATCTGGACGGAGATCTTCCTGGCCCGGGTGGCAAGCTCTTGGCCGCCGCTCCACCAAGCGGCGTGGGATCTGAAACGATTTATTCGGACAAGGATGCAAACGTAACCATGTCATCCGCGATGATCGGAGCATCTGGTCAGAGCCAGGCATTCAACGTCGAGGATCCGACGCTGGTGATGCGCTATTGTATTGCCATCCAGGGAGTATTTCCGCCGCGGAACTGAAAAGAGGCTAGCGGCCCCGGCTGACGCTGCGGGCGCGACGTTTCGCAAGTATCAAACACAACTTTAATTTTGGAGTCCGTAATGAAAGATTTGAATAAGAGCGCGCTTGCAGCAGTTGGGATGCTGGGCCTGACGTTGGGCGCTGTTGCCACTCCGAACCAAGCAGAAGCTGGAATGGACGCCTATCTTGGGGACATCATGATCGTCAGTTTCAATTTCTGTCCGAGCGGTTGGTCCCAGGCGGCAGGGCAAATTTTGCCCATTGCGCAAAACCAAGCTCTTTTCTCGCTGCTTGGCACACAATTTGGCGGAAATGGGACCACGACATTTGCCCTCCCGGATCTGCGCGGTCGGATTACGCTGGGCCAAGGAAGTGGGAACGGCCTAACGCCACGGCAGGCCGGGCAGAGCTTTGGCTCTGAGGCCAAGATGATGACGGAGGCCACGCTGCCGCAGCATAACCATATGGTTAATGCAAACAATCTGGACGGCGACCTGCCTGGACCGGGTGGCAAGCTTTTGGCGGCGGCACCGACAGGTGGCACCGGTAACGAAACGATCTATTCCCAGGCCAACCCGAATGTCACGATGAGTCCGGCGATGATTTCGCCGGCCGGGTCAAACGCTGTGATCAGCACCCAAGATCCGACCCTGGGCCTCATTCACTGTATTGCCGTGCAGGGCTCGTTTCCGCCACGCAGCTGATCCAGTCGTCTGGGGAGCACCCTATTTGGCGGCAGATTGCCGTTCTGTATCAAGACTTTGGAGACTTCGATGACACATTCAAAAATGAGATCCCGTGAGGCGCTGACAGCGCTGGCTCTGGGCATTGTCACCTTCGCAACGCCGCACGCGGCTCTGGCCAGTTCCGATCCCTATGTCGGTGAGATAGCCCCCATGGGTATTGTCGGTTTTTGTCCCGCCGGTTGGGCCAGCGCCGAGGGGCAAATTCTACCGATCACTGAGAACGACGCCTTATTTGCCCTGATCGGCACGACATTCGGCGGCGACGGTAGAGTAACTTTTGGACTTCCGGACTTGCGTGGGCGCCTGCCGATCGGCCAGGGCAACGGCCCCGGTCTTAGCCCGCGGTCCTGGGGGCAGGTCGGCGGACGAGAAACGGTGACACTCACCACGAACCAGCTGGCATCACATAGCCACACGGTAAACGCCACCAATAGCGACGGCAATCTTCCCGGGCCTGGCGGCAAGATTCTGGCCGCCGCACCGGATGGCGGCACCGGGCAGGAGACGATCTATTCCGATCAGGCGGCCAATGTGCAGATGTCGTCGCAAATGATCGCGCCTTCAGGCGGCGGTCAGCCCGTGAATGTCCAGGACCCGACACAGGTCATCCGCTACTGCATCGCGCTTCAGGGGATATTCCCGCCGCGGAACTAGGCGCGCAAACACCACTTGCGGCGGGATACACCCGCCGCAAGTGGCAATTTCATCCCTAGACAACGGGATAAACAAACCCGCCCAACCGGGGCGCAGGCTTGGATCGCGGCACAAGATCGAGCTTGCCGCTATCAAGGGCACGTTTCAAATCGACCAGCAGAGCCGCCATGCCTGGATCGCCATCTTTTTCGGCGCGGATGCCTGTCTGAACAAACAGGCCTTCGCTGCCGTAAACCTCTGCAAATCCGCGCGGTGCGGCATTGAGCGCGGCCATTGGCGGAGCGAGACCCGCCGTGTCGGCCAAGGGCTCGACCGGATGAGCGCCCAGCAGGGTCATCATCCGCTCCAGAAACTCGGCGTGGTCAATCTGCGGCAAAGCGCATCCTCCCGATCTTTTCGTGTACCCATTCTGGCTGGGACGATCTTCGAACGATCATCCCGCCGATCGCCAACAGGTCGATATGGGTATTCAGAAAACAGTCTATCGCGTCCTTCGGGCTACAGATGATGGGTTCTCCGCGCACGTTGAAAGAGGTGTTGAGCAGCATGGGACAGCCGGTCATGGCGTGAAACGCCGCAAGGATCGTTCCCGCCCGTGCGCCAGTGCCAGGCGTAACCGTTTGCAGCCTGGCGCTGAAATCCACATGCGTGACAGCGGCAAAATCGCTGACAACGGCGTTCTGCAATTGCATCGGGCCGTGCAAGCCGCGCCCGCGCGCGTCTGACGCGGTGGTCGTCCCGCAAAACTCGGGTCTGAGCTGTGCCACAAACAGCATATAGGGGCTGTCGGTCGGCTCCTCGAAATAGATCGGCGCCTGATCGGCCAGAACCATCGGGGCAAAGGGGCGCCAGTCTTCCCGGAACTTGATCGACTTGTTGACGCGGCTCAGCGTGTCCTTGCCACGCGGATCGGCAAGGATCGAGCGGTTGCCCAAGGAGCGCGGCCCGAATTCCATGCGTCCGTTGAAATGGCCGACGACCTGGCCTTCGGCCAGTGCCCCCGCAACGGTATCGGCATAGCGCGCAGGATCGGACACCTCCTCATAGACAAGCCCCGCCGCATCCAGCGCCGCGCAGATGTCGGCATCGGTGAACTGCGGCCCGAGAAAACCACCAGACATGGTGTCCCTGGTCGTGGACGGCCGGTCGGTGGCTGCACCCTCACGCGCCACCTCGAGGGCCGCGCCAAGGGCACCGCCAGCATCCCCGGATGCGGGCTGAATCCAAAGGTTGCCGAGGCCGGGCAGATCACGGATCAGACGACTATTGGCCACACAATTCAGAGCGACACCCCCCGCGAGACAGAGGTTCCGGCTTTGCGCGCGGTCCAAGGCGGTTCTGGCCAAGGCCAAAACCGCATCTTCGAGCACCGCTTGGGCAGAGGCGGCAAGGTTCATATGGAACTGTGTCAACGTCCCGGACTCCTTGCGCTGTGGCTGACCGAACAGCATTTCAAAGAGCGGCGACGTGGTGCTCAGCCCCCGGTCAAAATCGAAATAATCCATGTTGAGCGCGAAACCACCATCCGGTTGCAGCGCAATCATCTCATCCAGGATTCTTTCGCGAAATTCTGGCGTGCCAAAAGGGGCGAGGCCCATCAGCTTGTATTCGCCGGAATTCACCTTGAAGCCGCAGTATTGCGTGAAGGCGCTATAAAACAGGCCCAGAGAATGTGGAAAGCTGATCTCTGCTTCGGCCCGCAACCCGGCAGCGGTGCCTGACCAGAGACTCGTGGTGGAATATTCGCCGACCCCATCCAGCACCAGCACCGCCGCCTCGGCAAAGGGCGCAGGATAGAACGCTGACGCCGCATGTGACCGGTGATGAGGCACAAAGACGATCCGGTCCGGATCCCCGGCGATCTTGCTCAATTGCAGGGGCAGCTCATCCGCTAGGCTGCGCAGCGTTTCCACCATCCGCGGCCAGAGCCGCGCACCCGTCGGAAGCCGGGTTTGAGCGTTCTGCAGAATCCGCCGCAGTTTGAGGCCGGGATCCTCATAATAGGCGACGCGATCAATCGCCGCGCCGTCAGGCAACTGCGACAGGCAATAGCTGATCGCGTTCTTTGGAAAGTGCCAATCGGCCTTCTGCCGTGTGAACCGCTCTTCCTGCGCAGCGGCCAGAATGCGTGTGCCCTGCACCAGAGCTGCCGCGGAATCGTGGAAATGCGACGAGATGCCTAGCGTGTAGCGAGGGGCGGTCACACGTCACCTCTACGGGCAGGACCCTTGCCAAGAAGGGGCTTGATCAACGGTTGCAGCCGTTCGGCAAAGAGACTGTTGGCTCTCATGTTGGGGTGATTGTCCAAAGGCTGAAATGTGTGCTGCCGGTCATGCGGGCATGAAATATCGAGAGCTTCGGAAAACCGGTCGCAAACGGCGCTGTTGAAATCCCGGTCCAGGGAATCGAGCAGGGCAAAATGAAGCGGGATGCCGGCGGCCCTGGCCGTCTCGCGGACCAGCTCCAGAACTGCAAGAGTGACGAGGTTGACCATGTGGTCGTCCGGCAGAAAGACCCCGAAATTGACATCCCGCAGCGCCGGTTGCCAAATCTCCCGATACACGATCTGTACCTGCCCTTTGCCATCGAGCTGGGCAACGGGCACGTGTTCGACCCTTAATTTATACCACTCTGCGCTCAGATATTGCCGCATGCGCTGTGGGTGGGCGATGTTGCGAAACCGATGGTCGCTGATCACGGAAAAGACGGCGGCATCTATCGCCCCTGCCGCAATGTCGCGGCGGAGTTGCAGCAAATTTTGCACAGAGCCATGGCCGCCAATGCCACGATTCAAAATCCGGACATCTGGCATGTCGCGTTGGAGCAGGGCGGTAAAGGTTTCCTCATCCGCCAAACCCGTGCCATAGGTAAACGAGCAGCCATAAAATGCGACACGCGGCCCCTGCGCTGTCTGTGACCCGGGAACATGCCGCCAGCCATCGGCCGCGATATGCTGAAGAATGTTGCTGCGAAACGCCACGCGAACGCTATGGTCCGCCGATAGCCGCCACCCCAAAACGGGATCGGGACGAAACAGGAGCCGGGGCTTGCTGACGATTCTGCGTGTTTCGGCATTCGAAAATGACATGATTTGCTTCAATCGCCGCTTATCTTTCATCACCCCGCAAGGAGTTAAATATCTGGCTTAAAAAGTTAATCGTTAAACGTTTGCGCCCTGACTCGGCGGGTGCCCGATCCACACGCAACGCGCCAGCGGATTACACGCCTCAGTACTATCAAACCAACCTCGACTTTTTCAGGTTAACTGGAAATTTCATCCTCCGCCACCGACAACCCGTGAAATCAAATGGGCATTTCCGGTTCTGCGCTCGCTGGCCCTTGACAAGAACACATGCTTAATTGGGTTGTTCGGTGCCCCCGGCAGGGCGAGTTTACGTTTCAAGGATTCCTTACAATAAGGTTCCCCTAGATTTGTTGATGCTTTGCTTGGTAATTTTGGAACCAAGAAGGCGCGTGGATGTCATTGCAAGATCGATTTTCGGACGAGTTCAAAAGGGACGTCGAGGTTTTGGTTTGAGCGGACAAGTTAGCTGGGCGCAGAGATGGTTTGAGGCGGTTGCGCCCGACGAACCGCACAAATTGGCTCGCAGGATCGAGTGGGATGGACTGAGCGAGTCACGTTTCGCGGAGTTTCTTAATCGAGACCTGCATGATGATGACGGTCGAGTGGCCTGGAAGCAAGCCTTGGCCGATTGCCGTGGCGCTTTGATAGAATCCTGGGACATCCCGATCTTAGATGCGTCAGACGACAAGCAGCATCCCTTTAAAGACATCTGGCAGCCGATCCAATCGCTTGCAATTTCAAGGCTCTCTGCGGCGGTAGACCCATTGAGCCACAAGATTGATCTGGCCGTGCTTGATCAAATGGCTGATCAACTTCTGGAACGCCTATGCTTTATCGGTGAGCGGGTGCTTTGGGACAGGTTTCGCAAGGGTCGCACGCCTGCTGAAATTGTCCTGGCCCATCTCGGCAACTCTGGAAATGGCTCTGACCTGCCCCGGCGCGCGCAATATGATCGGTTCGTACAAGAAAATCGCCGTGACGGCTTGTCGTCTATATTGGATGTTTATCCCGAACTTGGCCGCTTGCTCGGCACTGTTTTCGCGCTTTGGCTGCGCGTCAGCACCGAGCTATTACATCGTGTGAAAAAGGACCGGGACGATCTCGACCGGATCTTCTCGATTCCTTCTGGCCATTTTTTGTGTGACATCGCCCAAAGTCTTAGTGATCCTCACCGCGGGGGTCAGTCTGTTGCAATTCTGACGTTTTCAACGTCATGTGGGGAGAACGCGCGCCAGGTTGTCTATAAACCAAAAGACTTGCGCGTCGATGTCGCTTACAATGGACTGTTGAGAGAGCTTAACAGGACAAGCGATCTGCCTCCCCTAAGAAGCCTGACAGTCCACGCATGCGGTAGCTACGGCTATATGGAGCACGTTTCGCACCAGACATGCGCCAATAACCGCGAGTTACAAAGCCACTATCGGAATGCCGGCAGGCTCACAGCCATTTTGCATGTCCTCGGATGCACCGATTGCCATCATGAAAACCTGATTGCCTCTGGGGATCAGCTCGTTCTGGTTGATACCGAAACCCTGCTTGAGCCGGACATGCCCGATCATGTCATGGAGGCTTGTGCGGATATCTCCGTCGCTAAAAAGACCCGTCTGCAAGAGCGATTTCTGACATCCGTTCTTCGCGTCGGTTTGCTGCCACAGTGGATATTCCTAGGAGATGAAAAGTACCCAGTGGACGTCAGCGCTCTGGGTGTTGAGCCCCCGCTGCGCGATACCGAAATGGCGCAGGGATGGCTGGGGATAAACAGCGACGGCATGATGCCGGGCAAGGTGACAAAAAGAACCAAGCTTCCGACAAGCCTGCCAGTTGGCACCGGACAGCGCAATCCGTTCGCTAACTATCTTGATGTGTTTTGCGCCGGATTTCAGCAGCAATGCAATGTCCTGGCCGCGTCCCGGCAATCCTTACTCGCTGATGGGGGAGCGCTTTCCCATTTTGCTGGACTTCCCCGGCGTATCGTACTGCGTGCGACGCGTGTTTACTCTGCCATACAGCGTCAATTGCTAGAACCCGCAGCCCTGCGCTCCTCTTTCGAAAGGTCTCTCGTATTGGAGCAGATGGCACGCAGTTATCTAATGGCCGAAGCGCGGCCCCGCAACTGGCCGGTCCTCGCCGAAGAATGCAGTCAGATGCAGCAATTGGACATCCCGTTCTTCACTCATCTGATTGATGGTGATGCTTTGATTCTGAACGATGCGAGCGATACGATACCGGGGTTCTTTTACAGCAGTGGGTTCGCAGCTGCCCGAGATCGGCTTGGCCAACTCTCCGCCCAGGAAATCGACTTTCAACTCGACCTCATTCGCGGGTCTGTCCACGCTCAGCACATGCAGGTTTCCGATCCCGCCTCGCAAGTTTCTGAACATTTGGATTCGTCAGAAGCGGTGTCGCCGTCACCATCTATGACCGGCACCGAGGCGGCTAACCGTATCGCACGCGAGCTTTGTTATCGAGCGATCCACGACCCGCAAGGTTACGTTGAATGGTTGGGCCCGACTCTAGGCGAGGATGGTGAGAGCTTTAGCTACGGTCCTGTAGGTCTCTCGCTTTATAGCGGATCAATCGGCGTTGCGCTCCTTCTTCACCGCCTTTGCGACATATCCGAAGCCCCTGCTGAGGCCAATTCCGTACGCACTGCTCTCCTGCGCCCCCTGCATGAGCTCGTCGCACAGCCTTCGGCAGAAAACCGGACCCGCTGGTGGCGCGATCAGTCTATCGGCCTCAGCGGCTGTGGCGGCATCTTGCTTGCGCTCGAGCAGTTAGAGGAGAAGTCCATCCTCGATGTGATGGTGTCGGCCTTTCCTTCTCGCTTTATCGAGATTGATTTTCAAAGGGATCTTTTGGGCGGTTCAGCAGGCTTGATTGGACCCTTGTTGCGGATTGGCAGCGATGTCGCCCTCGACCATGCCATCGCCGCAGGGGAACACTTGCTCAGGCATCAAACCAAAGACGGTGGATGGCCGAGTGAGGGTGAGAGCCGTTATTGCTTAGGCTTCGCACATGGCACGGCCGGTTTTGCTGCCGCACTCGCTGCGCTCTACCACGTCACGGGACATGCGCGTTTTCGCGCTGGTGCCGCAGCCGCGGTCGCACTCGAACGGGCTCAATTCTGCGATGAGGTTGGAAACTGGCCAACACACGCGGGTCATAGCCCAGATGGGCAACCAACACATTTCTTGGAGCATTGGTGCAACGGAGCGCCGGGCATAGCTTTGGGAAGAGCCTGTCTTTGGGAAACAGAACTTTGGGATGATATCTGTGCACGCGAGATAGAGATCGCCGTAAGAAAACTCATAAGCGCGGAAACCCGAAACCGCGATCATCTCTGTTGTGGCAATTTGGGTCTTATGTCCGTCCTTCGAATACTGTCGTCTGGCCCATGGCCGCTCGACGAGGGCCTTAGAACCCTTGCTAGAGAGAAAATAAGAGACCAGAAATCGCGTGCAGTACTGCGGTGCAATGACAAAGAGGTCAAACTACGAAGTGCTGGCACACGTGGACAGGCCCTCAGCATCCCGGGTTATTTCAACGGATTGAGCGGGATGGGCTTGTCTTTGATGGATGGTGGTCTTGGCGCAAAGACCACCGCCATCTTGCTCAGTGGTGGTTTGTTGGGGCGTAAGGCTCTTCTAAAAATGGTCTAGGCGTAAAATGCGTGCGAGCGGCCGCACGCACGCCGAAACCAAGCCATATGCGGCCAGAAGCCTAGCAATTATCCCAAGTGATCCCGCAACTTGTTCGGCAGGGCTGACTGATATAGGTCGTCGTTCCGCGAACACCGATCCCTTCCAATTCCGCCTCTGACAACTTTGCACGCTCCATATCCAGCCAATCGGCAGAAATGTCGAATCCCGCTTCTGCGGCCACGGCCGCAAAACTTTTGGCATCCCGCGCTTGGCCTATTTTTTCGTGAAGGGCACTGTCGCTCTTAAGTTTCTCTATAAATGCCCGTAATTCTGCTTCTGTCATTTCGAGTTTCCTTCAATAAGAGAAATTACTTCAATAGAAGCATTAGAAAATTGACAGGGACGTTTGTCAAGAATTGAAGTGGACTGGGTCGGGTAGACCGCACAGCGTATGATGCCGACTTACCTACAATGTCCCCTTACTTATCTACGGCGCGTCCTCTTTGCTCCCGCAAAAGACGACAACGTTGAATACCTAATACCGCAGCAATCGTAAGACGCCCTGTCGGCCAGGAACATGATGATCGGCTTGCGCTAGGTATTGCCAAAGCACCTTTCGCAAGCCCCTGACAAAACGCCATGTATTCAGGTGATTTTGGTGACCCCGGCAGGAGGGGAAGTCTGGAGCTGCGGTAACCTTTTAAGCATCTGTATTATATGTATATTTATGAAATTTGGTGGTGTACTTATTCGGTAGTGTAAAGTCCACTACTGCGGAATGACCAACGCGATTAACATCATCGTAAACGCACCTTTAAGTACGCGGTATCCGCTACGTGTGTGGATAATCCAGCATTTATATAAAGAGATAATGTTCGAAACCCGTGAAGCTAGCAATGGTTGGCTCGTGTGGGGGCGTAAGAATACCACCTCACTGATGGTTCAAGCTTCGTTGGGCTTCCACACTAAGCTCTCGGGAACTTGCATTCCGACTTCCGCAAAAAGCTTCTCCCAAAAATCACTCATGAGCCGCATGGTTGGATAGTCTGCGGAGATTGCTTTTCGGATAAACACCTCTTGGTCAAATAACGGCCCGGGGTACCGGTCGAAAAAATTATTGCTAGTGGCAAGATGAACGCCTTCGGCACCAGACAGGCCCATTTCAATCGTATAACGCTCCCCGTACCCAAGTCCTTTTGCCAGTTCACGAATGCTGTCAATTGAGTGAGGGTACTCGCGCTGGATGGCTCCAGTTGGAATGTACATTTTGGGCTCCTCATCTTCATCATCGGGGCAGGTAACCTTGTCGGCGTAAGTTCCGTCGATGCCCCAAATCTCACGGTTCTTGAAGAGTTGTGTGGCCCCTATCAACAGTTCGCCAGACCGGCTCCGGTCGTAGGAAATTGCGCCCCATCTGTTGCGTTTGCGCGAGTATCCGGTTTCGTACAAAAGTGGCTTCATGCTGCTCGAAAAATCATGAGCTTCACGGGCGGTGAGTTCTGGCAGCGCGACCATTGGAATGCACCGAAAATACAAAAGCCTTTGCCCGGACCAATAAAGATCATCGAAGAGATTTCGGTCAGTTTCCTTGGGAATAAGCGGCTCGTTGAGCTTCCAGTAACGCCCGCGCTGACCTTCAAATGGCACCTCAACATGCTCTACCAGCTTGGATGATTCGGCGTTATTTAAATATCCTCGGAGGATGCTGGCCAGTTGTCCTGCCAGTTTCACTCGCTCTGCAGCAATCATGTCTTTGCCAGCGCCCGGCTTAAGTTCGTACTGGACAGGGTGGCGACGTATACGGAGGTCAAATGGCAAATCTGTTGGGGGACCATAATGGGTATTCATGACCTTTAGCACCGAGCCGTCACCGATCTTGCCGTAGGCGTATCCTAGTTCTATAGCGACGTTGCTGTTGATGTGCGGCTTGTTGTCGTTGCCGCGTGCCACGAGAGATACATCTGTAACGACGACACGTGACGCAGAGATCTTCTCAAAGATCACCCGCGAAACTTCCGGTGACCCCGGCACGCCCTGAGTATCTTGATCCAGTACAATACCGTCACGCTCAGCCTCTGAGAACTCCAGCTCTTGACCGATCTTTGCGATGGCGTCCGACAGTGCATCGTGGATAAAATCCTTGTTGATCTTTCGTGGCGCATCCATCTGCCAAGAGTAGAAAATCTTCACTTCTCAACCCTCCTACTTTTGGCGCTGAGGTTCATAACTCAATGAGTGCGCTAATTGTCCTGTCAAATCAACCAGCTTGGTCACTTTCCTCGGTAGAGTCACTCCGGTTCGCAACCCACCTATGCAAAATGCACACCTAAGGGGTGCACAGTTGTTTGCCGTTCAGTGCAGTTCTTGGCGCACCTCGAAGTGGTCGTTCAGGTGTTCCTCCGAAGGCTCTTCCGAGAACTCGTCCAATTCACCAAGGCTCAACCCGAGGTATTCAACCACGGCTTCCATATCACGCTTTCCGAGGGCACGCTGGATCGCCTCAGCCTTGATCTCGACATCCCTGATGCGGTGCTCCCTTATCGCATCGGTGATTGACGTCGCGAGGGTTGCAATAAGGCGTTCCCGCTCGGCATCATCGGGGGCTGCAAAATCACTCTTTTCGGGCCATTGACGGTCCTGCCACCAGTTGCCCGTGGGCTGCTCCTTGGCCTCTAGGAACTCCTTGAGCTTCTTTCGCATGTTGGCAATTGAGCGCTCCGATACGCCGGAGGCCTTGGCCAAGTGTGATTTGGAAATCTTGTTTCGATGCCTGCGCACAAGCGCCCATGCCGCATCCGTTCGCTCTGTTGGCGTCAACGGTAGGGAGTCCTTGGTATTGGCGCGCAGCGCCTCAAGCTCTGCGTCGATACGCGTCCCCTTGACGATCAGGGCAGGTATGCCCTTCCCGTCCACATGACCCGCCGCAATCTCTGCCCGGTATGCGGTCACCCGAAAGTGTCCGTCAAGGAGCACCAAGCGGCCCGTTTCTCTGCCGTCTTCATCCTGCTCGCGCCACACGAGGATGGGGTCCAAATTGCCAGTGTTTCGCAGCGTCTTGCGCAGCGCCGCCAAATGGGTTGCGTTCTCGGCTTCCTTGCGGTGCCTGAAAGCGGGGTCAAGCGTTAGATGGCGGTGATCAATATTGGTGAAGGACTTGTCCAGCATGTCATTTCCCTTGTGCATGCATTTAAGTTGCCCGGCGCGGCCAGCCTGCGAAAAATCACAGACCGCCCCACGACACAGGTGCGATGCAACCTAGAAGAGGCCGTCTCCGAAGGTAAACCCCAAAACGGCGAATCAAGGCACGGGATTGGCAGGCCCAGCTGTGGCGAATCGCGGGATTCACGCAGTAGCGGCGAGCCAGCAAAATAGGCGGTAAGCTTCCTTTATTTCTGTTACGGGGCCGCTGTCTCTTCGGACTTCATAGGTGACTTTGGCTCGATAACAGGGTTAAAAGCTTTCTCTCACTCCGTTTGTGCTTCATCCGCACAAACATACACTGCGCCGCCCACTACAACTAACGTCACTCCAGCGGCTGCCAAAGTCGCTGGTGCCGTAAGTATAGCCACCAAAGATGACCCAACGGTCCCAAGCGTTCCTGCAATATAGCCCGCATTTCCAGTAAGTATGAGTGCTCCAGAACTATGGGTAACCGCGCTTACTCCCGCCGCGCTAGTAGCAGTAGTGGTCCCGACTACCGCTCCACTGAACGTTCCGGCCAACGCTAAAGCGGCATCTTTTGAATTATTGACTCTTTCGCAAACCGGCACACTCGGTTCCTTGCACATGAGGTAGGCATCTCGTTCTCCCTCAGAGAACCCAATGATGGTATCCATTTGCTCATCATACTCTAGGCAAAAAGGGCCTCTTTGAGCGCCGGACAATTCTGGTGTTAGAATTTTGAGCGAGATGTATGCCGGACAGTCGATGTTTTCAGTTCCCCCAAGAAAGATCTCCCTAAAGGAATAATTACTGTAGAGATCGCTTTCGCCAGTGCCTTCGAAAATCACCCATTTCTTCTCGCCATTTATCGACGTGCGGCAAAGGGAGAGTTCGTCTTCTGGGTCAAACTCCGGACCAAGAACTATTTGTGCAGAGACCGGGGATATAAAAATGCACGAAGCGAAGACCAAAACCGGTAATGTCTTCATAATTTTATCCATCAATAGCGCCCATCGAAACTACGACACTGCGAGAAACATCGCATTTGGTCAACACAACTTATAACCTGAATATTAGCTGAAGGCTTCCTCGCGGCGGTTTGGACGGTCGAGGGCAGGTCATTGTTGTGGGGGGTCGATGCAGACGCTTCCTATGTGCCAGTTGCGATGATCTAATTGGACTTCTAGTTTTCCTTACTTGGTGTTTGTCCTTAGACGGGTTGATGGGCGGCGTCAGTCGTTCGTGACGTCAGACGGATTGCTGCCGAAATTCGCGTGATCGATTGTGCGTTCGAGACCCTCAGCCATGAGAGCTGCCAGAACTTCGGTCCGAGAGATTTCCTTCCCGGTGGACTTGAGATGACACTTGGAGCATCTCCAACACGGCCATCTGGTCGATGCGCAGGCGGGTGCCCCATGTTCGTCTTCCTCTAGGGCAAGGCGGCGGGTTAATAGGGGGTGGGTTAATCAGCAACCGATTGGGGGCGGGTTAATCGTCACAAGGCACCTAAACGCCCCACCGCTCCAACGCCGCCTCGACCTTCGCCGGGTTCTTGGCAATGCGGATAACGGCATTCCTGTTCACGCCTGTGGCCTTTGCGATAGCAGACTGGCCTTGCCCGGCTTCCAGCAACGCGACGACCTGCTTGAACTGGTCCCGGTCGAAGGCGGGCTTTCTGCCCTTGAACTTCTCCGGGGATGCCGCCTTGTGGTGGTCGATGCCAGCCCTCTGCGCCTCCTTGGTAGCCTCGGCCTGCGCCTCTGCCTGTGCCGCCATGAAACCAATCAAGGCGTCCCTCACGGCTCTCTCCATGGCTGAACGAGGGTTCGCCTCAAAGACCATCCCGTTGATCACCGTTTTGACCGTCACGCCCTTGTCGAGGAGGCCCCTGAGCGTGTCTGTCACGTCCTTGTAGTTGCGCCCCAGACGGTCAAGCCAACGGACCACCAAGGTGTCACCATCGCGCAGCTTATAGAGCAACTCACGGCCCCCTTCACGATCTGCAAGACGGCTGCTAACGCCCGAGACGCCGTGGTCCGTCACCACCTCGTCGATCTGAAAGCCTGCCTTGGTGGCTTGCTCAAGCTGGTGGTCGCTGGTCTGCTCCGACGTGGAGACGCGGGCGTAGAGAATTGTCTTGTTCATGACGGGTCATCCTGTGCTCAAGGGTTCTGCTCACAGATTTGATGTGTTCACAATGCAATGTCAACCCTAATGAGCAGCTCTAACAGGCTGCTGAAGAAGTCAGCCTTGAAGGACGTTATTCTTCCCCCACGGTTT